>JBAVRG010000231.1:0-17768 GCA_049694795.1 Mycobacteriales bacterium
GCGCTCGTCGCGGCCCGCTCCGCCGCCACCCGCGACCGCCTGGCAGCACCGCCGGGCCAGGACCTGCTCGTGGTCCTCGACGGTGCCGCTGCGCTGCGTGCCCTGCCGGGACTGGCCGCGGTCCTGCGCGAGGGCCCCTCGGTCGGAGTGCACCTGCTGTGCCTCGACGAGCACGAGCAGCTGCTGCCCGAGGAGTGCCGCGCCGTCGTGACGTGCGGGCCCTCCGGACGGGCTGAGGTCCGCCGTACCGGGCAGGAGCCCCAGCGGCACGTGCGGCGCGACGGCGTCAGCGCGAGGTGGGCGGAGCAGGTGGCCCGCAGCCTCGCCCCGCTGCAGGAGCCCGCTGCCGAGGAGGGCCGCACGGCACTGCCCGCGACGACGCGGCTGCTCGACCTGCTCGGCATGCCGGAGCCGACCGGCGCTGCCGTCGCCGCTCGGTGGGGTCGCAGCACCGAGGCGGTGCTCGGCGTCGACGTCGACGGCCCCTTCGTCGTCGACCTGCAGCGCGACGGGCCGCACGCCCTGGTGGCGGGGACCACCGGGTCAGGCAAGTCCGAGCTGCTGCAGACCCTCGTCGCCTCGCTCGCCGTCGCCAACCGGCCGGACGCGATGACCTTCGTGCTGGTCGACTACAAGGGCGGCGCCGCGTTCCGGGACTGCGCGCGACTGCCGCACGTGGTGGGCCTGGTCACCGACCTCGACGGCCACCTGGTAGCGCGGGCGCTCGCCTCGCTCAGCGCCGAGCTGACGCACCGCGAGCAGCTGCTCGCAGCGGCCGGAGCGAGCGACCTCGAGGGCTACTGGCGGGCAGGCTCACCGCGCGGGCCGCTGGCGCGGCTCGTCATCGTCGTCGACGAGTTCGCGTCCCTGGCCGAGGAGCTCCCGGACTTCGTGCCGGGCCTGGTCGGCGTCGCGCAGCGCGGGCGCTCGCTCGGCCTGCACCTGGTGCTCGCGACCCAGCGACCGAGCGGCGTGGTGAGCCCGGAGATCCGCGCCAACGCAGCGCTGCGGATCGCGCTGCGCGTCACCGACGCAGCCGAGTCGCTCGACGTGCTCGACGCCCCGGACGCGGCCACCGTCAGCCGCGGGACGCCGGGCCGGGCCTACGTCCGCACCGGGCACGCGTCGCTGTCGTGCCTGCAGACCGCTCGCGTGGGTGGTCGCCGACCCGGGACCGGCGCACCCGGCCGGGTTCGGGCCTGGCCGCTGCCCTGGACCGAGGTGGGCGACCCGCCGCCGGCATCACCCAAAGAGCCGTCGCTGCAGGAGCAGACCGACCTGCAGGTGCTCGTCGCGGCGGTCGCCGACGCGGCCCGCGAGCTCGGACTGCCACCCAGCCGCAGCCCGTGGCTGCCGCCCTTGCCGACGCTGCTCCCCCTCGACCGCGTACGGCGACCCGCGGCGCCGCAGGAGGGCCTGCCCCCGATCGTCTACGGCGCCGAGGACCGGCCGGCGGAGCAGGCCTGCCGGCCCGCAGCCCTCGACCTCGAGCGGGGCGGCCACCTGCTCGTCGTCGGTACAGCGCGGTCCGGCAGGACCACGTTGCTGCGGACGCTGGCGGGCTCGCTCGCCGCCGGAGTCAGCCCGGCGGACGCGCACCTGTACGCCCTGGACTGCGGCAACGGCGCGCTGCTGCCCGTGGCCGACCTTCCGCACTGCGGCGCGGTGGTGACACGGGCGGAGACCGAGCGCGCGGGCCGCTTGCTGGCCCGGCTGGCCGCCGAGGTCGGCCGACGCCAGGACCTGCTGGCCGCCCACGGCTTCACGGACCTTGCCGAGCAGCGGGTGTCGGGGCAGGACCCGCTGCCGTACCTCGTCCTGCTGCTCGACAGGTGGGAGGGGTTCACCGCCGCCTTCGACGAGGTCGACGCCGGACGGATGACCGAGACGCTGCTGCGCCTGCTGCGCGAGGGACCCGGCGCCGGCCTCCGGGTCGTGGTCACCGGCGACCGCAGCGCGCTGCTCGGCAAGCTGACCGGCGCCATCGAGGACGTGCTGTGCCTGCGGCTGGCCGACCGCAGTGACTACGCCCTCGCGGGGTTGTCACCGAGGCTGCTGCCGGAGACGGTGCCGAGCGGTCGGGGGTTCCGCAGCGGCTGCGGCCTCGAGGTTCAGGTTGCTCTGCTGACCGACGACCCGTCGGGCGGCGCGCAGGCAGCGGCTCTGGTCGGCCTGGGCCACGGCTGGCCGCCGGCTCCCGCGCCGTTCCGCGTCGACGTGCTGCCGACGCGCGTGGACCGCGCGGCCGCCACAGCCTTGCCCGGCGCGCCGCGGACCGGTCCGCTGTGGGCCGAGGTGGGCGTGGGTGGCGACGAGCTCTCACGGCTCGGGGTGGACCTGTCGCTGGCCGGCCCCGGCTTCACGATCGGCGGACCACGGCGGTCGGGGCGGTCCACCGCACTGACCGTGCTGGGCGAGTCGCTGCTCGCCGGCGGCGCCGCGCTGTGGGTGCTGGCGCCGCGGCCGTCACCGGTGCGCGGGCTGGCCGGCCGACCAGGCGTGCTGCACGTCGTGACCGACGCCCACGCCGAAGCGGCCGACCTGGAGGCGGTGATCGAGAACGCAGCCGGCCCGCTGGCGGTGCTTGTCGACGACGCCGAGCTGCTGCTGACCCACCCGGTCGGCGACGTGCTGCATCGGCTGCTGCGCAGCAGCGCCGACCGGGGCCGGTGCGTCGTGCTCGCCGGGTCGTCGGACGAGCTCGCCGCGGCCTTCCACGGCTGGACGGCGGAGGCCCGCAAGAGCCGCTCCGGGCTGCTGCTCACGCCCACGAGCCACCTGCACGGCGAGCTGCTGGGGGTGCGACTGGCGCGGTCGGCGGCCTTCGCCGGACCGCCGGGACGGGGCCTGCTCGTGCAGGCCGGCCAGGTGCAGCAGGTGCAGGTCCCGCTGCCGACCTGACCGACCCCTCGGGCCGACCGTCGACGTGACCCGCCCCGGCGGACGACTCCACCCGCAGGACAGCCCTGCATGACAGCGCCGCCGGCGGACCAGGGGGGGCGGTCCGGCCGGCGGCGCGATCGTCGAGGTCATCGAACGAGCCCCCGACAGGGTTACGCGAACCGGGTGGTGAGCCTCTGCTCCAGGGCGTCGTAGTCCTGGCCGGCGCCGCGGAGGGACAGGCCCAGCCCTTCCAGAGCCGCCTTCATCTGCCGCGCGGTCCGGTCCCACTCGGAGAACAGCGCCTGGAACGAGGTCGACGCAGCCCCGGTCCAGGTGTGCGCCAGGTCGCCCATCTGACCCGTCAGCTGCGCGAGCCGGGCCTCGATCTCGTGCGCCTCCCGCGCGATCGCGGCAGCCTTCGCCGCCACGTCGCCGGTGGAGACCCTCACGTCGTACGTCATCTGCCTCTCCTGTCGCTCGGTGTGCACCGAACGCTAGGGAGGCGGGAGCCCGCGGAACGGGCCGCGCGTCAATCTGTGGACAGCAGCGGCAGGACCTCGTGCAGGCCGCGCACCACCCGGTCCACACCGGGCGGCGTCGGCAGGCCGAACCGGTCCAACCAGACGCCCACGAGCCCGGCGCGGTGGGCACCGACCGCGTCGCGGACGACGTCGTCGCCGACGTAGACGACCTCGCCGGCCGGGAGGCCGAACCGGGCGCAGGCCTCGGCGTACATCCGCGGGTCCGGCTTGCCCACCCCCAGGTCGTCGAGGGCCACCACGAACTCCACGTCGTCCAGCACGCCGATCGCCGCGAGCTTGCGGCGCTGCTGGGAGTTGACGCCGTTGGTGAGCACGGCGACCCGCACGCCCGCGGCGCGCCAGGTCGCGAAGCCCTCCTCGACGTCGTCGTACGCCGTCCAGGCCTGCTCGTAGTGCGTGAGGAAGTCCGCGAAGTGCGCGTCCAGCTCGTCGTCGGTGCCGGCGGGCAGCCCGACCGCGGCGAACAGCTCCGCCAGCCGGTGCCGGCGCTGCTCCTGCCAGGTCACCTCGCCGCGCTCGGCGCGCGACACGTGGTGCTCCTCGAGCGCCGCCCAGCGCTCGACCAGGTCGAGGGGTACGACGGGGAGCAGCGTGGCCAGCCAGGACCGGATGCCCGCGGACGCCGCCGCGCGGTGGTCGAGCAGCGTGCCGTCCAGGTCGAGCAGCAGCGCCTTCAGGTCAGTCCTTCTGATCGGCGAGCTTGCCGCGCAGCTGCAGCACCGCCTTGGTGTGCATCTGGCAGATGCGGCTCTCGGTGACGCCCAGGACCTGCCCGATCTCGGCGAGCGTGAGGCCCTCGTAGTAGTAGAGGGTCACCACGATCTTCTCCCGCTCGGGCAGGGTGTTGATCGCCTTCGCCAGCAGGTACTTGGTCTCCTCGGTCTCGAACGCCGCGACCGGGTCCTCGGCCTTGGTGTCCTCGAGGGTGTCGACCAGGGAGAGCTTGTCGCCCTTCTCGCCGCCCGCCGTGAGCAGCTCGTCGAGAGCCACGACGTTGACGAAGGACACCTGGCTGAAGATCTGGTGCAGGTCCTCGAGCTTGATGCCGAGCTCCTCGGCGACCTCTGCCTCGGTCGGCGAGCGGTGCAGCTTGGCCTCGAGGGCGGCGTAGGCCTTCTCGACCTCGCGCGCCTTGTAGCGGACCGAGCGCGGGATCCAGTCGATCGAGCGCAGCTCGTCGATGATCGCGCCCTTGATGCGGCTGATCGCGTAGGTCTCGAACTTGATCGCTCGCTCGAGGTCGAACTTCTCGATCGCGTCGATGAGCCCGAAGATGCCGTAGGAGACCAGGTCCGCCTGCTCGATGTTGGGCGGCAGGCCCACACCGACGCGGCCGGCGACGTACTTCACGAGCGGGGAGTAGTGCAGGATCAGCCGCTCGCGCAGCCGCTCCTCCTTGGTCTCCTTGTAGTCGCGCCACAGCACCGCGATGGCGGCCTCGATCTCGGCGCGCTCCTCGTCGGAGACACCGGCATAACGGCCGGTACGGCGGACCTTCGGGACCTCGACCACCTCGGGCACGTCCTCCTCGGCGGCCGCGGTGGCCACGCCCGAGCCGTCAGGCCCGGGGGTGCGCGCGCTCATAGCTCGTCCTCAACCGCTCGATGGAGACATGCGTGTAGACCTGCGTCGTCGCGAGCGTAGCGTGGCCGAGGAGCTCCTGAACGCTTCTCAGGTCGGCGCCACCCTCGAGAAGGTGTGTCGCTGCGCTGTGCCGCAGACCGTGCGGCCCCAGGTCGGGCGCGCCGGGTACGGCGGCGAGGCGGTGGTGCACCAGTGCCCGGACGGTCCGAGGGTCGACCCGGCCGCCGCGCACTCCGAGCAACAGCGCCGCTCCGCTCCGCGTTCCCGCCCACTGCGGCCGGCCGTCGGACAGCCAGCGGTCCAGGGCGCGCTGGGCCGGGATCCCGTAGGGAACGCTGCGCTCCTTGCGTCCCTTGCCCAGCACCCGCACCACCCGGCGGTGGACGTCCACGTCGTCGATGTCCAGCCCGCAGAGCTCGGCGACGCGGATGCCCGTCGCGTAGAGCAGCTCGAGGGCGGCCCGGTCCCGCAGGTCGACCACCTCGTCGCCGGTGAACTCGACGAGCCGGGCGGCCTCGTCCGGGCGCAGCACCTCGGGCAGCGTGCGGCGGCCCTTCGGCGTGGCGAGCAGCTGGCCGGGGTCGGTCGGGAGCAGGCCGCGACGGTGCCCCCAGGCGGTGAAGCTGCGCGCCGTCGACCCGCGGCGCGCCACCGTCGCGCGACTCGCGCCGGTGGTGCGCAACCGGGCGAGCCAGCTGCGCAGCACCGTCAGGTCGAGCTCGGACGGCTCCGAGACGCCCATCCGCGCGGCGTGCTCGAGCAGCGACCCCAGGTCACCGTCGTAGGCCCGGACGGTGTGCGGTGAGCGGTCGCGCTCGAGAGTCAGGTGCCGGACGAACTCCGCGCGCGCCTGCTCGAGAGCGGCCGGGAGCTGGGTCGTCACGTGCACCCCATGACGCTGCGTCAGCCCGGGCGCCCGGTCAAGCCACCACGCCCGCCTTCACCCGTGCGAGTAGCGGTCGGTCCCAGGCCCGGGCGACGCCCGGACGGGCAGCCCACGACCCTTGCATCCTCAGCCCCTCGCGCTGCCGGCGCCGAGCGCGGTGAGCCGCCAGGCCCCGTCGCGCTGCTCGACCAGCCCGGCGACCAGCAGCGGCGGGAGGACCTGCTGCACGACCAGGGCCGACACGCCCGCGGTGCGCGCGATGCGAGCGACCCCGACGGGCGAGCGCACCGGCACGGCGTCGAGCACCCGGCGCACCGTGTCGTCGAGGCCGTCGCGCGGGCTGGTCGGGCCCTTCACCAGCGGGGCCAGGTGCTCCCCTGCAGCTCCGACCAGCTCGAGCACGTCCGCCGCGCCCGTGACGCAGACCGCCTTGCCGGAACGCAGCAGGTGGTGGCACCCGGTGGACAGCGCGGACGTGACCGGCCCCGGCACCGCCATCACGGTGCGGCCGAGCTCAGCAGCCCGGCCGGCGGTGCTCAACGAGCCGCTGCGTGCCGCCGCCTCGACGACCACGGTGCCGGCCGTCAAGGCGGCGATCACCCGGTTGCGGACCAGGAAGCGCACCCTCGTCGGAGCGCTGCCGGGAGGCACCTCGCTGACGAGCAGCCCCTCGGCGGCCACCTGCGCGAGCAGCCGGTCGTGGCCTCGCGGGTAGGCCACGTCCACTCCGCAGGCCAGCACGGCGACGGTCGGCGCGCCCTGCGCGGCGAGGGCCTTGCGGTGCGCCGCCCCGTCGACGCCGTACGCGCCTCCGGAGACGACCGCGACGCCGGCCTCCGCCAGGGCGAACGCGAGCTCGCCCGCGACGTGCGTGCCGTAGGCGGTCGCCGCCCGCGCACCCACCACCGCGACGGCGCTGCGCGCCACGGCACCGAGGTCGTGCGGACCCCTCACGAAGAGCACCCACGGAGGCGCCATGTCCTTCACGTCGCCGCCGAGCGCGTCGACGGGCCAGTCGAGCCGTTCGGGCCACTCGTCGTCACCCGGGCACAGCACCCGGCCGCCGTCGTCGAGCAGCCGCTGGAGGTCACGCTCGGGCCGGTAACCCGCGAGTCGGCCGGCGATCCCGTCGAGGGCGAGCTGACCGAGCCCGTCGAGCCGATCACCGGCTCGCAGCCGGGCGAGCACGGCGGTGGCAGGCGCCTCCTGCAGGGCCTGGTGCACCGCACGCGAGCCGGGCTCAACGAGGCGCGCCAGCGCCAGGCGGGCCAGGCGCTCCTCGTCGCCGACCGGGCTCACGCCGCGACCCGGCGCGTCCAGGCCTCACCCAGCCGCAGCCCCAGCGCCAGGTCGACGTCCAGTCGAGAGGGGGCGTCCCGCCCGTCCAGGTCGGCCAGGGTCCAGGCCAGCCGCTGCACCCGACCGAACCCGCGGGCCGTCAGCAGCCCGTCGTCCATCGCCCGGCCCGCGCTCTCCAACGCCGGCCGCGCGATCGGCCAGTGCCGCGCCAGGACCGTCGGTGGGACGTCGGCGTTGGTGCGCCAGGGAGTGCCCGCCAGCCGTCGTGCCGCGGCCGCCCGTGCCCGGAGGACCCGAGCCGCGATCACCTCGGTGGTCTCGCCCCCGCCGCGCTCGGCCATCACCTCGCCTCGGGTGATGGCGTTGAGCCGGACCTGCAGGTCGAGCCGGTCGAGCAGCGGCCCGGACAGCCGTGCCAGGTAGGCGCGGCGCCGCTCGGGGGTGCAGGTGCAGGCGCTCTCCGCCTTCGCGCACGGGCACGGGTTGGCGGCGAGGAGCAGCGAGAAGCGCGCCGGGTAGGTGGCGGTGCCCCCGACGCGGCGGATCGTGACCCGGCCGTCCTCGAGCGGCTGGCGCAAGGCGTCGAGCACGACCCTGCCGAACTCGGGCGCCTCGTCGAGGAACAGCACCCCGCGGTGGGCGAGGGAGATGGCACCGGGCTTCGCGATCCCGGCTCCCCCGCCGACCACCGAGGCGGACGTGGCCCCGTGGTGCGGCGCCTGGAACGGGGGCCGGTCGATGAGCGGCTGGTCGGGCGCGAGCAGGCCCGCGACGGAGTGGATCGCCGTCACCTCCAGCGACTCCTCCAGCGACAGCCGCGGCAAGATCCCCGGCACCCGCTCGGCGAGCAGCGTCTTGCCGCAGCCCGGTGGGCCGGTCATGAGCAGGTTGTGACCCCCAGCCGCGGCGACCTCGCACGCCGTGCGCCCCACCGGCTGGCCCGCGACGTCGAGGAAGTCCTTGGGGTGCGGCTCGGGCGGGCTGGTGCGCAGGGGCTCGGGCGGCGGTGCCGGGTCCGGCTGCCCGCGCAGGAGCCGCACCAGGGAGCCGAGCGTGGCCACCCCGGACGCGGCCATCCCCGGGAGCAGCTGCGCCTCGGCGAGGTTGGCCGCCGGCACCACGGCGCGGGTGAAACCCGCGTCCTGCGCGGCGAGCAGGGCCGGCAGCACCCCGGAGACGGGCCGCACCCGACCGTCGAGCCCGAGCTCGCCCAGCAGGACCTGTCCCTCCAGCACCCCGGCCGGCACCACGGCGTCGGCAGCCAGGACGGCCGCGGCCAGGGCCAGGTCGAAGCCGCTCCCCCTCTTCGGCAGCGACGCGGGTGACAGCCCGAGCGTGACCTTCTTCGACGGGAACGCGTGGCCGGAGTTGACCACCGCTGCCCGCACCCGGTCGCGGGCCTCGTTGAGCGCGGCATCGGGCAGGCCGGTGATCGCGAGCCCCGGGATGCCGGACGCGAGGTCGGCCTCCACCTCCACGACGTGGCCGTCGAGCCCGACCAAGGCGACCGACCAGCTGCGCGCGAGGGGCATCAGAACGCCCCCCGCAGGTGCAGCACGACCGGCTCCGAGCCCAGTCGGCGCACCACGGACACGACGTCGAAGCGCAGGTCGTGCGAGCCCGGCGGCCGGCACTCGGCCAACCAGCGCAGCGCCAGGCCGCGGATGCGGCGCGCCTTGACCGGCCCCACGGCCTCAGCCGGCTCGCCGTACCCAAGGCCGCTGCGCGTCTTGACCTCGACGAACACCAGCGCGGCACCGTCCCTCGCGACGATGTCGAGCTCTCCCTCGCGGCAGCGCCAGTTGCGCGCGAGGACGTCGTACCCCGCCGCCTGCAGGTGCGCAGCCGCGAGGTCCTCCCCCCACCTGCCGAGCGCCACCCGGTTGACCATGCCTACCACCTCCGGGCGGCACGTTGCCCGGTGAGAGCACGGCCCGGCGCCGCGGCGGTGCGCCCTGTGGACGACGGCTCAGGCTGTGGAGGGCCGCTTGCGCGGTACCGGGTTCCGGGGGTCCGCCTCGTCGACATCGGGCGCGAAGATCCCCTGTACGACGGGCGACTGCTCCGACGTGCCGGGCGCGGCCTCCGTCGCGGGGGTCGCGACGTCGGCGGCGTCGCCGGGTCCGCCGGAACCCACCTGCACCGACGCGCCCGCCTGCTGCGGGTGGCCCGCACCGGGGGTCTCGGCCTCGCCCTGGGCGGGTGCCGCGGGGAAGGGCTCGGTCTTGCTCTGGTTGGCCGACCGCGAGGAGTGCGTCATGCCCCGGTCCCTACCCGGCTCAGGGGCGCGGAAGCTCCAGGTCGGGCTTGTCGAGCTTCTCGACGTTGACGTCCTTGAAGGTCAGCACCCGCACGGTCTTCACGAAGCGCGCGGGCCGGTACATGTCCCACACCCAGGCATCGGTGAGGGTCAGCTCGAACCACACCTCGCCGTCCCCGGAGCGCGGCACGACCTCCACCGCGTTGGCGAGGTAGAAGCGCCGCTCGGTCTCCACCACGAACTCGAACTGCCGGACGATGTCGCGGTACTCCCGGTAGAGCTGGAGCTCCATCTCGGTCTCGTACTTCTCGAGATCCTCCGCACTCATGCGACTGCGCTCATGACGCCACATCCTGCCTGATCTGCGCGCCCCGGACGTTGACGTACGAGAACCGGTGCTCCTCGCACGGCCCGTGCTCGGCCAGGGCCGCCATGTGCTCGGGCGTCGAGTAGCCCTTGTGACGTGCGAAGTCGTACGACGGGAAGCGGGCGTGCAGGTCGGTCATGAGGCGGTCGCGGGTGACCTTCGCGACGACCGACGCGGCGGCCACGCAGGCCGCGACCCGGTCGCCCTTCCAGACCGCGAGGGTGGGGGCGGGCAGGCCGGCGATCGGGAACCCGTCGGTGAGCACGTACGACGGGCAGGGGTCGAGCCGCAGGACCGCCTGCCGCATGGCCCGGACGTTCATGACGTGCAGCCCGTGGCGGTCGACCTCCTGCGGCGGCACGACGACGACCGACCAGGAGGCGGCCCGGCGGAGCACCTCGTCGTAGGCCCGCTCCCGGGCCCTCTCGGTGAGCAGCTTGGAGTCGGCCAGCCCGGGGATCTCACCGCGCTTGCCGGGCGGCAGCACGACGGCCGCGACCACGAGCGGCCCGGCGCAGGCACCGCGCCCGGCCTCGTCCGCGCCGGCGACATGGGGGAAGCCGTGGTTCTGCAGCACCCGCTCGAGCGCCCACAGGCCGTGCTCGGAGCGGACCACCGGCCGTGGCGCGGTCAGCACGGGAGCAGCTCCAGCAGCTCGCGCGGGTAGTACGTCTCGGCGGTCGCCGCCAGCTCCGGCACCGACCACCAGCGGTGCCCGAGCACCGCCCGCACCTCGACCTCGTTGAACCCGCTGGTGTCGACCTCGTGCGCGTCGATGCGGAGCACGAAGTAGTCCTCCTCCTGCCGGTAGGTCACCTCGCCCCAGGGGAAGACGGTGACCCGCCGGTGCACCACCGGTCCGAGCGCGGCCGGGTCGACGACCAGCCCCGTCTCCTCGAGCAGCTCGCGGGCCGCGCCCTCGGCGGGCGTCTCGCCCTCGTCGAGCCCGCCCCCGGGGGTGAACCACCACCGGCCGCGGGAGTCGTCCACCGGGTCGCGGCCGTGGAACAGCAGGACTCGGCTGTCCCGGTCGATGAGCAGCACCCGCGCCGCGCGCCGGTCGAGGGGCTCCTGGAGGTCGGTCATGACGAGCCGATGCTACGGCGCGGCGGCCCGCTCAGGCGCAGGCACGGCCACGCCGGCGGCCACGGCGCCGGCCACTGCGACGGCCACGGCGACGCAGCAACGTCACCGGCAGGGCCGCGGCGGTGCCGAGCACCAGAGGCGCCCCCGGCGCCGCGGCGGCCCGGGTGAAGGTGTGCGGGACCCGGAGCACCTTCATGTGCTGGACGGGCCAGACGACGACGAACGCCCGCCCGACGACCCGGCTGACCGGGATCGTGCCGTGGTGGGCGTCGCTGTAGTGGTAGCGCGAGTCGGCCGAGCTGCCGCGGTGGTCGCCGAGCACGAACAGCCGGCCCTTCGGCACCAGCAGGCCCTGCGCGCCGGGCGGGCAGGAGCCCCGGTCATGACCGGCCGCGCAGAACCACTTGTTGGTGTCCTGCTCGTCGGAGGCGTCGAGCAGGTAGGGCTCGTGCAGCTCCACCGGGGCGCCCCCGGGGGGCTGGACCACGACGTTCCCGCTGGGGCTGCAGCACATCACCCGGTCACCCGGCAGCCCGATGACGCGCTTGATGTAGTCCTTGTCGTCGGAGGCGGCGCCCAGGAACGTGGCAACGCGGTGCAGCACCGTGCCGATCGTGCCGCGGGAGCTGCTGACCTCGCCCTCGGGTGCCCAGTCGTCGACGCCGTTGAAGACCACGACCTCGCCGCGGTGGATGCCCCGGAAGTCGTAGACGAGCTTGTTGACGAGCACCCGGTCGCCGATCTCGAGCGTGTGCTGCATCGAGCCGGACGGGATCGAGAAGGCCTGCAGCAGGAACGCCTTGATGAGCAGTGCGAGTACGACGGCCAGGACCACCAGAAACGGCAGCTCCCGCCAGGCGGACCGCTTCGTGCGCGGTGCCGGGGCGGGAGCTGTCGGGGGTGCCGTCGTCACGCGCTGCTCAACGCGGCAGGCGCGGCGAAGGTGCCGGTCAGGACTCGACGGTGACCGTCGGCTTGACCTCGCGCTTCTCCTTGATCTTGGCCTTCTTGCCGCGGAGCTCGCGCAGGTAGTAGAGCTTCGCGCGCCGCACGTCACCGCGGGTGACGACCTTGATGTCCTCGATGACGGGGGTGTGCACCGGGAAGGTGCGCTCCACGCCGACGCCGAAGCTCACCTTGCGGACGGTGAAGGTCTCGCGGATGCCACCACCCTGGCGACGGATGACCACGCCCTGGAAGCGCTGCACGCGGGAGCGGTTGCCCTCGACGACGCGGACGCCGACGTCGAGCGTGTCGCCCGGCCGGAAGTCGGGGACGTCGCTGCGCAGCGAGGCGTTGTCGAGCTCGTCGAGGGTGTGCATCGGTGTCGCCTTCTTCTTTGCGGGTGGCACGCCGAAGGCGCACCGAGGATCAGGGAGCGGGGCTCGAGCGCCCGCAACAGCCCTCTATGGTGCCACACCGCCGGCTCCGGGGTCCAAGAGCGCCGTGCGGTCCCGCTCGCTGAGGTGCTCCGACATCCGCTCCAGCAGCTCCGGACGGCGTTCCGCAGTACGGCGAAGGCTCTCGTCCCGGCGCCAGCGGGCGATCGCCGCATGGTCCCCCGAGAGCAGCACGGGAGGGACCTGCAGGCCCTCCCACACCGGCGGCCGGGTGTAGGACGGGCCCTCGAGCAGGCCGGCGCTGAAGGAGTCGTCCTGGTGGGACTGCTCGTTGCCGAGCACCCCCGGCAGCAGCCGCGCGACGGCCTCCACGACGACCAGCACGGCCACCTCGCCGCCGGCCAGCACGTAGTCACCGAGCGACACCTCATCGACGACCGTGGTGCGGCGGGCGTGCTGCAGGACCCGGTCGTCGATCCCCTCGTACCGCCCGCAGGCGAAGGCCAGCCACGGCTCGTGGCTGAGCTCCTCCGCCAGCTGCTGGGTGAACGGCCGGCCCGCAGGGGTGGGCACGACGAGCCGCGGCGCCGCCGTGGGGCCGCTCAACGCGGCCAGGGCGCGTCCCCACGGCTCGGGCTTCATCACCATGCCGGGGCCACCGCCGTACGGGCTGTCGTCGACGGTGCGGTGGACGTCGTCGGTCTGCTCGCGCAGGTCGTGGACCCGCAGGTCGAGGGTGCCGCGCTCCATCGCCTTGCCCACCAGGGACAGCCGCAGCGGCGCGAGGTAGTCCGGGAAGATCGAGATGACGTCGACCTGCACCTCAGCCCTCCGCGTCGTCTGCCGGCGCCTCGCTCAGGTCCAGCAGACCGGGGGGCGGCTCGACGACCAGCCGGCCACCGGCCACGTCGACCGTCGGCACGATCGCCTTCACGAAGGGCACGAGCAGCTCGGGGGTGCGAGGTGAGTCCTCACCGCCGGGGCGCTCGATCACGAGCACGTCGCCGTGCGGGAGGTGCAGCACGTCGGCGACCGAGCCCAAGGGGGTCTCGTCCGCGAGGACCGCGCTCAGGCCGAGCAGCTGGGAGTCGTAGTACTCGTCCTCGTCCGCCAGGGGCGGCAGGTCGGCGACGTCCACCAGCAAGAGGGTGTCGCGGAACCGCTCGGCGGCGTTGCGGTCCGGGAGCGGGGCGCCGTCCGGACCGGCGAGGTGCACGACGAGGTAGCGGCCCTGCTGGCGGACCCCGACGACGGTGAGCGGGCCGCGCTCGACCGGGTCGGTCACCAGCACCGAGCCGACCGCGAAGCGCTCCTCGGGGTCGTCGGTGCGGACCTCGACGGTGACCTCGCCCTTGATGCCCTGCGGCCGGCCGATCCGGCCGACGACCACCGTCTGCGGGGTGGTCTGCGGAACGGCCGGAGCCGGCGCCGGCCCCGAGCGGGGCTGGTCCGGCTCCGGACGTGCGGGCCGACGCGAGCCGGCGACGCGCCGGGTCATCGCTGGATCAGCGGATCTCGTCGGTGTCGACGACGTCGACGCGCACGCCCTTGCCGCCGATGGCGGCGACGACCGTGCGCAGGGCCTTGGCGGTGCGGCCGGAGCGGCCGATCACCTTGCCCAGGTCGTCCGGGTGCACGCGCACCTCGAGGGTGCGGCCACGCCGGCCCGAGACCATGTCGACGGTGACGTCGTCAGGGTTGTCGACGATGCCCTTGACGAGGTGCTCGAGGGCTGCCTCGAGCACTACTCCTCCGTCGACGTGGGCTCAGCGGCGGTCTCGGCGGCAGCCTCGGGCGCGGGCGCCTCCTCGGCCGGCGCTTCAGCAGCAGCCTCAACAGCAGCCTCAGCAGCAGCCTCAGCAGCAGCCTCGGCAGCCGCCTCAGGCGCAGCCTCGGCAGCGGCCTTCTTCGGGGCGGCCTTCTTCTTCGGGGTGGTCGCCGCGCCTGCGGCCTCGACCGACTCCTTGGCGGCCGCCTCGAACGCGACGCGCTTGTCGGCCTTGGGCTCCGCGACCTGCAGCGGTGCGGGAGCGGCCTCGCCCTTGAACTTCTGCCAGTCACCGGTCTTCGACAGGATCTTCTGGACGGCCTCGGTCGGCTGCGCGCCGACGCCCAGCCAGTAGGCCGCTCGCTCGGCGTCGACCTCGATGAAGGAGGGGTTCTCCTTCGGGTGGTACTTGCCGATCGTCTCGATGGCGCGACCGTCCCGCTTGGTGCGGGCGTCGGCGACGACGATGCGGTAGTAGGGCGCGCGCATCTTGCCCAGGCGCATCAGCTTGATCTTGGTTGCCACAGCTTCTCTAGCTCCATGTCGTACAGCGTGGGTGAGCGCCCGTGCTGCGCGTGGGGTGCGCTGCCGGGTGCGTCGTGCGGTCACGCCGGGGACGGGTAGAGGGCCGTCGACGGCGGTGGCTCGCCGACAAGTGTGCCAGAAGCGGCGCCCGGCCCCCAACCCCGCCCTCGTCCGCCGCGGAGGTGCGCACCTCGACGGACGCAGGCGCGAGGTCGGTCAGCGGGGGCGGCGCAGGCCCAGCGGGTCGGGCTCGGTGGAGGGCGGCAGGCCGAGCGGGTTCGGCGGCATCCCCTGCTGCATCCCCTGCTGCATCCCCGGCGGCAGCTGCGGGAAGCCCTGCGGCAGGCCGGGCTGCTGACGTGCCGGACCGCCGCCTGCGCGACCCGGGCCCTTCTTGCCCTTCTTGCCCTGCTGCTGGCGCTTGGCCTTGCGACCCATCCCGGGCATCCCCGGCAGGCCGCCCATGCCGGCCATCTGCTTCATCATCTTCTGCGCCTCGGCGAAGCGGTCGACGAGGTTGTTGACCTCGGGCACGGTCGTGCCGGAACCGCGGGCGATGCGCATCCGGCGCGAGCCGTTGAGGACCTTGGGGTCGCGCCGCTCCTGTGGCGTCATCGACCGGATGATCGCGGTGATGCGGTCGAGGTCCTCGTCCTTGACCTGGCTGATGGCGTCCTTGACCTGCCCCATGCCCGGGAGCATGCCGAGCAGCGACGTCAGCGAGCCCATCTTCTTGATCTGCTGCATCTGCTCGAGGAAGTCCTCGAGGTCGAAGTCCTGACCGCTCTGCAGCTTGGCCGCGGCCTTCTCGGCCTGCTCGGCGTCGAAGTGCTTCTCGGCGGTCTCGATGAGGGTGAGGACGTCACCCATGCCGAGGATGCGGGAGGCCATCCGCTCGGGGTGGAAGACGTCGAAGTCGACGAGCTTCTCGCCCTTGGACGCGAACAGGATCGGCTGGCCCGTGAGGTGCCGCACCGACAGCGCCGCGCCACCGCGGGCGTCGCCGTCGAGCTTGGTGAGCACGACGCCGGTGAGGCCCACGCCGTCCTGGAAGGCCTGCGCGGTCGTGACCGCGTCCTGGCCGATCATCGCGTCCACGACGAAGAGCACCTCGTCCGGCTGGACGGCGTCACGGATGTCGGCGGCCTGCTGCATCAGGTCGGCGTCGATGCCGAGCCGGCCGGCGGTGTCGACCACCACCACGTCGTGGTTCATGCGCTTGGCGTGCTCGACGCCCTGCCGCGCCGCGTCGACCGGGTCGCCGACGCCGGACCCCGGGTAGGGCGCGAACACGTCCACCCCTGCCTGGCCGCCGACGACCTGCAGCTGGGTGACGGCGTTGGGGCGCTGCAGGTCGCAGGCCACCAGCAGCGGGGCGTGGCCCTGGCCCTTGAGCCACAGGGCCAGCTTGCCGGCGAGGGTCGTCTTCCCGGCTCCCTGCAGGCCGGCGAGCATGATCACCGTGGGGCCGGTCTTGGCGTAGCGGATCAGCCGGGTCTCACCGCCGAGGATGCCGACGAGCTCCTCGTTGACGATCTTGATGACCTGCTGGGCCGGGTTGAGGGCCTTGGAGACCTCCTCGCCCAGGGCCCGTTCCTTGACGGCAGCGATGAAGGCCTTGACCACGGGAAGCGCGACATCGGCCTCGAGCAGCGCGATGCGGATCTCGCGCGCAGTGGCGTCGATGTCGGCCTCGGACAGCCGGCCCTTCCCGCGCAGCGAGGTGAAGACCTTGTCGAGCCGGTCGCTCAGGGTGTCGAACATCGATCCTCAGAAGGTCCGGGGTCAGTCCCCGCGAGCGTAGTCGTCACGGCAGGACGGCGAGCAGGTCCGCCACCACCCGCTCCCGTACGGCGGGCACCACCAGAGGGGGGACGTAGAACGCGTCGACGACGTCGGCCCCGAGCGTCGACACGTGCGCCGACCGGACGTCGAGCCCGTGCAGCTCCAGCACGGCGGTGATCCGGTGCAGCACGCCGAGCTCGTCGGGGGCCCGCACCTCGACCACCGTGGCCGTCTCGGAGGCGTCGTCGACCAGGCGCACGGTGGACGGCGCGACCGGGGCGTCGCGGCGTGCGTAGGCCGCCTCCCGGTCGGCGAGCCGCTCGTTGAGCGGCAGCGAGCCGTCGAGGGCGTGCCGCAGGTCCTCTCGCACGACCTTCCAGTCGGGCAGCGAGCCGAAGCGCGGCGCGACCCGGTAGACGGTCACGGCGGTCTGGCCGCGCGCGAACCCGGACGCCGCCCGCACGTCGAGCCGGTGCAGCGCGAGCACCCCGGCGGCGAGGGAGAGCACGCCCGGGCGGTCGGGGGCCACGACGGTCACGGTGTCACCGTCGGCCTCGAGCGCGAAGTCCCCGGCCGCGACGAGCGCCTCCTGCGCCTCGGTGAGCGGAGCTGGGGCGGGCGCGGGCCGGCCGGCGAGCAGGGCGGTGGCACGGCGCACCAGGTCGGCGACGAGCTGGCCCTTCCAGGTGCTCCACGCCGCCGGCCCGGTCGCGGCCGAGTCGGCCTCGGTGAGCGCGTGCAGCAGCTCGAGCACCTCGAGCGAGCCGACCGCGTCCGCGACGCCACGCGCGGTGGCCGGGTCGTCGAGGTCGCGCCGGGTGGCGACGTCGGGCAGCAGCAGGTGGTGCCGCACCATCGCGACGAGCACGTCGACGTCCGCGGGCGGCAGCCCGAGGCGCGGCCCGAGCTCCGCGACCACCCGCATCCCCACCTCGGTGTGGTCACCCGGCAGGCCCTTGCCGATGTCGTGCAGGAGGGCGCCGAGAAGGAGCAGGTCAGGCCGGTCGACACGGCGGGTCAGGGCAGCAGCGGCCGCCGCGGCCTCGACCAGGTGCCGGTCGACGGTGAAGCGGTGGTAGCTGTTGCGCTGCGGCTTGCTCCGGACCGTCTCCCACTCCGGGAGCACCCGGACCAGCAGCCCCGCCTGGTCGAGCGCCTCGAAGACGGGGACGGCCCCGGGCCCGGCGGCGAGCAGGCCGACGAACGCGTCACGCGCCGCCGTCGGCCAGGGCTCCGGCAGCGGCGGGCAGTCCTGCAGCCGCTCCAGGGTGATGGGCGCGACGGGGAGCTGGTTGCGGGCCGCCGCCTCGGCCACCCGCAGCACCAGCACCGGGTCGTCCTGCGGGCTGGCGTCCCGCGCCAGGACCACCTCGCCGTCCTGCTCGACCACGTCGTCCGCGAGCGGCCGCCGCACCGGCCCGGCGGGCCCTCGCAGCCCGAGCA
>JBAVRG010000232.1:0-6889 GCA_049694795.1 Mycobacteriales bacterium
GGGGGGTCCCGGGCACCGCTGCAGGGGAGGGCTCGCCCGGCTGATGCACGTCAGTGCCCTCTCCCTCACCGACTTCCGGTCCTGGCCCCAGCTCGACCTCGAGCTCGAGCCCGGCCCGACTGCGCTCGTCGGCAGCAACGGGCAGGGCAAGACGAACATCGTCGAAGCGCTCCTGTACGTCGCGACGCTGGGCTCGCACCGAGTGAGCGCAGACGCGCCGTTGGTGCGCCAAGGCGCCGAGCGGGCCGTCGTGCGCGCCCGCATCGAGCGCGACGCACGCACCACGACCGTGGAGCTGGAGCTCAACCCGGGAAAGGCCAACCGGGCGCGCGTCAACCGCGGTCCGGTGCCGCGGGCCCGCGAGGTGCTGGGGCTGCTGCGCACGGTGCTGTTCGCACCCGAGGACCTGTCGCTGGTGCGGGGTGACCCGTCGGAGCGGCGACGGTTCCTCGACGACCTGCTGGTGGCCCGCACCCCCCGGCTGGCAGGGGTGCGCAGCGACTACGAGCGGGTCCTCAAGCAGCGCAACGCCCTGCTGAAGACGGCGTTCCTCGCCAGGCGCTCCGGGGGCGGTGACATGCGCACCCTCGACGTCTGGGACGCGCACCTGGCGCAGACCGGGTCGGAGCTGCTCGCGGCACGTCTGGGCCTGGTCGACGACCTGCTGCCGCTCGCCGACGTCGCCTACCGCGAGGTGTCGAAGGGGCAGGGGGAGCTGGGGCTGGCCTACCGCAGCTCGCTGGGTGACGCCCTGCCGGCGACCCAGGACCGCGAGGTCCTGGCCGCGGCCCTGCTGTCCGAGCTGGCGCGGGTGCGCCAGCAGGAGGTGGAGCGCGGCGTGTCCCTGGTCGGGCCGCACCGTGACGAGCTGCTCCTGACGCTCGGCTCGCTGCCGGTGAAGGGCTACGCCTCGCACGGGGAGTCCTGGTCGGTGGCGCTGGCACTCCGGCTGGCGTCGTACGAGCTGCTGACCAGCGACGGCGGTGAGCCGGTGCTCGTGCTCGACGACGTGTTCGCCGAGCTCGACACCGGCCGTCGTGAGCGGCTGGCCGCGCTGGTGCAGGGCGCGGAGCAGGTCCTGGTCACGGCGGCGGTGCCCGGTGACGTCCCGGAGCAGCTGGTGGGGGGCCGCTACGACGTGCACGACGGGGTCGTGACCCGTGTCCGATGAGAGCACCCCGGACGGCTCGGCCGCGCAGGGTTCCGGCGACCAGCCGCCGCTGACCGGACCCGACCTGGTGCGCAAGGCCCTCGCCGAGGCGAAGGCCGCCTCCCGGGCCCGCGGTACGGCGCCGCGCAAGGCGGTGCGCAGGACGGCACGACGGTCCTCCGGTGACGCCCGGGACCCGGTGCGCTTCGGCGCGGCCATCTCGAAGCTGGTCGCGGAACGGGGCTGGGAGGAGACGACGACGGCGGCCGGGGTGCTCGCGAACTGGGCGAAGGTCGTCGGCCCCGAGATCGCCGACCACTGCCAGCCGGTCTCGCTGGTGGACGGCGAGCTGGTCGTCGTCGCCGAGTCGACCGCGTGGGCGACCCAGCTGCGCCTGCTCACCAAGACGCTGCTGGCCCGGGTGCGCGACCACGCGGGTGAGGGCGTGGCGACCAAGGTCGTGGTGCGCGGGCCCGCGCAGCCCGACTGGCGCAAGGGACCGCGCCGGGTGCAGGGCCGTGGGCCGCGCGACACCTACGGCTGAGGGTCGGCTGCTGTCCGTGACGTCGCCTTCGTCGCGGCGCCAGGACGCCGTAGGGCGTGGCACGAGGAGGCGCGTGGGGGGACACCGGACCGGGGGGTCGAGGCGGCACGCGCGGCCACAGGGCCGTTCCTGAGCCCGAACCGTCCTCGGATGGGACTACACTCGCGCCAGTAGGCCACCTCCGGGCACACCCGGGGTGACAGCGACACGGTTCCCCGCCGCACAGAGGGGCCGTCGCCGACACGCCCGCTGAGGTGGGCAGAGCGGAGCCCTGCGCATGGTCGACCCGACCCCTGTGGAGACTGCTGCGTCCACGTACGGCGCCTCCTCCATCACGGTCCTCGAAGGCCTCGAGGCGGTCCGCAAGCGACCGGGCATGTACATCGGGTCGACCGGGGAGCGCGGTCTGCACCACCTGGTCTACGAGATCGTCGACAACGCGGTGGACGAGGCGCTGGCCGGCTACTGCGACACGATCGTCGTGACGCTGGAGGCCGACGGTGGCGTGCGCGTGCAGGACAACGGCCGGGGCATCCCGGTCGAGATCCATCCCAAGGAGGGTGTGCCGGCGGTCCAGGTCGTCCTGTCGACGCTGCACGCCGGTGGCAAGTTCGACTCCCAGAGCTACGCGGTGTCCGGCGGGCTGCACGGCGTCGGCGCTGCGGTCGTCAACGCGCTGTCCACGCGGCTCACGGTGGAGGTGCACCGTGACGGCTTCGTGTGGCGGCAGGAGTACCTGCGCGCAGTGCCCGGCGAGCTCGTCAAGGGGGAGCCGACCGACGCCACCGGCACGACGGTCGCCTTCTGGGCCGACGACGAGATCTTCACCGAGACGACGACCTACACGCGCGAGACGATCCTGCGCCGGCTGCAGGAGATGGCCTTCCTCAACAAGGGGCTGTCGATCACGGTCAGGGACGAGCGGACCGACCTGACCGACACCCACGAGGTGTTCGAGGTCGTCTACCACTACCCGGACGGCCTGGCGGACTTCGTGCGGCACCTCGGTGCCACCCGAACACCAGTTCACGCAAACATCATCGCGTTCGAGGACGAGACGGCTCCCGATGCGCCCGGCCAGAAGATGTCGGTCGAGGTTGCGATGCAGTGGAACGACTCCTACTCCGAGTCGGTCTACACGTTCGCCAACACCATCAACACGCACGAGGGCGGCACCCACGAGGAGGGCTTCCGGGCCGCGCTGACCCGCGTCGTCAACGACTGGGCGCGGGCAAAGGGGCACCTGAAGGAGAAGGAGCCGAACCTCGAGGGCTCCGACATCCGCGAAGGGCTGACGGCCATCATCTCGCTGAAGATCAGCGACCCGCAGTTCGAGGGCCAGACCAAGACCAAGCTCGGCAACTCAGAGGCCAAGGGCTTCGTGCAGCGCGTGGTCGGGGAGCGGCTGCGCGACTGGCTCGAGGAGCACCCGGGGGACGGCAGGGACGTCATCGTGAAGGCGACCCAGGCCGCCCGGGCGCGCATCGCCGCGCGCCAGGCACGCGACCTCACCCGCCGCAAGGGGCTGCTCGAGTCCAGCTCGCTGCCCGGCAAGCTGGCCGACTGCCAGAGCACCGACCCCCGCGAGTGCGAGATCTACGTCGTGGAGGGCGACTCCGCCGGTGGCAGTGCCAAGGGTGGCCGCGACTCGAAGTTCCAGGCGATCCTGCCCATTCGCGGCAAGATCCTCAACGTCGAGAAGGCCCGCATCGACCGGGTGCTCAAGAACAACGAGGTCCAGGCGATGATCACCGCCCTGGGCACCGGCATCCACGACGAGTTCGACATCGAGAAGCTGCGCTACCACAAGGTGGTGCTGATGGCCGACGCCGACGTCGACGGCCAGCACATCCGGACCCTGCTACTCACCCTGCTGTTCCGCTTCATGCGCCCGCTCATCGAGGCCGGCCACGTCTACCTCGGTCAGCCGCCGCTGTACAAGATCAAGTGGAACGGCGGCGAGGTCCAGTACGCCTACTCCGACCGCGAGCGGGACGGCCTGGTCGAGGCCGGCCAGCAGGCCGGCAAGAAGCTGCCCAAGACCGGCGAGGCGATCCAGCGCTTCAAGGGCCTCGGGGAGATGAACGCCGAGGAGCTCTGGTCCACCACGATGGACCCGGCCCAACGCGTCCTGATGCGGGTCACCCTCGACGACGCGGCCACCGCTGATGAGCTGTTCAGCGTGCTCATGGGGGAGGACGTCGAGTCGCGGCGCTCCTTCATCCAGCGCAACGCCAAGGACGTCCGCTTCCTCGACATCTAGTTCCACGTGGAACACCACCCCTTCGCTGTTCCACGTGGAACACGCTCTGAGAGGCACCTGAGTGACTGAGGTCCTGCCCCCTCCACCACCGCACGACCGGGTCGAGCTCGTCGGCATCGAGGTCGAGATGCAGCGGTCGTACCTCGACTACGCGATGTCGGTCATCGTCGGCCGCGCGCTCCCAGAGGTGCGCGACGGCCTCAAGCCGGTGCACCGCCGGGTCCTCTACGCGATGTACGACGGCGGCTACCGACCGGACCGCGGCTACTTCAAGTGCGCGCGCGTGGTCGGCGACGTCATGGCCAACTACCACCCGCACGGTGACTCGGCGATCTACGACACCCTGGTGCGCCTCGCGCAGCCCTGGTCGCTGCGGTACCCCCTGGTCGACGGCAACGGCAACTTCGGCTCTCCCGGCAACGACCCGGCTGCCGCCATGCGGTACACGGAGTGCCGAATGGCTCCGCTCGCGATGGAGATGCTCCGGGAGATCGACCAGGAGACGGTCGACTTCCGGCCCAACTACGACGGCCGCAGCCAAGAACCGGACATCCTCCCGAGTCGCATCCCCAACCTGCTCGTCAACGGCAGCAGCGGCATCGCGGTCGGCATGGCCACCAACATCCCGCCGCACAACCTGCGGGAGGTGGCCAGCGGCGTGCAGTGGGCGCTGGCCAACCCCCAGGCGAGTGACGAGGAGCTGCTCGACGCGCTCCTCGAGAGGGTGCAGGGGCCTGACTTCCCGACCGGCGGCCTCATCGTGGGCCGTCACGGGATCGAGGAGGCCTACCGCACCGGGCGGGGCAGCGTGCGGATGCGCGCGGTCGTCGAGGTCGACGAGGACGCCAAGGGCCGCACCCAGCTGGTCGTCACCGAGCTGCCCTACCAGGTCAACCCCGACAACCTCGCGCTGTCCATCGCGGAGCTCGTCAAGGAGGGTCGGATCGCCGGCATCGCCGACGTCCGTGACGAGGGCTCGCTGCGCACCGGTCAGCGCCTGGTGATCGTGCTCAAGCGCGACGCCGTCGCCAAGGTGGTGCTCAACAACCTCTACAAGCACACCCAGCTGCAGTTCACGTTCGGCGCCAACATGCTGGCGATCGTCGACGGCGTCCCGCGCACGCTGCGGCTCGACGAGTTCGTCAAGCACTACGTCGCCCACCAGGTCGACGTCATCGTCCGGCGCACCCGGTACCAGCTCCGCAAGGCCGAGGAGCGGGCGCACATCCTGCGGGCGCTCGCCAAGGCCCTCGACCAGCTGGACGCGGTCATCGCGCTCATCCGCGCCGCCGAGTCGGCGGACGCCGCCCTCGTCCAGCTCCAAGGCCTGCTCGACATCGACGAGATCCAGGCCCGCGCCATCCTCGACATGCAGCTGCGCCGGCTGGCAGCCCTCGAGCGTCAGCGCATCATGGACGAGCTCACCGAGCGGGAGGCCGAGATCGCCGACCTCACGGCGATCCTGGCCGACCCGGCCCGCCAGCGGCGCATCATCGGCGAGGAGCTCGCCGAGATCGTCGACAAGTACGGCGACGAGCGCCGCACCCGGATCGTCCCCTACGAGGGGGACATGTCCGCCGAGGACTTCATCCCGCGTGAAGATGTTGTCGTCACTGTGACGAGAGGTGGCTACGCGAAGCGCACCAAGACCGACCTCTACCGCTCGCAGCGGCGCGGCGGGAAGGGCGTGCGCGGGGCGCAGCTCAAGCAGGACGACGTGGTGGAGCACTTCTTCACGACCAGCAGCCACGACTGGCTGCTGTTCTTCACGAACATGGGGCGGGTCTACCGCGCGAAGGCGCACGAGCTGCCCGAGGCCAACCGGGACGCGCGGGGCCAGCACGTGGCCAACATCCTGGCCTTCCTGCCGGACGAGAAGATCGCCCAGGTCATCGACATCACCGACTACACGGTGGCGCCGTACCTGGTGCTCGCCACCCGCAACGGCAAGGTGAAGAAGACCGAGCTGGCGCGTTACGACAGCAACCGCGCCGGCGGCCTGATCGCCATCAACCTGGAGGACGGCGACGAGCTGATCGGTGCCGCCCTGTGCAGTGCCGAGGACGACCTGCTGCTGGTCAGCCGCAAGGGCATGTCGGTGCGGTTCACCGCGAACGACGAGCAGCTGCGGCCGATGGGGCGTGACACCAGCGGTGTGCGGGGGATGAGCTTCCGCGCGGGTGATGAGCTGCTCAGCATGGACGTCGTGCGCTCCGTGGACGACGACCGCTACGTGTTCACCGTGACCGACGGCGGCTACGCCAAGCGCACGACGGTCGACCAGTACCGCGTCCAGGGCCGGGGTGGGGTGGGCATCAAGGCCGCCAAGCTCAGCGACGAGCGCGGCAGCCTGGTGGGTGCCCTCATCGTCGGTGACGACGACGAGGTCCTCTGCATCCGCGCCAGCGGCAGCGTCACCCGCAGCCGCGTCGACGAGGTCGACGCCAAGGGCCGGGACACGATGGGGGTGCGGTTCGTGGCGCTCGACGCCGGCGACGCCGTGGTGGCACTGGCCCGCAACGAGCCCGAGGACGCCGAGGACCTGGAGGACGCTGCCGTGTCAGACTCAGCGGCCGGCAACGAGCAGACCCTGAGCGAGGTGGGGGACGAGACACCGGCTGCTCCCGCCGACGGCGAGGGTGGTGAGGACGCGTGAGCGGGTCCGAGAACGACACGACCACCGACCCTGCCGCCGACAAGGACGAGGCCGCGCTCGAGCCCGAGGCGCAGGGCGCTGCCTCCGCGGAGGCCACGCCGACGGAGCGCGCCCGCGAGGGGCAGGAGCTGGGCACCGACCGCCGTTCCGACGATCAGCCCACCGAGGCGCTGCGCCGACCCGACGCGGGCCCCGCGGAACGTCGCCCTGACGCGGTCACCCCGACCGACCCGACAGCCGAGCAGCCGGCGCGGCCGCAGCGGCCCCCGGTGCCCG
>JBAVRG010000233.1:0-7662 GCA_049694795.1 Mycobacteriales bacterium
CGCGTCGCCCGGCGCCCAGCCGCCGAGCCCCTCCGCACCCGGCTACCACGGGGTCGAGCCGCGTCCGGTGCCGAGCCGGCCGGAGTTCGTCCTCACCGACACGAACGGCCACCGGTACGACTTCCAGGCCGAGACCGGGGGCCGGCCGACGTTCCTGTACTTCGGCTACACGCACTGCCCCGACGAGTGCCCGACCGCGATGGCGGACGTCGCCGCGGCGCTGCGCAAGGTGTCCGCGCAGGAGGGGGCGAAGGTGCGGGTCGTGTTCGTCACCACGGACCCGAAGCGCGACACCGCCCCGGTCCTGCGGCGCTGGCTCGACCAGTTCTCGCCCGGCTTCGTGGGACTGCTCGGCACCGCGGCGCAGGTGGCCCGGGCCCAGACCGCCGCGGGGATCCCCCCGGCGTACCCGGAGGGGCCCGTCCCCACGATCTCGGGCCACCCGGACGAGCACGTGCACAAGCCCGGTACGGCGCCCCACAAGCACTTCGGACCGCTTGGGTACTCTGTGGCGCACTCCGCGGTGATCTTCGCCTACGACGCGGCCGACCGGCTCCCGGTCGTCTACCCGGGCGGGGTGACACCGTCGGACATCGCCGCCGACCTGCCCGTCCTCACGAACCCCTGATGGAGGATCTCGCGTGAGCCGCCGCCCCGTGACCGTCGCCGCCGTCGTCCTGAGCGCTGTCGTGCTGAGCGGATGCGGCACCGGCCTGCACGCGCAGACCTACAGGGAGACCGGCCGGTCCGACTCCGCCGTCGCCGAGGTGGGCAGCATCGCCGTCCGCGGCCTGCACGTGGAGCCGTCGACGACCGGCAACACGCTGGCGGTCGGCGACGACGCCGTCGTGACGGGCGTCCTGGTCAACAACGGCACCGAGGACGACTCCCTCACCGGCGCCGCGACCGACGCGGCGAGCAGCATCGCGATCCAGCAGGGCGGCGTCACCGCCACCTCGGTGAAGGTGCCGGCCGGCAGCACGTCGGGCACCGACTGGTCGCTGAAGCTCTCGGGCCTGACCAAGGAGCTCCAGGCCGGCGAGTACCTCAGCATCACCCTCGTCTTCGACAAGGCCGGCCGCACGACGCTGCAGGTCCCGATCCGCGCCGGCGACAACGGCCTGTCCAGCCGCACCCCCGAGCAGGACCCCTACAAGAGCGAGGGCTGACGGCCCGGAGCGGCGCGCCTCACCTGGGCCCCGCTGTCGGGGCGGGCCGCTAGCGTCCGCACCATGGCCAAGCCCGCCGCCCGCGAGCGCACCTCGCACCGCTGCACCGAGTGCGGCACCGCCGTCACCAAGTGGGTCGGGCGCTGCCCGGAGTGCCAGGCGTGGGGCACCGTCGTCGAGGCCGGCGCCACCCGGATGCGGGTCGCCGCCGGCCCGGTGAGCTCCCCCGCCCGGCGCATCTCGCTCGTCGACGTCGACGAGGCGACCTCGCGCCCGACCGGCGAGACCGAGCTGGACCGGGTGCTCGGCGGCGGCCTCGTCCCCGGAGCCGTGGTGCTGCTGGCGGGCGAGCCCGGTTGCGGGAAGTCCACGCTGTGCCTGTCGGTCGCCTCCCGCGCCGCCACCGAGGGCGCACCGACGCTGTACGTCACGGGCGAGGAGTCGGCCGCGCAGGTGCGGCTGCGCGCCGGCCGCACCGGCGCCCTCAACGCCGACCTGTGGGTGGCCGCCGAGACCGACCTGTCCGCGGTGCTCGCCCACATCGACACCGTCCAGCCGGGCCTGCTCATCGTCGACAGCGTGCAGACCATCGGGTCGGCCGAGGTCGAGGGCAGCCCGGGCGGGGTCACGCAGATCCGCGCCGTCACCGCCGCGCTGATCGCCGTCGCGAAGGAGCGCGGGATCGCGACCGTCCTCGTCGGGCACGTCACCAAGGACGGCAGCATCGCCGGACCGCGCCTGCTCGAGCACCTCGTCGACGTGGTGCTGCACTTCGAGGGCGACCGGCACTCGACGCTGCGGATGCTGCGGGCGGTGAAGAACCGCTTCGGCGCCGCCGACGAGATCGGCTGCTTCCAGATGACCGACGCGGGCATCGAGGGGCTGGCCGACCCGTCCGGGCTGTTCCTGTCCCGCGTCGGCGACCCGGTCCCCGGCACCTGCGTGACCGTCACCGTCGAGGGGCGCCGCCCGCTGCTCGCCGAGGTCCAGGCGCTCGTCACGACCGCCTCGCGCGACGGCAGCCCGCGCCGCGCCGTCTCCGGCCTGGAGTCCGGCCGGGTGTCGATGGTGCTCGCGGTCGCCGAGAAGCGGGCCGGCGCCACGCAGCTCGCCAAGGCGGACGTGCACACGGCCACCGTCGGAGGGGTCCGGCTCAGCGACCCGGCCGCCGACCTCGCGCTGCTGCTGGCGGTCACCGGGGCCTGCTACGAGCGACCGCTGCCGACCGGGATGGTGGCGATCGGCGAGGTCGGGCTGTCCGGCGAGGTGCGACCGGTGACCGGTGTGCCGCGACGGCTCGCCGAGGCTGCCCGGCTCGGCTTCACCGCGGCGCTGGTGCCCAGCGGCCACGGCGCCAAGGTCGACGGCATGACGGTGATCGAGGTCGCCGACGTCGACACCGCCGTGCAGGCGACGGCCTCCCTGGCAGGCCGGGCCCGCCGTACCGTCCCGCGGCCGTGATCGAGACGTGACACGCCCGCGCAGCGGGCACTGCGGGGAACGTCCCTAGACTCCGTGCAACAGAGCCGGAAGGAGCGCGCGTGGCGACGACCGACGACCTGCTGCGCTCCACCCTCGCTCAAGTCGCACCGGGCACCGCCCTGCGTGACGGGCTCGAGCGCATCCTGCGCGGCAACACCGGCGCGCTCATCGTGCTCGGCCACGACAAGCAGGTGCTGTCGATCTGCACCGGCGGCTTCGACCTCGACGTCGACTTCTCGGCGACCCGGCTGCGCGAGCTGTCGAAGATGGACGGCGCGGTCGTCGTCACGGCCGACCTGTCGAAGATCATCAAGGCGGGCGTGCAGCTGGTGCCGGACTCGAGCATCGAGACCGCCGAGACCGGCACCCGGCACCGCACCGCCGAGCGCGTCGCCAAGCAGACCGGCAACCCGGTCATCAGCGTCAGCCAGTCGATGCGCATCATCGCGCTGTACGTCGACGGCCGCCGCTACGTGCTCGACGACAGCGCCGCGATCCTGTCGCGCGCCAACCAGGCGCTCGCCACCCTCGAGCGCTACAAGCTCCGGCTCGACGAGGTGTCCGGCACGCTCTCGGCGCTCGAGATCGAGGACCTCGTCACCGTCCGGGACGCGATGGCGGTCAGCCAGCGGCTGGAGATGGTGCGCCGGATCGCGACCGAGATCGAGGGCTACGTCGTCGAGCTCGGCACCGACGGCCGCCTGCTGAGCCTGCAGCTCGAGGAGCTGATGGCCGGTGTGGAGGGCGAGCGGGAGCTGATCGTGCGCGACTACCTCCCGGGCACCGGCCGCAAGGCGAAGACGGTCGACGAGAGCCTCGCCGAGCTCGACGCCCTCTCCGCCACCGAGCTGCTCGACCTGTCGGCGATCTCCCGGGCGGTCGGCCACGCCGGCACCTCCGACCAGCTCGAGGCGGCAGTGAGCCCGCGGGGCTACCGGCTGCTCGCGAAGGTCCCGCGACTGCCCAACCCGATCGTGGACCGGCTCATCGAGCACTTCGGTGGCCTGCAGAAGCTGCTGGCCGCCGGCATCGACGACCTGCAGGCCGTCGAGGGCGTCGGCGAGGCACGCGCCCGCAGCGTGCGCGAGGGGCTGTCCCGGCTCGCCGAGTCCAGCATCCTCGAGCGCTATGTCTAGGGCTGTCTAGGGCTGTCTAGGGCTGTCTAGGGCTGTCTAGGGCTGGGTCTGCCGCCGACCGTCACGACGGCGCTTGGCGACCCGCCGCTTGGCGACCGTGAACGCCAGCGACGCCACCAGCGCGGCCGCGGCCAGCAGCAGCAGCGCCTTCAGCGCGCTGACGAGGGCCACCACGAGCAGCACCACAGCGACGACCAGGAGCAGGTCGGAGAGCTTCTTCAGCCCGGTCACCGCACGGCCCGCCGCGCGCTGTCGACCATGCGGGTCAGGTCGACCAGGAAGACCGGCCCCGCCGTACCGCGGAGGACCTCGACGACGTAGTCGGGCAGCTCGTCCCCAGCGGCCCCACCGACGCCCAGCTCGCCCTCCTCGACCACGGCCCGCACCCGGTCGACAGCCACCCCGAGCAGCTGCCCGTCGGCGCCCTCGAGGACGAGCACGTCGCCACGCGCGTCCCGGTCGCCGAGGCGCAGGTCGAGCACCGGCAGCGCCGTGCCGCGCAGGTCGAGCACGCCGGCGAGCGGCGGTGTCATGCCGGGCAGGTCGGCGAGCCCCTCGAGACGCACCACCTCCCGCACCGACGACAGCGGTGTGGCGTACTCCCGCTCGCCGAGCGCGAACGTCACGAGCCCGGAGCTCATCCGACCTCCTCCCCGACCAGCTGGCGCTCGAGCTGCCTGCACAGCTGCGCCAGCTCCCGCACGCTACGCCCTCCGAGCTCCTCGGCCGCGGCGTCGTCGGGCTGCAGGCCCAGGGTGTCCGCCGCCGCGGCGTACTCCCGCGCAGCCGCCGACCGGTCGCCGAGCCGGTCCAGGACGCCGGCGAGCAGGAAGTGCGCCAAGCCCCTGTGCGGCTCGAGGTAGACCGCCTTGCGCAGGTCGACGAGGGCGGCCTCGTCGGCCCCGAGGTCGACCAGCGCCAGCCCGCTCAGGTAGAAGGGCTCTCCCCGCAAGGGCTCGGCCGCGATCGCCTGCTTGGCCAGCTCAGCCGCCTGCTGGTAGGCCCCCTTCGCGAGCGCTGCCCGCGCAGCGGCCAGGAGCTCGTCCACCGTGGGCGCGACCGCCACCTCCTCCGTCTCCTGCGCAGCCACCGGCGCTGCGGCACGGCGGCTCCTGGTCCGGCGCTCGACTGCCGGCGGCGGCGGTCCCTCGTCCTTGGTACGGCGGTCAGGCAGGACGGCCCGGCGCTCCGGCGCCTTCGGGTCCAGGCGGCGGTACACGAAGGCCGCCGACTCGCCGGTGCCCAGCGCCACCAGGCGGAAGTCCTCGCTGACCTGCCAGAGCGTCTCGGAGTGCCCGAGGAACAGGTAACCGCCGTCACGCAGGCAGTGGTGCAGCCGCTCCATCAGGGCCCGGGTCGTGTCCCGGGCGAAGTAGATCGTGACGTTGCGGCACAGCACCAGGTCGACGCGCTCGCTGGCCGCGAAGGGGACCGCCTCGGTGACCAGGTTGTGGTGCCGGAACTCCACCAGGTCGCGCACCTCAGCACGCACCTCGTGGCCGCCGCTGGGAGCCGGCTGGAAGAACCGCGCCAGCTCCTCGGGGGTGGCCAGCTGCACGGCACGCGCGCCGTAGCGGCCGGTGCGCGCCGCCTCCAGCGCCCGCTCGGACACGTCGGTGGCGAGCACCTTGACGTCCCACCCCTGCAGGTTCGGCAGCAGCTCGCGCAGCATCATCGCGATGCTGTACGGCTCCTCCCCCGTCGAGCAGCCCGCGCTCCAGATCCGGAGCCGACGGCCGTTCGCCTCCGCGTGCCGCAGCAGCTCGGGCAGGACGTGCGCGCGCAGCGCCCGCACCTGCGGGGGGTTGCGGAAGAAGTGCGTCTCCTGGATGGTCACCTCGTCCAGCAGCCGTTGCCGCTCGCGCGGGTCGTCCAGCATCGACAGGTACGTCGCGACGTCCCGGGCACCGGTCTCGCGCAGCCGCTCGGCGACCGAGTACGACATCGACTGGCGCCGGCTGTCGTCGAAGACGAGACCGGCCGCGCGCGCCAGCAGGCCTCGCAGCGCGTCGAACTGCTGGTCGGTGAGCCGCACCTTCATGCCCGGCCCACCAGGCCCAGCAGGGCGCCGCCGATCTGGTCGACCGGCAGCTGGTGCTCGACCGCGTCCATCGCCAGCGCGGCGGCCGGCATGCCGTAGACGGTGCTGGTGGCCTCGTCCTGGCCGAGCGTCACCGCCCCCCGGTCGCGCATGGCCTTGAGCCCGGCCGCGCCGTCGCGACCCATCCCGGTGAGCAGCACGCCGATGGCGTCCGGGCCGAGGGCGTCCGCCACGCTGCGGAAGCACTGGTCGATGCCCGGCACGTGGAACTGGCCCGGGTCGGGGTCGGTGCACAGCACCCGCAGCCGGTCGTCCTGCACCAGCAGGTTGCCGCCGCTGGGCGCGATCGTGATGGTGCGCGGCAGCAGCCGCCTGCCGCTCCCCCCCACCACGACGGGGAGGGGGACGAGCTGGTCGAGCCAGGCGGCCAGCCCGGGGATGAAGCCCTCGGCCATGTGCTGGACCACCACCACGGCCTGGTCGAGGTCGGCGGGCAGGTCCTTGAGCACCGTGTGCAGCGCCTGCGGGCCGCCCGTGGACGCGCCGATCGCGAGCAGCTTGACGCCCAGGCGGGCCTCCATCGGCTCCCGCTCCTGCCGCCTCGAGGTGAGGCTGAGCGAGCCGGCGACCGGGATGCCCTTGGAGCGCAGCCTGCCGCGCGGGTGGGTGATGACCCGCACCCGGGCCGCCACCCGCAACCGGCGGCGCAGCTGGTCGGCGTAGTCCTCCAGGGTGCCGCGGTCCTCCGGGCCGGGCTTGGAGAGCACGTCGACCGCGCCGGCCGCGAGCGCCTCCAGCGCGTTGTCGCTCTCCGCGCCGCCGACGTGGCCGCTGTAGACGAGGATCGGGGTGGGGCTCGAGGCCATGATGCGCTCGATCGCCTCGATGCCGCTCATGTGCGGCAGGTCCAGGTCCATGAGCACGGCTCCTGGCCGGAGCCGGGCGACGAGGGCGACCGCCTCCTTGCCGTTGCGGGCCTCCCCGACCACGGTGAAGTCGGGGTCGGCCTCGATGGCGGCGCGCACGAAGCGGCGCTGCACCGCGGAGTCGTCGACGACGACGACGGTGGTGGCGCGCGGCGTCTCCGCCATCGTCACGGAGTCCAGCTCCGCAGCAGCGCCACCAGCTCCGCCACCGGGCCACCGGGGAGCTGCTCCTCGACCTCGCGCGCGAGCCGGGAGATCTCGGGCTCGCCGACCACCCAGGCACTGCTCGCGAGGGTGTGCGCGTCCCGCCGGGCCGTCTCCAGGTCGGTCAGCGCCTCCAGGTGGGGCAGCCGCCGGGTCAGCTCACCGGCGAAGGCCGCGCGGAGGGAGGCGACGGCAGCGTCCGGCAGCGCACGCGCTGCATCTCGACCCACATCGCACCCCTGACCCCTGGACGTCCTGCGGTTGTGTCGTCCCGTTGACGGGGGGGCTTGAGGGGTTCTGCGCCACTCAGCCGCGGAACCTGAACACCGAGCCGTCCTGGCGCAGGGTGCCGACCCGACCGGCGACCCTGTAGGTGCCGGCCTTCGCCTCGGTGCGGGTGCCGCTGCAGCCGGGAGCGGAGCGCTTGCCCGACCAGGTCAGCACGACCGAGCGGGTGCCGCCGGGCGGCAGCGTGACCGGGTCCGCCGCGCGGCCCTGCTGGCAGTCGTCGCTGGACCAGACGCGGTCCGCGCCGCTGAAGACGAGCAGCTCGACGGCTCCGCTACCCAGGTCGCGCCGGCAGGGCGCCGCCGAGGCGTTCCGCGCGGTGAGGGTGATCCTCGGGCTCGCTCCGAGCGGGTAGGAGTCCGCATCCGTCGTCACGGTGAGCGCCAGCGCGGTGTCCGTGCAGCCCCGGACGGGGG
>JBAVRG010000234.1:0-2461 GCA_049694795.1 Mycobacteriales bacterium
GCCCCACCCCGCGGTCGGGTAGCCGGGTGGCGGGCCCCAGCCCGGAGCCGGAGCCGGGGGCGGGGGCTGGGCGCCCGGCGGCGGAGGGGCGAACGGGTCCGGGGGCTCGGCGGGGGGCTCCGGTGGCACGGTCATGACCGCATCCTCCCGCACCTGAGGCCATGTGGTTGGCTGGCGCCGTGATCCGCGCGCGTCGTCGTCTCGCCGCGGGTGCCCTCCTCGTCGGGATCGGCTGGGTGCTCAGCCCCCAGCCGGTGCCGGTGTACGACGGGATCGGCACCCCCGACGAGCCCTATCGCTACGTCTCGGCCCCTGCCGGGGCCAAGCCCACCGCGGCGGCCACCACCGCCCGCGCGCAGACCCCGGTCCAGCGGGGCCTCAACAGCAACGGCCTCAACGTCCAGACGGCGGAGCAGGGGCCGCAGTTGTCGTTGTTCGTGCCGCCCGGTGCGCTTCGCTCGCCGGGGCGGTCGCAGACGGTCGAGGCGGTGCCGCAGGCGCCCACCGACCAGCCGGCAGGGGCCCGGGTCGACGGCAACGTGTACCTGGTCACGGTGACCGATCCGGCCGGCCCGGTGACCACTACCGCCCAGGCTGCGCTCGCGACCATCTACCTGCGGGCCACCACCGCCGCGCAGCCGGGACCCGTCATGGAGTACCGCGCGACCACGGGTCAGCCGTGGAAGGAGCAGAAGACGGCCCGCGGCGGTCAGGACGTCTACGTCGCCAGCTTCGTGGGGCCGGGGCAGTACGCGCTGGCGTTCCAGGTCGGGCACGGGTCCTCGGGCGGGGGCCGCTCCCCGTTGCCCTTCCTGCTCCTCGGTGGCGTCGTGCTGCTGGTCGTGGTTGTCGTCGTCATCCGGCTCAGGGCCGCGCAGGAGTGAGGCTGCGCGCGGCCGCGCTGCTCGTGGGCTTCGCCGTCGCGGTCGGGCTCAGGGTGGTCGCCGGCGGTGGCGACGTCGCGCGGTCGCGACCTGCCGGTCTGCTGTTCGCCGCCTGCCTGCTGGCGCTGGCCGTCGCCGCCGGGACCCGGGTCGCGCTCTCCCGTCGCGCGGCCCTCCTCGGCCTGGGTGGGGTGCTGCTGGTCTGCCTGCCGGTGGGCCTGGAACGGCTCCTGACGTTCGCGCCGCTGCGCGGCACGACCGGCTTCCTCCCCTGGGCGGCTGCGGTCATCGTCGTCGCGACCGCCGAGGAGGTGTACCTGCGCGGCACCCTGTACGACGCCGTGGAGCAGCTCGCCGGGGCCCGCGCTGCCATCGGCGTGGGTGCGGTCTGCTTCGCCCTGCTGCACGTGCCGTTGTACGGCTGGCACGTCCTGCCCCTCGACCTCGCCGTCGGGGTGGTCCTCGGTGGGCTGCGGCAGGCCGCCGGCACCCCGTCGGCCCCCGCCGTCACGCACGTCGGCGCCGACCTCGTCGGCTGGTTCGTGCGCTAACCGGCGGGCGCGCCAGGCGTCAGCCGAGGCGACGCCGCAGCAGGACCCCTCCGCCGAGCAGCAGCCCGAGGGCCACGAGGGGGAGCCCGGTCGGCAGCCCGGTGGCCGGCAGCGCGGCAGGGACCGGCCGGCGGTCGACCGCGGAGGGCACGGTGGTGCTGCCGCTGGGCGCGTTCGCAGTACGGGCCAGGGGGCCGGCGACGGCGCCGACGACGAACGGGCAGCCCAACGACCCGGCCTCGTCGGCGTTGGGGACGATCGCGCCGACTTCGTTGCGTCGCGTCGTGATGCCCAGACCGCTGAGCTTGGCACCGGTCGTCACCACCGGCCCCTTGCCCAGCTTGGCGAAGAAGTCTGCAGGGACCTCGATGCGCACCTCGGACGCGGCCTTGTCGAACGTGCCGGTGAGCGCGCCGCCGACCGAGGTCCGCAGCGGCGACTCCATGTGGAAGTCGTCCTTGGCCTGCGTGGCGTCATGGCTGCCGACGGCGGTGTAGCCGACGCCGTGGTAGCTGAAGGAGAACTCCACCTGCTCGCCGCTCGCGCCTGCCGGCGGGTCCTGCGACAGGTCGAGCACCTTGGTGCGCAGCACCAGGGCCTTCTTCCGGAAGTCGTAGCCGACCGAGCCCCGGGTGATGTCGAGCGCCGGGGCGTTCGGCAGCGGCGTGGACACGACGGCCTCGGTGGCGTCGCCGGACGGGTCGGTGAACGCCGCGTCGGGGGAACACACCAGCCGCGGCAGGGTGACCTTCTCGACCGGCAACGGCTGGCCGGTCGTGAGGGACACGCCGCTGGTCTGACGGGTGTAGGCGCTCAGCAGCGAGCCCGGTGACTCGGCGTTGTCGGCTAGGGCGATGTTGGCCCGACCCTGGCGGTCGATGGCGACCTCGAAGAAGTCCAGCAGCGAGCGGTCACCGGTGCTCATCGGGGCGCCCTGCACCGGCACCAGGCTGCAGAACGTGCCGTTCTGGCAGATGTCCCCGGTGTGCACGACGGGCGTGATGGCCTGGCGGTAGGTGAGCTCGC
>JBAVRG010000235.1:0-6360 GCA_049694795.1 Mycobacteriales bacterium
GAGCTGGCCGCCGGCGCACCGGAGCTGCTCGCCCGCGCAGCCCTCGCCCTCGGCACCGGACCCGGAGGCTTCGAGGTCGACCTGCAGGACGGCGCTCAGCTCGACCTGCTCGAGCGCGCGCTGCGGGAGCTGCCGGAGGACGCCCTGGCGCTGCGGGCGTGCGTGCTCGCGCGGCTGTCGGTCGCCCGCACCCACCTGCAGACCGAGCAGGAGCGGCGCGCCACCGCGGAGCAGGCCGTCGCCCTGGCCCGCGCCGCCGAGGACCCGGTGGCGCTCGGCGGTGCCCTCGCCGCCCTGTGCGACGCCGTTGCCGGCCCGGACTTCGTCGCCGAGCGGCAGCAGCACGCCGACGAGGTGATCGAGCTGGCACTGTCCGCCCGCGACGGTGACCTGGAGCTGCTCGGCAGGCGGCTTCGGCTGCTCGCGCTGATGGAGCAGGGGGACCGCACGGAGGCCGAGCGCGAGGCGCGCGCCTACGAGGTGCGCACCGAGGAGGTCCGGCACCCGACGTACCGGTGGTACCCGCACCTGTGGCGGGGCACGTGGGCGCTGGCGGAGGGGCGCCTCGACGTGTGCCGCACCGCGAACGACGAGGTCGGACGGATCGGCGCCGGCAGCGACAACGCCGAGATGCTCCGGCTGACCCAGCGCTGGCTGCTGCTCGACCAGGCGGGGGAGCTCGAGGAGCTGGCGGCGCTGTTCGACGGCGCCAAGCTCGCGGAGTACGGCGGGGTGTGGCCCGCCGTGGCGCTGGCGCTGCTCAGCACGCAGCTCGGGGACCTCGACGCCGCGCGCGCCCACCTCGACGGCGTCGGCGACCCGCTGGTGCGGCTGCCCAAGGACTCGGAGTGGCTGGCCTCGCTCGCGCAGGCCGCGACGGTCGTCGCCGCGCTCGACGGGCACCCCCTCGGACCGGTGCTGTACGACGTCCTCCTCCCGTACGCCGACCTCATCGTGGTGGAGGGCATCGGTGCCGGCCTGCGGGGTCCGGTGCACCGCTTCCTCGCGCCGCTCGCACCCGACGCCGCGACCCGCGCCCATCACGCGGCGCGGGCGCAGGAGCAGCTGCGTGCCCTGGGTGCCACCGGCCTGCTCGACCAGGCCCCGGCCCCGGTGCCGCAGGACGACGGGACCCTGACCCGCGAGGGCGACGTCTGGGCCCTGTCACTGCACGGCCGCACCGTCCGGGTCAGGGACAGCAAGGGGATGCGCGACCTGGTCGCGCTGCTCGCCCAGCCCGGTCGTGAGGTCGCCGCGCTCGACCTGTACGGCGGCCCGGTCGAGCACGACACCGGCGAGGTCCTGGACGCCACCGCCCGGGACGCCTACAAGGCCCGGCTCGTGGCGCTCGACGAGCAGAGCTCGCTGTCCGAGGCGGAGGCGGCCGAGCGCGAGCTGCTGCTCCGACAGCTGGCTGCGGCCTATGGCCTGGGCGGCCGGGTGCGCCGTACCGGGTCGAGCGCGGAGCGGGCCCGCTCGGCGGTGACGGCACGGCTTCGGGACACCGTGCGACGGGTGGCCGAGCACGACGCCGAGCTGGGCCGGCACCTGTCGCACTCGGTCCGCACCGGGACGTTCTGCAGCTACGCCCCGGAGCGGCCCGTCACCTGGCACCTCACACCGTGAGGCAGGTCCTCACGCCTGAGGGGGTGAGAGCACCCCACAGGAGGAGGACCCCATGCCACGCACCAGCAAGGCCGAAGCACCGGTCGGCGTCGACGAGGACGTCATCGAGGGCCGGTACGTCGAGCTCGACGACCTGACCGTCGGCTTCGAGACCCACAAGGCCGACGTCGACCCCGCACCGCTGTTCGCCGGTCTGCCGGACGACCGCTGCCAGTGCCGGCACATCGGCTACGTCCGGTCCGGGAAGGTGGTGTTCCGCTTCGCCGACCACGACGAGACCTACAGCGCCGGCGACGCCTACGTCGCCGGTCCCGGCCACGTGCCGCTGATGTTCGCGGGCACCGAGCTCGTGGAGTTCACGCCCACCGACGAGCTGAACGCGACCATGTCGGTCGTCGGCGCCAACCTCGCCGCGAGCAGGACCGCAAGCACGGTCGGGGGCTGACCATGTACCTCAGCCTCTACACCTTCACGGGCCCGCGCGACACGCTGCTCGAGGGCTGGCACCGCATGGCCGAGCAGATCGGCACGCAGGAGCTCGACCTGCACCTCGCCGTCGTGACCGAGACCGGCCTCACGCTCGTCGACGCCTGTCCCGACCGCGCGACCATGGAGCGCTTCAGCACCTCGCCCGACTTCGCCGCGCTGGTCGCGGCCTGCGACCTGCCCATGCCCGTCGTCACCCCGCTCGGCGAGCTGCACGCAGCGTTCCTCCGGAGCGGCGTCGCGCAGAGCCCGGTCCACGCGTGAACGGCGAGCTCGCGCACCTGGACGCAACGGCGCAGGCCGACCTGGTGCGTGCCGGAGAGGTCTCGGCGCGCGAGCTCGTCGAGGCTGCGATCGGCAGGGTCGAGGCGCTCAACCCCGCGCTCAACGCCGTCGTGACGCCCTTGTTCGACCAGGCGCTCGCGGCAGCCGAGACGGCCGCGGGCCCGTTCGCCGGGGTGCCGTACCTGCTGAAGGACCTCATCGCCGAGATGGCCGGCACGCCGTTCCGGGAGGGGTCGCGGCTGCTCGAGGGCTACGTGTCGTCGTACGACTCCGAGCTCGTGGTGCGGCTGCGGCGGGCGGGGCTGGTGGTGGTCGGCAAGAGCGCCACCCCAGAGTTCGGGATGGTTCCGACCTGCGAGGCCGCGGTGTACGGACCGACGCGCAACCCGTGGGACCCCCGCCGGTCCACGAGCGGCTCGAGCGGCGGCTCGGCAGCCGCCGTGGCCTCCGGCATGGTGCCGATGGCGCACGGCAACGACGTCGGCGGCTCGCTGCGCTTCCCCGCCTCGGCCTGCGGGCTGTTCGGCCTCAAGCCCACCCGGGCGCGCAACCCGCTCGGCCCCGAGTACGGCGACGCGTTCGGCGGCTGGGGGGTCGAGCACGCCGTGACCCGGTCGGTGCGCGACAGCGCCGCGCTGCTGGACGCCACGTCCGGCCCGATGCCGGGCGACCCCTACCCCGCTCCGCCGCTGGCCCGGCCGCTGGCGCAGGAGGTCGGAGCGGACCCGGGTCGGCTGCGGATCGCCTTCACGTCCCGGGTGCCGGGCGGCCGGTCCGGGCACCCCGACGCGGTCGCGGCGGCGGAGGACGCGGCGCTGCTGCTGGAGTCGCTCGGCCACGAGCTCGTCGAGGCCGACCTGCCCGGTCTCGACGAGCAGGTCGGCGCCGCGATCGGCACCGTCTTCGAGGCCGGCACGGCCTGGATCCTCGCCTACTGGGTGCGGCGGCTCGGCCGCGAGCCTGGTCCCGACGAGCTCGAGCCGGCGACCCGCGAGTACTGGGAGGCCGGCCGCTCGGTCCCGGCAGCGGCGTACCTGGAGGCGGTCGAGGTGCTGCAGCGCTTCAGCCGCGTCGTCGCCGGCTTCCTCACCCGGTACGACGGCTGGCTGACGCCGACGATGTCCGCGCCGCCCCGGCTGCTCGGGACGATCAGCGGCTCCGACCGGGGAGCCGAGACCGTCGAGCACCCGCTGGTCGTCGCGAACATCACCGGCAACCCGGGCATGTCGGTGCCCCTGCACTGGACCGCGGACGCGCTGCCGATGGGTGTGCACGTGCTCGGCCGCTTCGGGGACGAGGCCACCCTCATCCGGCTCGCGTCGCAGCTCGAGCAGGCGCGGCCGTGGGCCGACCGCTGGCCCGAGGTCAGCGTGGCAGCCACGGTCGGGTCAGCGGCGACGTAGGCCCGGTCCGGACAGCTGCCGAACGGCGACGCCTTGCGCGTCGTCGGCCGCCTGCTTCGCCGACAGCGACGGGCCGCGGGCGAAGATGCACGCCGCCGAGGTGCAGGTGTCGACCTCGGCGGCCCAGAGCGCGCCGGTCCGCGGGGCGATGACGACGTCGACGAAGTCGTACATGCCCGCGCAGCGGTCCAGGCACGGGCCGCGGTGGACCGGGTCGGCGAGGGCGTTGGCCGTCGTCGAGTGGAACACCGGCTGCGCGGCAAGGGCGTCCGTGCTCACGGCGACGTAGTAGTTCCAGGGCCGCGCGGGGGTGTCGGTGCGGGCGGTCGTGCCCGGGAACGACACGGCCACGTGACCCGGCTCCGAGGCGTCGATCGTCGGGTAGTTCACGGCAGCGACACCCGGCGGCGCGATGAGCAGCGCCGGCCCCCAGTGCCGGCCGTGGTCGCGCGACACCGCCAGGTAGGGCAGCAGGTCGTCCTTGCCGAACCAGACGTAGTAGAGGTTGCCGGCGCGGTCGGAGGCCACCGAGGTCTGGTGGCTGGCGACCTTCATCCGGTTGACCTGCACCTGGGTCCAGCTGCTGCCACCGTCCTCGGAGATCGCCAGCATCGGCCGGTCGCAGTGCCCCTTCGGGACGAACAGCCGGCCCGCGGGGTCGGTGACGATGTGGCCGTGCAGCCCACCGCAGACCGCGACCGGTCCACCGCCGCCCTGCCCGTCCGTCGGCTGCTCCACCCCCTGGTACGCCGGTTGGCCGGTGAACTGGAAGGTGCTGCCGCCGTCGAGGCTCCGGGCGCACTGGACGTCCACGACCTTGTTCACGCAGTAGTAGACGACCTTCGGGTAGCCGCTGGTGGTGAGGCCGCCGAGGGGCGTGCCGGTGACGACCGTCTGGTGGTCGTCCACGGGTGACTCGCAGGCTGCGGGGTTGCCGTGGCTCCAGGTCCTGCCCTGGTCGTCGGACCACTGCAGGAACGAGCAGGCCGCGGTGAGGTCGTCGTTGAAGACACGGCCGGTGTCAGGGTCGACGTACAGGTAGGGGTCGGCGGTGGTCGGCGGGATCGGCTGGCCGGCGACCAGCGGGCTCACGTCGTGCCAGCTGCTGTTGCCGTCGGTGCTGGAGTAGATGAGGGTCCGCGGCGTGGCAGGCGACAACCCGTCGAAGTCCGCGGCCGTGATGAAGGCGTTGCCCTCCTTGGTCACGCCGATCGTGGGCTCGGCGGCCTTGCGGCCGATGCGGGTGGCGCTCACGACGAGGGGGACGGTGTCGCGGACCGGACGGGTCGTGGGCAGCGGGGGAGGCGGGGTGACGCCGACCGGCACCTGGAAGAACGACGGCGCGGTCACGCTGCCGTAGTGCACCGTCAGATCCTCGCCGGCGTCGACGTAGCGCGGGGTGGCCTGCAGCCGCAGCGCCTTGTCGACGGTGCCCTTGACGTCGACCGCGACGGTGTAGGCGTTGACCGAGCCGTCGCCGACGGTGATCCCTGTGGTGGCGGTCCCGATCTCCTTCTGCTTCGCGGTGCCCGGGTCGGCCCAGAGGTGCGCGATCAGGTTGCCGCTGCTTGCCAGGGCGTCCCGCGTCGACCAGTACCAGGTGATCGTCACCTTGCCGTCGATGGTGCCGTGGAAGGGCGCGGTCCAGAAAGCCGATCCGGTGTCGGCGGAGCCGCCGCTCGCCGCGCCGACGACCGGGCTGGTGAGCTGGGTGACGTCGCTGCCGCCGGTGGGGCGGGCCCGGGTGAAGGCCGCGCTCGGGGAGCCCGACACCTTGTTGCCCTGGTCCTGGGGGCTGCCGCTCAGGTAGTAGCGCACCGAGGGGATCCGCTGCGGCGTGGGCGGGACGTAGTACGTCGCCTGGTAGGCCTGGGTGCGGCCACCCCTGACCGGGCTCCCGGCACTGGCTGCCTGCGAGCCGGGGGCCAGGGCGGCGGAGAGCGTGGCGACGGCGGCAATCCCGCCGAGCACGAGCAGGCGGGCGGGGTGACGGGACACGGGCACCTCGGGTGAGCTGGGTGGGGTGCCCCTGAGGTTCGCCGCGCCGGTCCCGGTTCCTGCCGCGACACCGCCTTACGCGAAGCGGGCCGGTCAGGTCGGGACGAATGGCACTGGCGCGGGTCGGTCCCCGGACACCAGCCTGAAGCTGTTCACGCTTGCCGGGACCCGGCGCTGGGTCCGCTCGCACACCCCTCAGGAGGGCGATCATGCCGCAGACCACCGGGAAGTCCCCGAAGGCACCAGCCGCGCGCACGCGGAAGGCCGCACCAGCCGAGCAGAAGCGCGCCACCGACAAGACCATCGACCTGGTCGACAGGACCGCTGACCTGTCCGGGGACGTGCTCGCGTCGCTCGAGTCCGGTCAGCGCGCCGCGATCGCCGCGGTCCGGAGGTTCGTCGACACCGTCGACGAGGCGCTTCCCGCTCTCGGCGACCGCCCGACCCGGCGCGAGGCCGTCATCGACGCCGCCCTGGACATGGCCGACAAGCTCGTCACCACGCAGTACGACTTCCTGCGCAGCGTGGTGCGCAGCGTCGACCGCTCGGTGAAGAAGCAGGA
>JBAVRG010000236.1:0-6018 GCA_049694795.1 Mycobacteriales bacterium
CCGCCTCCCCCGCCGCGGCCCCGACGCCGTCGGTGGCACCGGAGCGGCCGCGCGCACTGTCCTCGCCGGCCCGGCACGACGACGTGCCCTTCGCGCTCGCGGCCCTCGCCGTCATCCTGCTCGGCGCCGCAGGTGGGGCTGTCCTCACCGTGGGAAGGCGCCTGTGATCACTCCTGTCGTCGACGCGTCCTGGCTCGCCGACCACCCGGAGGTGGTGCTCGCGGACGTCCGCTGGTACGCCGACGGCCGCTCCGCGCGCGAGGCCTACGCACAGGGTCACCTGCCCGGTGCCGTGTACGTCGACCTGGACGGGCAGCTCGCGGGACCCCCGTCGCCGGCAGCGGGGCGGCACCCGCTGCCCGACCCGGACGCCTTCGCGCGGAGCATGGCCGCCTGCGGGATCGGCGACGACACCCTCGTGGTCGGCTACGACGACGACCGGGGTGCGATCGCCGCCCGGCTGGTCTGGATGCTGCGCGCGACCGGCCACCAGGCGGCGCTGCTCGACGGCGGGCTGCTCGGCTGGACCGGTCCCCTCGAGACGGGAGAGGTCACGCCGGCACCCGCGTCCTTCACCCCCGTGCCCTGGCCGCCGGACCGGCTCGCGTCGATCGACGAGGCCTGCGACGCCGTACTGCTCGACGCGCGGCCGGGCGCGCGGTTCCGGGGGGAGGTCGACTCCCTCGACCCGCGACCCGGGCACATCCCGGGGGCGCGCAACCTGCCGTGCCGCGACAACACCGACAGCGACGGCCGGCTGCTGCCCGCTGCCGAGCTGCGGGCCCGGCTCGCCGAGGTGGGGGTCACCGGCGATGCGGAGTGGGTGTCGTCCTGCGGCTCGGGGGTGACCGCGTGTCACACGCTGCTGGTCGCCGAGCAGCTGGGGCTGCGGCCGGGCCGGCTGTACGTCGGGTCGTGGTCGCAGTGGTCCGCGACCGACCGGCCGGCTGCCGTCGGCGCCTGACTCAGCCGATCGTGCGGCGCAGCTCCTCGACCATGGTGGCGACCTGGCCGCGTACCTGCGGGTCGTCGACGTCGGTGCCCTGCTCGTAGACCGCCTGCCACAGCAGCGCGTCCTGCCCCGGGACCCGGCGTCCGACCAGGCGCACCGCCCCTGACGGCGCCAGCGCCCGGCGGTCGGACCAGCCCACCGACGACGTGACCCGGGCCCGCACCACCTCTGCCAGCGACGCGTCCTGCTCGAGCGTCCACTCCCGGACCCGGCCGGAGCCCTCGACCTCGGCGACCTCGGTGAGCGTCAGCAGCGGCGGGCGCCAGACGACCTTCTCCACCAGGGTCCAGGCCAGCACCTCACCGCCGGCGTGCAGCCCGGACGAGGTCGCGACCAGCGCCTCTCCCTCCGGGGTGAGGCCCCACGCGAGCCGGCGCTCGGGCAGCCCGAGCTCACGGACCGCGGGTGGCACTCCCCGTCCCAGCCGCCCTCTCACAGGCTGCCGATGCCGGCCTCGCGGAACGCCCGCGCGGTCTTCTCCAACGCGATGAGCTCCGCGAAGGTGCGGTTGTAGAGGTCGGGGTCCTCGACCGGGTTGATGCGCTGCAGCTTGCCCTTGAGCTCGGCGACCCCGCGGGTCGCGGCGTGCATCTGCAGCTGGGTGAGGGTCTCCTCGGCGTAGCGCGGCAGCTCCCAGTCGGTGAGCGGCGCCTCGACGGCCAGCCGGGTGATGGCGGAGCGGACCGTGTCGTCACCCGCGCAGTCGCGCAGCTGCGCCACCCACGGCTCGCCGCTCACCGCGCCCGACACCCCGCCGGCCTTGCGGATCGCCGCCTGCACGAGCCGGTGGGTCTCGTCGGTGAAGACCTCGTCGTGCAGCGCGTCGAAGATCGGCGCGACGGTGACCGGGGCCTGCACGGCGAGCTTCAGCGCCTCGCGCTCCAGACGGAGCAGCGCGGCGTCAGCCGTGGGCTTGGGGGTGCGCTGCCGCGGTGCGGCCTTGTCACCCGCGAGCTCGGAGACCCGGCCGACGACCGCCTCGACCTCCATGCCGAGCCAGCCGGCGAGCCGCCGGGCGTACTCGGGACGCAGCGAGCGGTCCTTGATCCGCGCCACCAGCGGGGCGGCGTGCGCGAGCGCCTGCACCCGCCCCTCGGCGCTGTCGAGGTCGAAGCGCGCGATCCCCGCCTTGACGGCGAACTCCACCAGCGGCACCCGGCTCGCGACCAGGTCGCTGACGGCGGCGTCGCCCTTGGCCAGCCGCAGCTCGCAGGGATCCATCCCGCCGGGGCTGACCGCGATGAAGGTCTGCGTCACGAACCGCTGGTCGTCGCCGAACGCCTTGAGCGCGGCCTTCTGGCCGGCGGCGTCGCCGTCGAAGGTGAAGATGACCTCGCCGCGGAACTCGTCCTGGTCCATGAGCAGCCGGCGGATCACCGCGATGTGGTCGGCGCCGAACGCCGTGCCGCAGGTGGCGATCGCGGTCGGCACCCCCGCGAGGTGGCAGGCCATCACGTCGGTGTAGCCCTCGACGACCACGGCCTGCCGGCGCCGGGCGATCTCCTTCTTGGCCAGGTCGAGGCCGTAGAGCACCGAGGACTTCTTGTAGAGGGGGGTCTCGGAGGTGTTGAGGTACTTGGGCCCCTGGTCGGACTCGAGCAGCTTGCGCGCCCCGAAGCCGATGACCTCGCCGCCGATGTCGCGGATCGGCCACAGCAGCCGACCCCGGAACTTGTCGATCAGCGACCCCGTGCGGCTCTGCCCCGCGAGCCCGCCGGTGAGCATCTCCTGCTGTGAGAAGCCCTTGGCGCGCAGGTGCTTGACGAGCTCGTCCCAGCCGCTCGGGGCGAACCCCACGCCGTAGGCCTGCGCCGCCGCCTGGTCGAAGCCCCGCTCGGCGAGGAACTGCCGCCCGACCACCGCCTCCGCGCTGCCGAGCCGGTCGACGTAGAACTCCGCCGCCGCCTTGTGCGCCTGCAGCAGCCGGGTGCGCTGGCTGGTGCTCGACCGAGGAGCCGACCCGCCCTCCTCGTACTGCAGGTCGACGCCGTACCGGCCGGCGAGGTGCTCGATCGCCTCGACGAAGCTCATGTGGTCGTGCTTGGTGACGAAGCTGATCACGTCGCCGGACTCGCCGCAGCCGAAGCACATGTAGTAGCCGTTGGCCGGGTTGACGTTGAACGACGGCGTCTTCTCGTCGTGGAAGGGACACAGCCCCTTGAGGCGCCCGCCGCCGGCGTTGCGCAGCGACACGCCTGCCTCGGCGATCACCTGGTCGATGGCCGCGCGCTCGCGGACGAGCTGGATGCTCTCGTCCCTGATCCGACCTGCCACGGGCGCAGTCTAGGTCGCGCAGACCCCGCGACGGGCCGGCTGTGGCTATCCTCCGTAGAACCTGTTCTAGGAGGTCCGGTGCGCTACGGGATCGTGCTGTTCACCAGTGACCGCGGCATCGCGCCCGCAACCGCCGCCCGCGCGGCGGAGGACGCCGGCTTCGACACGTTCTACGTGCCGGAGCACACCCACATCCCGGTACGGCGGACCGCCGCCCACCCCACCACCGGGTCCGCGGAGCTGCCCGACGACCGCTACACCCGCACCCTCGACCCGTGGGTCGCCCTCGCCACCGCCGCCGCGGTGACGACCCGGATCCGGCTCGCGACCGCGGTCGCGCTGCCGGTCGAGAGCGACCCGATCACGCTGGCCAAGACCATCGCCACCCTCGACCACCTGTCGGGGGGCCGCGTCACGCTCGGGGCCGGCTTCGGCTGGAACACCGACGAGCTCTCCGACCACCGGGTCCCGCCGGGCAAGCGGCGCACGGTGCTGCGCGAGTGGGTCGAGGCGATGCGTGCGCTCTGGACCGAGGAGGAGGCCGCCTACGACGGGGAGTTCGTCCAGTTCGGGCCGAGCTGGGCGTGGCCCAAGCCGGTGCAGGACCACGTGCCGCTGCTGATCGGCGCCGGCGGGACGCCCAAGACCTTCGACTGGGTGGTCGCCAACGCCGACGGCTGGATCACGACGCCGTACGAGACCGAGATCGACGACCAGGTGGCGGACCTGCGCGCGCGCTGGGCCGCGGCCGGGCGCTCGGGTGAGCCGGAGGTCGTGGCGCTCGGCACCAAGCCGGACCCCGCGCGACTGGCGCACCTGGCGTCGATCGGCGTGACCGAGTGCGCGTTCGGGCTACCCGACACGGACGAGGCGGGCGTCGTCGCCTACCTCGACCGGCTCGCCGGCAAGCTAGGTCGCGACGCGCGCGTGGGCGCGTAGCGCCGCCGCGTCCGTCAGCCCGGCCACCTGGTCGACCACCACGCGCAGCCGTTCGGCGTCCCCGTCCGCGCGCTCCCACATCTCCCGGTACGCCGGTTCGAGCGCCTCAGGGGCGCGGTCGACCAGCAGGGTGACGAGCTCGGAGACCACCTCGCGCTCGCGCGCCTGCAGCGCAGCCGCCTCTGGGCGACCCATGACGTAGTGCGCGGTGACAGCCTTGAGCAGCGCGCACTCCGCGCGCTCCCGCTCCGGGACGACCAGGTCAGCCGCGAAGCGGGTGAGCGGCTCGTCGCCGAAGCGCGCCCGGGTGGCCTCCTCCGCAGCCCTGCAGAACCGGCCGATGAGGGTGCTCGTGGCGTTCTTCAGAGCCGCCTGGTCCGTGCCGCGGCCGTCGTACGAACGCGGCCACCAGGGCTCGGCCACGAGGTCACCGAGGACCTGGCGGAGCGCGGCAGCGCCGGCGTCCGAGTAGTGCCGCGCCGCCAGCTCGCTCACCGCGTCGGCGTCCAGGGCGGCCAGGTCGATCAGGCCTCCGACCACGCCGTCCTCGAGGTCGTGCACCGAGTAGGCGACGTCGTCGGACCAGTCCATGACCTGGCTCTCCAGGCACCGGCCCTCGCCCGCACGCCCCTCGCGCACCCACGCGAACGCCGGCAGGTCGTCGTCGTAGACGCCGTACTTCTTGCGCTCGCCCTTGGGCCACGGGTACTTCGTCGCGGCGTCGAGCGCCGCCCGGGTGAGGTTCAGGCCGGCACCCTCGACCTTCACCTCGAGCCGGGTCAGGAGCCGGAAGGACTGCGCGTTTCCCTCGAACCCCCCGCACTTCACGGCGGCCTCGTCGAGGGCGAGCTCGCCGTTGTGACCGAAGGGCGGGTGGCCGAGGTCGTGCGCCAGGCAGGCGGCGTCGACCAGGTCCGGGTCGCAGCCGAGCGACGCTCCGAGCTCGCGACCGACCTGGCTGCACTCCAGCGAGTGCGTGAGACGGGTGCGCGGCACGATCGCCTGCACGCCCACCGGCTCGACGACCTGCGTCTTGCCCGCGAGCCGGCGCAGCGCACCGCTGTGCAGCACCCGGGCCCGGTCGCGCTGGAAGGCCGTGCGGCCGCGCCGGTGGTCCGGTTCGGGCACGCGGCGCTCGCGGGCGGCCTCGTCGTACGTCACACCCCAGATCCAACTACGTCCGGGTCGTCACGTGGCGGCTCCCTGCGTGATGGCGGCAGCCGCGCGCCCGGCAGGATGGTCGCCGTGAGCTCGCACTGGTACGACTGGCACGCGCCCTACGACGAGCCGGGTTCGCCCCTGGACCGCCGGCTGCGCATCGTCCAGAGCCAGGTCGCGGGCTGGCTCCGTGGCCGCGGGCGGCAGCAGCTGCGCGTCGTCAGCGCGTGCGCCGGTCAGGGCCGGGACCTGCTCGAGGTGCTGGGAGCTGCGCCTTCGGTGCGGGCCCGCCTCGTGGAGCTGGACCCGGACAACGTCGCTGCGGCTGAGCGGGCCGCGCGGGCTGCTGGCCTCGACGGCGTCCAGGTGGTGTGCGCCGACGCGGGATGGACCGATGCGTACGCCGGAGCGGTGCCCGCCGACCTGGTGCTGATGTGCGGCGTCTTCGGGAACATCAGCGACGACGACGTCCACCGGACGGTCGGCCTGCTGCCGCAGCTGTGCGCAGCCGGGGCGACGGTCATCTGGACGCGCTCACGACGAGCGCCGGACCTCACCCCGAGCATCCGCTCGTGGTTCGGGGAGGTGGGCTTCGTCGAGCAGGCCTTCGAGGCGCCGCACGACGCGCTGTTCTC
>JBAVRG010000237.1:0-3451 GCA_049694795.1 Mycobacteriales bacterium
GAGCAGGGCGCGCTCGGCCGCGACCGCAGCCCGGGTGTCGGCGTCGTCGAGCGCCCTGAGCGCGGCGGCGACGTCCGAGTCCGCTCGGCACTCGAGGGCGAGGGCACCCTGCGCAGGGGCGGGCAGCACTTGCAGCGGGTCGAGGGCCTCGGTCACCTCGTCGAGCCGCTCGAGCCGGGCGAGACCGGCCCGGGCGAGCACGACCGCGTCGAGCTCGCCCTTGGTCACGAAGCCGATGCGGGTGTCGACGTTGCCCCGCACCGGGACGATCTCGTGGCCGAGGCCGAGGGCCCGCAGCTGCGCGATGCGGCGTGGGCTGCCGGTGCCGATCCGCGCGCCCACCGGAAGCTCGCCGAGGGTGAGTCCGTCACGCGCCACCAGCACGTCGCGGGCGTCCTGGCGCGGCGGCACCGCAGCGATGACGAGCCCCTCGCAGGGCGCCGTCGGCAGGTCCTTGTAGGAGTGGACGGCGAGGTCGACCTCCCCGGCGAGCAGGGCGTCGCGCAGCGCGGTGACGAAGACCCCGGTGCCGCCGAGCTGCGCGATCGCGGCGGACGAGGTGTCGCCCTGCGTGGTGATGCGCACCAGCTCGACGTCGTGCCCGAGTGCCCGCAGCGCGTCGGCGACGTGGCCGGACTGCGCGAGCGCGAGGGCTGACCCGCGGGTCCCCAGGCGGAGAGCGGTCACTGCTCGGCCTCCAGCGCGTCCTCGTCCTCGAGCGCCACCGGGGTGGCGGTCACCGCTGCCGGGGCGGCGCGGTCGAGCCCGAACAGCTCGCGCAGGGCGTCGGCGTAGGACAGCCCCGCCGGGGCTTCGGTGAGCTCCTTCACCCGCACGGTCGGTGTGTGCAGCAGCGTCTGGACCACGCGGCGGACGGCCTGCTCGACCTCGTGGCGGGCACGCTCCTCGAGGTCGGGCAGGCGGCCCTTCAGGCGCGCCAGCTCGGCCTCGACGACCTCCTCGGCCCGGCTGCGGAGCGCGACGACCGTGGGGGCCACCCGGCTGGCCTTCTGCCACGCCAGGAACGAGCCGACCTCGTCGTTCACGATGGCGCGGGCCGCCTCGACACCGGCGCCGACCTCGGTGCCGGCGAGCGCCGCCTGGAGCGTCTCGAGGTCGACGAGGGTCACGCCCGGCAGGGTGCGCACCAGGGGGTCGACGTCGCGCGGGAGCGCAAGGTCGAGCACCGCCAGCGGCCGGTCGTCACGTGCCCCCAGTGCCTGCCGCACCACGTCGTGGCCGATGACCAGCCCGGTGGCCCCGGTCGAGGTGATGACGACGTCCGCGAGGGCGATCTCGACGGCAAGCCGGTCGAGGCCGACGCCCCGACCCTCGAGGGAGGTGGCGAGCCGCGCGGCGTTCTGAGGAGTCCTGTTGGCGACCACGACCTCACCGACGCCCGCGCGGCGCAGCGTCGCGCCCGCGAGCGCACCCATCGAGCCGGCGCCGACGACGAGCACCGAGCGCCCCTCGAGCGCCCCGACGGCCCGGACGGCGTGCTCGAGCCCGACGGTCACCAGCGACTGACCGGCCTCGTCGATGCCGGTCTCCGAGTGCACCCGCTTGCCGACCCGCAGCGCGGTCTGGAACAGCTCGTGCAGCACCCGCCCGGCGGTCTCGCCCGACACGGCGTAGGCCCGTCGCAGCTGACCCAGGATCTGCGACTCGCCGACCACCATCGAGTCGAGCCCGCAGGCGACCTGGAACAGGTGCAGGACCGCCTGCCCCTCCCAGTGCACGTACAGGTGCTTGGACAGCTCCTCCAGCGGTACGCCGGAGCGGCGGGCCAGCAGGTCGGTCACCGCGTCGACACCCGCGTGGAAGCCCTCGGTGTCGGCGTAGACCTCGACCCGGTTGCAGGTGGAGAGCACCACGGCCTCGCTGACCTCGCCGGTGCGCAGCTCCGACAGCACCCCGCTGGTGTCACCGAGACCGCGGGTGACCTCCTCGAGCAGGGCGACCGGGGCGCTGCGGTGCGAGATGCCGACCGCCAGGACGCTCACGAGGCGGCTCCCGCCGTGACAGCCGACGTCTCCGCGCGCGCGGCCTTGCGGTGCTCGTGGAACGACAGGATCTGCAGCTCGATGGACAGGTCGACCTTGCGCAGGTCGACGTGCGGCGGCACCGAGAGCACGGTGGGCGCGAAGTTGAGGATGCTCGTGACCCCGGCGGCGACCAACCGGTCGCACACCTCCTGGGCCGCCGCGGCGGGGACGGCGATGACCCCGATGCTGACGCCGGTCACGACGCTCGGCAGCTCGTCGATGTGGCGCACCGTGAGACCGGCGATCTGCTCCCCCACCCGGCTGCGGTCGGCGTCGAGCAGGGCGTCGATCGCCAGCCCGCGGGAGGCGAAGCCTCCGTAGCCCGCCAGCGCGCGACCCAGGTTGCCGACCCCGACCAGCACGACCGAGCAGCGCCGGGAGAGCCCCAGCTCGCGGGAGATCTCCCCGACGAGGTGCGCGACGTCGTACCCGACCCCTCGGGTGCCGTAGGAACCCAGGTGCGACAGGTCCTTGCGGAGCTTGGCGCTGTTGACCCCGGACGCCTCGGCAAGGTCCTCGGAGCTGACCGTCCGCCGGCCCTCGTCGGACAGTGCGTGCAGCGCCCGCAGGTACAGCGGCAGCCGCGCCACGGTGGCCTCCGGGATGCTGCGCCGGCGGGGCGCGGGAGCAGCACCGCGAAGAGCGACGGGAGCGTCCTCGGGAAGGCTGCTCGTGGTCATGCCGGCTCCTGCCAGGGGGCCGCACGCGGCCGGTGGGCGGCGCCTGCGCGGCACCTGTCCTCGAGGTTACGCGCTTGTGAACGCGCGCACAAAGTCAGTGAAGCCCGTCACACCCGCACGCCCAGGGCCTTCCCGAGCAGTGCCGGGTCGACCCACCAGCGGGAGTGCTCGGCGCCGTCCAGCAGCACGACCGGGACGTGGTCGCTCCACTCCCGCAGGCCCGGGTCGGCGTCCACGTCGAGCAGCTCGAGGTGGGCTCCCGCCCGGTCCGCGAGCCGGCGCACGACCGGCTCCGCCTCGGCGCACAGGGAGCACCCCTGCCGCGTCACGAGGGTCACCCGGGAGACCCCGGGACGCCGCCTTCTCCGCACGCCACCCACGGTACGGCGCCGCCGCACCCATCCCGGAAGCGCGCCCGCCGCCACCGTGGCCGCCGCCGCGTGATCATCGTGTCCGGACCCACGCTCGCGACCGTCCCCCAGCGGACACGCTCACCGCCGCCGCACCGTACGCGGAGATCATCGTGTCCGGAGCCACGCTCGCGACCGTCCCCCACGGGACACGCTCACCGACCGCGACCCGACCGGACGTGAAGCCGGCGACCACCAGGGTCAGCCGGAGAGCTCCCGCAGCCGGCCCTTGGCCACCTTGCCGGTCGCCGAGTGCGGCAGCTCGGCCATGAACTCCACGGCGGTCGGGCACTTGAAGCGGGCCAGCGAGCGGGCG
>JBAVRG010000238.1:0-2872 GCA_049694795.1 Mycobacteriales bacterium
GTCGTCAGCAGCGCGCTGCGGCCCTGGCGCACCACGCCGCTCGCTGCGCTGGCGACGGTGCTGCCGCAGGGCCGCGGCTCGATCGCGTCCCTCGCGCACCTCGTCGACAGCCTGCTGCCGCACGGTGGCTGGGCGCCGCACCCGGCTGCCTGGGTCGTCGCCATGGACTACGACAGCGGTCGGCGCGTGCCCTTCGGCCGGCCCGGGTCGCCCCGCGCCGAGTTGCGGGACGCCGTCCAGGCCTCGTGCGCCATCCCCGGCTGGTACGCGCCGGTCGGCATCGGCCGGCGCCGTTACGTCGACGGCGGGGTCTGCTCCCCGACCTCGGTCGACCTCGTCGCCGGCCTCGGGCTGGACGAGGTCGTGGTGCTGTCGCCCATGACGTCGCTGTCCTACGACAACCCCTCCTCGGTCGCCGCCCGGCTCGAGCGCCGGTTCCGGCGGCTCTCCACACGCCGGGTCGTCGGGGAGCTGAAGAAGGTCGCTGCCACCGGCACCAAGGTCACCTTCCTCGGCCCGACCGCGGAGGACCTGGCGGTCATCGGCGCCAACCTCATGGACCCGAGCCGCCGGGGCGACGTGCTCGCGACCTCGCTGCGCACCTCTGCCGCTGCCCTGCGCGCCCGTGCGGTCGGGGCGGCGTGAGGTGCGCGTCTACCTCCCCTCCACCCTGACCGGCCTGCGCGCACTGCTCGACACCGGTGAGGTCGGGACCCCGCCGCTGCCCGGCTACGCCGTCACCGGTGAGCTCCGGGAGTGGTACGCCGAGGGCGACCTGGAGGAGCTGGAGTACGTCGCGCTGTCGCTGGCCGCGCGGGCGTCCGTGCGGCTGCTCGACGCCGACCCGGACGCCGAGCGCCGCAGGGTGGTCGTGGTCGCGGAGGTCCCCGACGCTGCGGTGGAGCTCGTCCCGCACGTCGACCGCGCGGCGGTGAAGGTGGGCGCCGCCGTGCCGCTGCGGCTCGTGCAGGCGGTGCACGTCGACGACCCGGCTGCGGTGCCCGACGTCGCGGTGGCCGCCGACGCGGTGATCGAGGCGGACCTGGGCTCGGAGGACGCCGCGTTCCGGATGGAGCAGGCCGAGGGCCACGAGCTGCAGTGGTACGCCACGCAGGAGATCGGGCCGCTGCTCGAGCTGGGCTGACCTGCCCCGCGTGGCGGGTGCGCGGTGGCAGAGTGGGGATACCGCCGTACCGAAGCACTCGAACAGCAGGGAGACCCCCGTGCTAGACGCGACCACCGTCGTCCCGACACCGGTCAACGAGCCGATCCGCCAGTACGCCCCTGGCAGCGCCGAGCGGGCCTCGCTCGAGACCCGGCTCAAGGAGATCGCCAGCGAGAGCATCGAGCTGACGACCACCGTCGCCGGGGCGCAGCGGATGGCGACCGGTGAGCGCATCGTCGTGGTGCAGCCGCACCGGCACGCCGCCGTGCTGGGCACCACGGCAGAGGCGGGCGCGCAGGAGTGGCAGGCCGCGGTCGACGCCGCGCTCGCGGCGGCCCCGGCCTGGCGTGAGACGTCGTACGACGACCGGGCGGCGGTGCTGCTCAGGGCCGCCGAGCTGCTCGCCGGCCCTTGGCGCGACACCCTCAACGCCGCCACGATGCTGGGCCAGAGCAAGACGGCCTTCCAGGCCGAGATCGACAGCGCGTGCGAGCTCATCGACTTCCTGCGCTTCAACGTCGCGTTCGGACGGCAGGTGCTCGCCGAGCAGCCGATCAGCAGCCCCGGCGTCTGGAACCGGATGGACCACCGGCCGCTCGAGGGCTTCGTGCTGGCCATCACCCCCTTCAACTTCACGGCCATCGCGGCCAACCTCCCGCTGGCGCCCGCGCTGATGGGCAACACGGTGGTGTGGAAGCCCTCGCCGACGCAGCAGCTCGCGGCGCACCACACGATGCGCCTGCTCGAGGCCGCCGGCCTGCCGCCGGGGGTCATCAACATGGTCACCGGCTTCGGCACCGCGTCGTCGGTCGCGCTCGAGCACCCGTCGCTGGCGGGGATCCACTTCACCGGCTCGACCGCGACCTTCCAGCACCTGTGGCAGCAGGTCGGTGCCCACATCGCGCGCTACCGCAGCTACCCCCGGCTGGTGGGCGAGACCGGCGGCAAGGACTTCGTGCTCGCGCACCCGTCCGCCGACCCGCGGGCGCTCGAGGTCGCCCTGGTGCGCGGTGCCTTCGAGTACCAGGGGCAGAAGTGCAGCGCGGCCTCCCGGGCCTACGTGCCCCGCTCGCTGTGGGAGGGCGGCCTGCGCGACGCGCTCGCGGAGAGGGTGCGCTCGCTGGCCTACGGCGACGTGACCGACCTGTCGCACTTCGGGGGCGCGGTGATCGACCGTCGTGCGTGGTCGCGGTTGTCGGGCGTGCTGACCCAGGCCGCGGCTGACCCGGCGCTGTCGGTGCTCGTGGGTGGCAGCGCCGACGACAGCGAGGGCTTCTTCGTCGACCCGACGGTCATCGAGACCAGCGACCCGCGGCACGAGGTGATGACGCGCGAGTACTTCGGTCCGGTGCTGGGCGTCTTCGTCTACGACGACTGGTCCGAGGTGCTGCCGCTCGTCGACTCGTCCGCGCCGTACGCGCTGACAGGTGCGGTGTTCGCGCAGGACCCCTACGCGATCGCGGAGGCCAGTGCCGCGCTGCGCTTCACGGCCGGCAACTTCTACGTCAACGACAAGCCGACCGGGGCGGTCGTGGGGCAGCAGCCGTTCGGCGGGGCGCGTGCCTCCGGCACCAACGACAAGGCCGGCTCCGTGCTCAACCTGCTGCGCTGGTCCTCGCCGCGCGTGCTGAAGACCACCCTCGTGCCTCCGCACGACCACCGCTACCCGCACATGGGCTGACCCGTGACCGAGCCGCTGGACCCGGC
>JBAVRG010000239.1:0-2057 GCA_049694795.1 Mycobacteriales bacterium
CTCCAGGGGCGCGCTGGGCAGCGCGCGACGGCCCGGCGAGGCGCCGCCCGAGCCCGACCTCGGCTCCGGGCCGGGTCTGCCGCGTGGGACCGCGCACGTCCTGACCATCCACCCGCGGTGGGGCATGCTCGGCGCCGCGCTGTTCCTCGTCCAGGCGCTGCTGGGTGCGTTCGGGGCGCTCACAGGGCTGGTGTGGGGCCGGCTGGTGGAGTCGCTCCAGGCAGGGGGCACGCCGGTCACCACCACCGCGCTGCTGGTGGCGAGCCTGCTCGCCGCCCCCGTCCTGCTGTCGATCGCGACCCGGATCTACCCGCAGTGGTGGGTGGCGGTGATGCTGCGGGTGCGCCTGTCGGTGCTGCTGGGCCAGACCATGCAGCGCCGGCTTCCGCGCACCCCGCCGGGCGAGGTCGTGGCCAGGGCGATGGACGCCGACCGCCTGGCCCGTTACGGCGACCGGTGGGTCGACTTCCTGAACGGCCTCCTCATCGCGGCGGTCACGGCGGCGGTGGCGCGCAGCCTCCTGGCCGGCGGGGTGCTCCTCGCGGTCATGGTGCTCTCCGCGGCCGCGTCGTCCTTCGGCTCACCGCTGGCCGGCCGCTCGGCGGCGGCGTCGTCAGCCGCCCGGGCCCGTTTCGGCAGGTCACTGGTGTCGGCCCTGGACTCGGCTCGGACGATCAAGCTGGCGGCGGCGACTCCTGGGGTGCACCGGCACCTGCAGGAGGTCGACGGCGGCCGGGTCGAGGCCGCGGTGTTCGAGCACCGGGTGCAGGCCGTCCTCGACGGGGTGCCTGTCGTCCTCGTGAAGTGCGGGGTGGTGGCGGGCTGGCTCGTACTCCTGTGGGGCGGGTGGGGACTTGCCACGGCGCTGCTGGTCACCACCGCGGTCAACGGCTTCGACTGGTTCGGCCGGGTCGCGGGCGCGGTCATCACCGAGGCTCCCGGGGTCGGGCGTTGGCAGGAGGCCACCTGTCGGCTCGCCGGCGGCGCGGACCTCATGGCCCTGCCCCCCGGGGTCGACCTGGTGCACGGCGTCGCGCCCAGCCCACCGGCGATCACGAGCACCCCGTTGGAGCTGCTCGAGCTGCGCGGCCTGAGCGCCGTGCACGACGACGGCACTTTGGGAGTCGAAGGCGTCGACCTGACGGTCAGGGCGGGTCAGCTGGTCCTGCTGCTCGGCCAGGTCGGGTCGGGGAAGTCGAGCCTGCTCGCTGCGCTGGCCGGCCTCGTGCACCACACCGGCAGCCTGCGCTGGAACGGAACGGAGGTGGAGGACCCGCAGGTGTTCCTGCGGCCGGGCCAGGTCGCGCACGTCGCGCAGGTGCCCCGCGTGCTGTCGGGCACCTTCAGCGACAACGTCCGGCTCGACCACTCCCGCGACGTCGTCCGAGCGGTCGACGACGCCCGGTTGGGCCTCGATGTGGAGCAGGCCGGCGGGGTCGACGCCCTCGTCGGGCACCGCGGCGTCCGGCTGTCAGGGGGGCAGGTGCAGCGGCTGGCGCTGGCACGGGCACTGGCCGCCGGCGCCGAGCTGCTGCTCGCCGACGACGTCTCGAGCGCGCTCGACGCCCGAACGGAGGTGGAGCTGTGGCAGGCGCTGCGCGACCGCGGCGCCACCGTCCTCGGTGCGACGTCGAAGCGGGCGGCGCTGCGGCAGGCGGACGTGGTGGTGGTCCTGGCCGGCGGCCGGGTGGCAGCCATCGGCTCGTGGACCGAGCTCGCGCCCCGATGGGGTCACCTCGCCGGGTGATCCGGGCAGAATGCGCACATGCAGCTGCCGGTGATGCCGCCCGTGAAGCCCATGCTGGCCAAGTCGGTGGCCGAGGTGCCCATGGGCGACTACCTCTACGAGCCCAAGTGGGACGGCTTCCGCTGCATCGTCTTCCGCGACGGCGATGAGGTGGAGCTCGGCTCGCGCAACGAGAAGCCCCTCACCCGGTACTTCCCCGAGGTCGTGGCGGCCGTCAAGGCCAACCTGCCGGAGCGCTGCGTCGTCGACGGCGAGATCGTCATCGCGGCCGGCAACGGGCTGGACTTCGAGGCGCTGCTGCAGCGGATCC
>JBAVRG010000240.1:0-4328 GCA_049694795.1 Mycobacteriales bacterium
AGGCAGCACTCGGCTGCTCGCCCCCGGGCGCTGCGCCCCTCCCGTCGTCGACGGGACGGGAAGGGGTCTCCCGCACCGGCGGGGGCACCTGCTGGGTGCGCTGCTCGACCGGCGGTGGCGCGACCGGGCGCTCCACGGCGGGGGCGTGGACCGGGGCGGAGGGGACCGCCGTACCGGTGATGTCGAGGCGGCGCTCGAGCCGCTCGAGGCGGGTCAGCACCGCACCGTCGTCGGCGCTCGCGGCGGGCAGCAGCACGCGCGCGCAGACCAGCTCGAGCAGCAGCCGTGGCGAGGTGGTGCCGCGCATCTCGGTGAGGCCGGCGTGGAACAGGTCGGCCGCCCGCGACAACCCGGCCGTGCCGAGCGCGGAGGCCTGCCGGGCCATGGTGGACAGCTGCTCGGGCGGGCAGTCGAGCAGCCCCTTGTCGCCCGCGTCCGGTACTGCGTCGAGCACCACCAGGTCGCGCAGCCGCTCGAGGACGTCCGCGGCGAAGCGGCGCGGGTCGTGGCCGTTCTCCATGACCCGGTCGACGGTGGCGAACACGGCCGCGCCGTCACGCGCGGCGAAGGCGTCGACGACGTCGTCGAGCAGGGTGTCGGGGGTGACGCCGAGCAGCTGGGCGGCCGCCTCCCGGGTGACGCCTTCGGGACCGGCCGCGGCGAGCACCTGGTCGAGGATCGACTGCCCGTCACGAGCGGAGCCATTGGCGGCGCGGACGATCATCGGCAGCACGGTCGGGTCGACCGCGACGCCCTCGCTGGCGATGTTGCCGGCCAGCAGGTCGGTCAGCTCGCGTCGCGGCATCAGCCGGAACGGGTAGTGGTGCGTGCGCGAGCGGATGGTGCCGAGCACCTTCTCCGGCTCGGTCGTGGCGAAGATGAACCGCAGGAAGTCCGGCGGCTCCTCGACGAGCTTCAGCAGAGCGTTGAAGCCCTCGCGCGAGACCATGTGGGCCTCGTCGATGATGTAGATCTTGAACGGGCTGGAGACCGGCGCGTAGAACGCGCGCTCACGCAGGTCGCGGGCGTCGTCGACACCACCGTGCGACGCCGCGTCGATCTCCACCACGTCCAGCGAGCCGGGGCCGTTCGGCGCGAGCGCCACGCAGCTGTCGCAGACGCCGCACGGGTCGGGGGTCGGACCCTTCTCGCAGTTCAGCGAGCGGGCCAGGATGCGGGCGCTCGAGGTCTTGCCGCACCCGCGCGGCCCGCTGAACAGGTAGGCGTGGTGGACGCGGCCGTTGCGCAGCGCCTGCTGCAGCGGGCCGGTGACGTGCTCCTGGCCCTTGACCTCGGCGAAGCTGCCGGGACGGTACTTGCGGTAGAGCGCCAGCCCCACGCGTCCTCCCTCGCTAGAGGACCCCTCGCACACCCGCCCAGAGCCCGCCTGCCCTTGCTGCCTTCCGGCCCTGGGGGAGTTCAGCGAGATGGGCGCCGCACGAGGGGTCTGGCGTCACTCTAGCCGGGCACCGGACAGCGCGCGGAGGCCGTGCACGGACCGGCCCGACCTCTTGTAACCTCGTCGGCGGAGGATTCGCCTAGTTGGCCTATGGCGCACGCTTGGAAAGCGTGTTGGGGGCAACCCCTCGCGAGTTCGAATCTCGCATCCTCCGCCAGCCGACCGGCCCCGTACCCCGTGAAGGGGGCGGGGCCGGTCGCGTCGTGGGGGCGGTTCGGCCAGACTCGACCCGTGCTCGCCGCCGGTCAGGTCGTCACCGTCTTCCGCTCCCGCCTGCGTCCGGAGTCCCTCCACGAGTACGGCGACACCGCCGCGCTGATGAGCTCCCTCGCCGAGCAGATGCCCGGGTACGTCGACCACAAGGCCTTCACGGCCGAGGACGGCGAGCGCGTGACGGTCGTGACCTTCGCAGACCGGGCCTCGCACGACGCCTGGCGGTCGCACGCCGAGCACCGGGTGGCGCAGCGCCGTGGCCGGGAGGCGTACTACGCGACGTACTCGCTGCAGGTCGCCGACGTGACGAGCGTCAGCACGTTCCCCTGAGGGAGCCGGAAGCGCAGAGCACCGTGACCCGGAGGGCGCACGGTGCTCTGGACTCGCGTGGCGGTGGCGGTGGGATTTGAACCCACGGAGGAGTTGCCCCCTCACACGCTTTCGAGGCGTGCTCCTTCGGCCGCTCGGACACGCCACCGGCGGAGACTCTAGCGGAGGTCCGAGCGCCCCCGTCAGGTCCGGTGCGGCTCGAAGAACTCCCGTAGCAGCGCTCCGCACTCCTCGGCGAGCACGCCGGGCAGCACCTGGGGCCGGTGGTTGAGCCGTCGGTCGCGCAGGACGTCCCACAGGGAGCCGGCCGCGCCCGCCTTGGGGTCGACCGCGCCGTAGACGACCGTGTCGAGGCGGGCCAGGACGGCAGCGCCCGCGCACATGGTGCAGGGCTCCAGGGTCACGACCAGCGTGCAGCCGTCCAGGCGCCAGCTGCCACGCGCCGCCGCCGCGGCCCTGATCGCCAGCACCTCGGCGTGCGCCGTCGGGTCCCCGCTGCGCTCGCGGTCGTTGTGCCCGGATCCCACGACGACGCCCGCCTCGTCCAGGACGACGGCCCCGACGGGCACGTCCGCGTGCTCCGGCGCGCGCGCGGCCTCGGCGAGGGCGAGGCGCATGGCTGCGTCGTACCGGGTCATCCCTCGCGCAGGCCGTCGAGCACGTCGAGGAACCCACCGCGCTCGCCCAGCGCCGTCAGCACGTCGGCGGGCAGCAGCCCCTCCTCGGCGCACAGGTCGAGCAGCGCGTCGGCCGGGGTGCCGAGGTCGGCGAGCAGCGCCGGGTCGCCGACGGGCTCGGCGACCGGCCGGGTGCCCTCGTCGTCGTCCTCCTCGGACTCCGGCTCGTCGGCCTCCTCCCAGAGCATCGCAGCGACGTCGCTGCCCTGCACGGCACGACGGTCGGAGAGGAACACCCGCGGCTCGTCCAGGCTGCGGGCACCGCCGTCGACGCGGACGAGGGCGACGTACTCGTCGTCCTCCTCCAGCAGCAGCAGCGCGGGCCCGTCGCTGTCGCCCGTGAGCTCACGCAGCTCCTCGGCCAGCGCCTCGAGGTCGTCGACCTCCTGCAGGTCCAGCTCACGTCCGGTCCAGCCGTCCTCGGTGCGGGCGAGGGCAGCGGCGAAGTAGGTCACAGGGAGAGCTCTTCCGTGTCAGACGAGGGCATCCACGACCCGCTCGTAGGCATCGGCGAAGCCGAGCCGCCGGGCCAGCGTGGACAGCATCTCGTCGGCGTAGGCGTCGACGTCCGACAGGATGGCACCGAGCTCCATCGCATCGAGCCCCAAGTCGTCGAACACGCCGAGCTCGCCCACCGGCCACACGTCGTCGAGCTCGTCGTCGGCCGGCAGGTCGAGGTCGAGCTGCTCCATGACCTGGGCGGCCAGCTCCCACTCCACCGAGGCGGTCACGTCGCTGAGCAGGAACCGCAGGGTGCCCCCGACGTTGCGGACGACCACGAAGAACTCGTCGGCGACGTCCACGAGCGCGAACGCACCGGTCACCTGTCCCCGAACCGCTGCGATCACGTCGTCGAGGTCCTGGGCCACGGCCGGCGGCAGCTCCCCCACCTGCCACGCACCGTCCTGCTGGAAGACGACGACGGCCCACGCGTCGTAAGCATCGCTGGACTCGGCCACGTGCGGACTCTCGCAGAGCCGGAGGCGGGTGGGAAGGGCCCAGGTGGGTACGCGATCTGAGAACCCGATCACGGAGGTCCACGTGTCTGAGCGCAACACTCTCGCCCACTTCCTGCACGACGCCGGACTGGCTGCCTGGTTCGGTGGTTCCCTGATGGGAGCGATCGGCGTCAACGGCGCCGCCGCAGATGTCGACGACCCAGGGCAGCGCGCCCGGGTCGCGAACTCCGGCTGGGCTCGTTGGACGCCGTTCAACGCGGCCGCGATCGGCGCACACCTGCTCGGCGGCGCGATCCTGATGAAGGCCAACAAGGGCCGCATCGCCTCCCAGAAGGGCGTCCTGGCCAACACCAACGTGAAGCTCGCCCTCACGGCCGGGGCGCTCGGCGCCACGGCGTACTCGCGCATCCTCGGCCAGAAGGTCATGGATGCCGGGGACGTCCCCGTTGCCGGGGGGACCGAGCCGCTGCCCGTGACGCCGCCCGAGGTCGCGAAGGCGCAGAAGCAGCTCAAGGCGCTGCAGTGGGCCATCCCCGGCCTTACCGGCGCCGTGATGGCCTCGTCCGCGCTGCACGAGGAGCAGCAGCGCCCGTCGCAGGTGCTGCGCGGGTCGTTGCAGGCCCTCCCCGGCCGGGCCGCCTCGGTGGCCGGCACCGTGGGCGCCCTCGCGGGAGCACGGGCGGTCTCGGC
>JBAVRG010000241.1:0-1842 GCA_049694795.1 Mycobacteriales bacterium
GCTTCTCCACGACCACCCGGCGCCAGCTCTGCGTCTGCTCGTTGTCGGCCATCCCGGTGCGCTGCATCTGCTTGAGCACCGTCGGGAACGCCGCGGGCGGGATCGACAGGTAGAACGCCGCGTTGCCGCCCGTGCCGTGCGAGGCGTCGAGGTCCTTGAGGGTCTGGTGCAGGGTGTCGAACGCCGCGTCGTCGTCGAACGACCCGGGCAGGAACTTGGTCGCCTCTGCCAGGCGCTGCCAGACCTCCTCGCGGAACTCGGTGCGGGCGCCCTTGCGGGCCGCCTCCTTCGCGACCTGCTCGAAGTCGCCGTGGCCCCAGTCGCGGCGGGCGAACCCGAGCAGCACGAAGCCCGGGGGGAGCAGCCCCCGGTTCGCGAGGTCGTAGACGGCCGGGATGAGCTTCTTGCGGGCGAGGTCGCCGGTCACCCCGAAGACCACGAGGGCGCAGGGCTCGGGCACCCGCGGCAGGCGTCGGTCGCGCGGGTCGCGCAGCGGGTTGTGGTTCACCCGAGGGCCTTGCGCACCTGGTCGAGGCCGGCGCGGCTCGTGAGGTGCAGCCGCAGCACCGGCCGGCCGTGGTCGGCGAGCACCGCGGCGTCGCCGGCGGCCTGAGCCGCGATCAGGGTGCCGAAGGTGAAGGGCCGGTCGGGGATCGCGACGTCCTGCTCCGCCAGGCCCGTCACCTGCAGGAAGGACCCGATCGGGGGCCCGCCCTTGTGGTACTGACCGGTCGAGTGCAGGAACCGCGGCCCCCAGCCGAACGTCACCGGCCGCTCGGTGCGCCGCGCCAGGGCTCCCCGTACGGCGGACAGGTCGGCGTCCCGGAGGCGGTCGAGGTAGGCCATGACGGCGAGGTACCCGGTCGGGACGAGCGTCGCCAGCAGCGCCGCGACCGCGCCCTCGACGGTGCTCTCCTGACCGAGCAGGCCGGGGGTGCCGTAGACCTCGACCGCGCCGTCCACGAAGACCGGGCGGGCAGGCTCGGGCTGCGCGTCGAGCAGGCCTCGGGCGGCCTTCTTGGCGCTCTCGACGTCCGGCTGGTCGAACGGGTCGATGCCCAGCACCCGCCCGGCGACCGCGACGGCGTACTCCCAGCCGAGGAACTGCGCGCCCAGCGCCCCCTCGGTGCTGCTGCCGTTGTCGGGCGCCGGGCCACCGACCCTGACCACGTGCACGTCGGGCGCGGGGGAGCGGACCTCGGGTGCGTCGGGTTCGACCACCACCGGGAGCAGGCCCTTGCCCTGCTTGCCGGTGGACTCCGCGACCAGCTGCTCGGCCCAGTCACCGAAGCCGTGCAACGCCGAGCCGCCGGCGTCGAGCACGACCTTGTCGCGGCCGGAACCGCCCAGGGCGGCACCGAGCCGCAGCGCTGCGCCGTCCTCGGCCAGGGCCGGCAGCAGCGCCTCCGCCTCGGCGAGCAGCTGCTCGACGTCGGCACCGGCCAGCGCCGACGGCACCAGTCCGAAGGCGGTCAGGGCGCTGTAGCGACCGCCGACGTGCGGGTCGGCCAGGAAGGTCGCGCGGTAGCCCTCGTCCTTGGCGAGCTGCTCGAACGGCGAGCCCGGGTCGGTGACCACGACGACGCGGCGCGCGGCGTCGATGCCGGCGGCGGTGAAGGCCGCGACGAAGGCGCGGCGCTGGCTGTCGGTCTCGACGGTGCCGCCGCTCTTGCTGGAGACCACGACAACGGTGCGGGCGAGGTCGCCGTCGAGCGCGGCCCGGACCTGGTCGGGGTGGGTGGAGTCGAGCACGGTCAGCGGGACGCCGGCGCACCTGCAGATCACCTCGGGGGCGAGCGAGGAGCCGCCCATCCCGCAGAGCACGACCTGGTCGACGCCCTC
>JBAVRG010000242.1:0-2220 GCA_049694795.1 Mycobacteriales bacterium
GTGCGGCGGCGTGCGGGGCGGACGGGTGCGGCGGCGTGCGGGGCGGCGGACAGGCGCGCCCGCAGAGCTCGGACGCAAGAAGTGTCAGGCCTGCTGGTAGCTCGGGGACAGGTGCTGCTCGAGCCACGGGCTGAGCTCGTCGGCGGGCAGCGCGCGGGACAGCCACCAGCCCTGGGCGCGGTCACACCCCAGCTGCACGAGGCGACACCAGGTTGCGTCGTCCTCGACGCCCTCCGCGACCACCCGCATGCCCAGCCCCCGGGCCAGGTCGATGACCGAGCTCACGATCGCGAGGTCGCGCGGGTCGCTGTCCATCCGCGACACGAAGGACCGGTCCACCTTGATCTCCGAGACCGGCAGCTGCCGGAGCTGGACGAGGGAGGACCAACCGGTGCCGAAGTCGTCGAGCGACAGCGAGACCCCGAGCGTCTCGAGCCGTCGCAGCGTCGTGCGGGCCCGGGCGGAGTCGAAGAACAGCGACCCCTCGGTGACCTCGAGCTGCAGCGAGGCGGCCGGGACGCCGTACCGGCGGAGCCCCTCCGCGACCACGTCCACGAGCTCGTCACCGCACAGGTCCTTCACGGTGATGTTCACGGCCATGCAGAGCTCCCAGCCCCGGGCACGCCACCTGGCGGCCTGCGCCAGCGCCGCGTCCATCACCCACGCGGTGAGCGGGGTGATGAGACCGCTGCGCTCGGCGAGCGGCACGAACTCGTCCGGTGGGACGAGCCCCCGCTCCGGGTGCCGCCAGCGGACGAGGGCCTCCACCCCGACCACCCGGGCGCTCGCCAGGTCGGCCTTGGGCTGGAAGTGCAGCTCGAGCTCGTCGGTCTCCAGCGCGCGACGCAGCTCGCCGAGCAGCGCCAGGCGGGTGGTCGAGTTGCGGTCCCGCGTGGCGTCGTACAGCTCGACCTCCCCGGACTCCTTCGACAGGTACATCGCGACGTCGGCGCGCTGGAGCAGCTCGTCGACGGCGGTGCCGTGGTCCGGCGAGACCGCGATGCCGGCGCTGGCCGCGACGTCGACCAGCAGACCCCCGAGGACGAACGGCTCGGCCAGGGCGCACCGCGCGCGCGTCGCGGCAGTGATCGCGGCGCACCGGTCCGCGCCGGGCAGCAGCAGCGCGAACTCGTCACCCCCGAGCCGCGCCACGGTGTCCCCCATGCGGACCGACGACGCCAGCCGCTGCGCGACCGCCATGAGCAGCTGGTCCCCGACGTGGTGGCCCAGGGTGTCGTTGACCTCCTTGAAGCGGTCGAGGTCGAGCAGCACCAGCGCGATCGCGCCGTCGCGCGCCGCCTCGGCCGCCCTGTCCCCCAGCAGCTTGCGGTTCGCGAGCCCGGTGAGGGCGTCCGACAGGGCCTGCTGCTCGGTCCGCAGCGCGACCGACCCGACGGCGTAGACCGCGGCCAGCGTCGGCAGCAGCAGCGGCACGAACCCCACGCCGGCGGCCATCGCCAGCGTGATGAGGGGTGCCAGCGCGAGCAGCGCCCCGTTGATGAGGAGCTCGTAGGCCAGCTCCGGCCGGAAGGTCTCCCACAGCCCGGCGCCGGCCTTGAGCGCCAGGGCGTAGGAGACCAGCACCTCGTTGACGACGAAGAAGGTCGCGCTGCCGGCCAGCACGTACGCCAGGTCGTGCCCGTTCAGCACGAGGGGGTGGGCGGCGCTCGCGCGGTGACCCAGCAGGTACATGACCGCCCAGGCCGACGCCAACGACAGCGAGTACTGCGCGACGTTGAAGCCGGTGCGCCACAGCGCCTTGCGCTTCGTGCTGTCGCTGATGAGGACGGCGAGGGCCTGCAGGGCGAGCGCCAGCGGCAGGTCGTAGCGCAGCAGGATCGCGAACACGAAGGCGGTCGAGAGGACCACGCCGTTGACGTCGCGCGACCCCGCCGTGAACAGCGGCCGGAACTCGCTGAGCAGCAGCAGTCCCGAGACCGCCCAGAAGGCCGCGCCGAGATGCGGTACGGCGGTCGGGTCGGCCGTCACGATGACGCCGGCCGTGACGAGCACACCGAGGACGGTCACGGCGCCGACGAAGAGCTGGAAGGCTCGCTCGCTCCTGCCACCGAACACGTTCCGTGGGTCAGGACGTCCGTCCGTGGACACGTGACCACCTCTCGCAGGCCCCAAGGGTGGGGGACCGATCGAGACCGCATCGGCAGAGGTGGTCAGGCCGCGTTCACCCGTTCGGGTGCAGGAAGCAACATGTGGCGCTCA
>JBAVRG010000243.1:0-5163 GCA_049694795.1 Mycobacteriales bacterium
CCAGCTCGTCGAGCACCCGCAGCGGCGCCGTCGGGTCGCCGAACACGGTCGTCCCGACGCTCACGGCGTTGGCCCCGGCGAGCACGAACTCCAGCGCGTCCAGGCCGGTCCGGATGCCGCCCATGCCGAGGATCGGCACCTGGGGCAGCGCCTGCCGGATCTGCCAGACGCAGCGCACCGCGACCGGCCGGATGGCCGGGCCGGACAGGCCGCCGGTGACGCCGCCCAGCGCCGGGCGCAGGGTGTCGGTGTCGATGACCATGCCGAGCAGCGTGTTGATCACCGACAGGCCGTCGGCGCCGGCGTCGACGCACGCGGTCGCGATCGCCGAGATGTCGGTGACGTCAGGGCTGAGCTTGGCGAAGACCGGGACGCCGCTGGGCGCCGCGCGCTTCACCGCGGCGACCACCGCCGCCGAGGCCCGCGGGTCGCAGGCGAAGACCTGGCCCCGGTCCTCGACGTTGGGGCAGGAGATGTTGACCTCGATCATCGCCAGGCCCGGGCGGCCACGCAGCTTGGCGGCGAGCTTGGCGTAGTCGTCGACGCTGCCGCCGGCGATCGAGACGACCGCCCGGGCCTTCCTGGCCGCCAGCCAGGCGAGGTCCTTGTCGAGGAAGGCGTCGATGCCGGGGCCCTGCAGCCCGATGGAGTTGAGCATGCCGCTCGGCGTCTCGGCCATGCGGGGCGTCGGGCGGCCGGACCGCGGGTTGAGCATGATCGATTTCGTGACGACCCCGCCGAGCAGGCTCACGTCGAAGAACTGGTCGAGCTCCTGACCGGCCGCGGCGCAGCCGCTCGCGGTGAACACGGGGTTCGGGAAGGTGACGCCACCGAGCCGGGTGCTCATGTCGATCTCCGGAGCCGGCCCCTCCTCGTGGGCGGGTCGCAGGGTCATCTCGCTCATCAGTGGCCGCCTCCCGCCGCGTTGATCGACCCGACCACGTCCGCGGGGACGGTGCCCACGTCGTTCCAGCGCACCCGGTCACCGAGGAAGACCGGGCCCTCGACGCAGGAGCGCACCATCCGGGTGAGGCCGTCGTCCCCCACCACCGGCAGCACGCAGGTCATGCACACGCCGATGCCGCAGGCCATGGACTCCTCGACCGCGACCTGACAGGGGATGTCGCGCTCGGCAGCGAGCTGCGAGACCGCCTTGAGCATCGCCATGGGGCCGCAGGCGTAGACCACCTCGGAGCCGGTCTTGTCGAGCAGCTGGGGCAGCACGTCGCTCACCCGTCCGCGGGTGCCCATCGACCCGTCGTCGGTCGTCACCTCGATGCTGGTGGCGATGCGCTTGGCGTCGAGCTGGCCGAACAGCCGGTCGAGGCTGCCCGCGCCCAGCACGAAGTCGACCCGGCAGCCGCGCTCGCGCAGAACGCTCGCGAGCGGCAGCAGCGGGGCGCTGCCGTAGCCACCGCCCACGAGCGTGGCCGTCACCGGCTGGGCCGGCAGCCGGAACGGCTTGCCCAGCGGGCCGACGAGGTCGAGCTTGTCCTGCGGGCGCCGCCCCGCCAGCCAGGCGGTCCCCTTGCCGTGCACGGCGAAGACGAACTCCACGGTGCCGCCGTAGACCCCGCGCTCCTTGACGTCGTAGATCGCGAAGGCCCGGCGCAGCAGCATGCTGGACTCGGGACCGCCCACCTGCACCGCGACGAAGTGACCGGGTCGGGTGAGCTCGGCCATCCCGGGCGCGACGACGGTCATGGCGTTGTAGGCGCCGACCTTGCGGATCGACAGGACCTCGCCCTGGACCTGCAGGGGCATCAGGACCTCCTCGCTTCCTCGAGCAGGCGGTGGTGCTCCTGCAGCGAGCGCACCCCGATGTCCCCCCTGACCAGGGCCTCGATGCCCTGCACACAGGCGGCGGCGCCCTGGATCGTGGTGATGCACGGCACGCCCCGCGTCACTGCCGCCGTGCGGATCTCGTAGCCGTCGAGCCGCGGCCCGACCCCGAAGGGCGTGTTGAAGATCAGGTCGATCTCGCCGGCCAGCACCATGGGGACCACGCTGTCATGCGGGCTGACCGAGTGCTTGCCCACGACGCGGGCGTGCACGCCGTTGCGGCGCAGCACCTCCGCGGTGCCCTCGGTGGCGAGGATCTCGAAGCCCAGGTCCGACAGCCGCTTCACCGGGAAGATCATCGAGCGCTTGTCGCGGTTGGCCACCGAGACGAACACCTTGCCCTTGGTGGGGAGGTCGCCGTACGCGGCGCTCTGGCTCTTGGCGAACGCGGTGCCGAACACCGCGTCGATGCCCATGACCTCGCCGGTGGACTTCATCTCCGGGCCGAGCACCGTGTCGACGCCGCGGAACCGGCCGAACGGGAGCACCGCCTCCTTGACGGCGATCGGGGAGTCCAGCGGCATGTGCCCGCCGTCGCCCTGCTCCGGCAGCATGCCCTCGGCGCGCAGCTCGGCGATCGTCGCGCCGAGCATGACCCGCGCGCACGCCTTCGCGAGCTGGACCGCCGTCGCCTTCGACACGAACGGCACCGTGCGGCTCGCGCGCGGGTTGGCCTCGAGGACGTAGAGGACGTCGTCCTTGAGGGCGTACTGCACGTTGAGCAGGCCGCGCACCCCGACGCCCTTGGCGATCGCCTCGGTGCTGTAGCGGATCCGCTCCAGGTCGGCCCGACCGAGGGTGATCGGCGGCAGCGCGCAGGAGGAGTCGCCGGAGTGGATGCCGGCCTCCTCGATGTGCTCCATGACGCCGCCGAGGTAGAGCTCGGTGCCGTCGTAGAGGCCGTCGACGTCGATCTCGATCGCGTCCTCGAGGAAGCGGTCGACGAGCACCGGGGTGTCGGGCCCGACGATGGTGCTGCGGTCCATGTAGTCGCGCAGCATCTGGTCGCTGTAGACGATCTCCATGCCGCGGCCGCCGAGGACGTACGACGGGCGCACCAGCACCGGGTAGCCGACGGTCTGGGCGATCTCGGCGGCCTCGTCGTAGGAGGTGGCGGTGCCGTGCTTGGGCGCCGGCAGGTCGGCCTCGGCGAGCACCTTGCCGAAGGCACCGCGCTCCTCGGCCAGGTGGATCGCCTCAGGGCTGGTCCCGACGATCGGGACTCCGCAGTCCTTGAGCTCCTGGGCGAGCCGCAGCGGCGTCTGGCCGCCGAGCTGGACGACCACGCCGACCAGCTCTCCCCCGCCCTGGTGGGCGCTCTCGGTCTCCGCGTGCACGACCTCGAGCACGTCCTCGACGGTGAGCGGCTCGAAGTAGAGCCGGTCGGAGGTGTCGTAGTCGGTCGACACCGTCTCGGGGTTGCAGTTGACCATCACGGTCTCGTAGCCGGCGTCGTGCAGCGCGAAGGAGGCGTGCACGCAGGCGTAGTCGAACTCGATGCCCTGCCCGATCCGGTTCGGGCCGCTGCCGAGGATCAGCACCTTCTTCTTGGACGACGGGGCGACCTCGGTCTCCTCGTCGTAGGAGGAGTAGTGGTAGGGCGTCTGGGCGGCGAACTCGGCGGCGCAGGTGTCGACGGTCTTGAAGACCGGGCGGACCCCGAGGTCGTGCCGCAGGAGTCGCACCTGCTGCTCGGTGCGGCCGGTCACCGCGGCGATCTGCCGGTCGCTGGTGCCGAGCCGCTTCGCCTTGCGCAGCAAGGCTTCGGAGAGGTGGTCGGCGCTCTCGAGCTCCGCGCGGAGCTCGACGAGCCGCAGCAGCTGGTCGAGGAACCACGGGTCGACCTTGGTGGCCTCGAACACCTCCTCGACGGTCGCGCCGAGGCGCAGCGCGAGCTCGAGGGTGTGCAGCCGGCCGTCGTGCGGCACCCGGGCCTTGTCGAGCGCCTGCTCCTTGGTGAGGTCGGGGTCGGGCTGGGTCCAGAAGCCGCTCGGCGACTGCTCGAGGGAGCGCATCGCCTTCTGCAGGGCCTCGACGAAGGACCGGCCGATGCTCATCGCCTCGCCGACGCTCTTCATGGTCGTCGTGAGCTCGGTGTCGGAGCCGGGGAACTTCTCGAACGCGAACCGCGGGATCTTCACCACGACGTAGTCGAGCGTGGGCTCGAACGACGCCGGCGTCTCGCGGGTGATGTCGTTGGGGATCTCGTCGAGGGTGTAGCCCACGGCCAGCTTGGCGGCGATCTTCGCGATCGGGAAGCCGGTCGCCTTCGACGCCAGGGCGCTCGACCGGGAGACGCGGGGGTTCATCTCGATGACGATGATCCGCCCGTCCGCCGGGTTGACCGCGAACTGGATGTTGCAGCCGCCGGTGTCGACGCCCACGGCCCGGATGACGTCGATCGAGATGTCGCGCAGCCGCTGGTACTCGCGGTCGGTCAGGGTCATCGCCGGAGCGACGGTGATGGAGTCGCCGGTGTGGACGCCGAGCGGGTCGAGGTTCTCGATGGAGCAGACGACGACGACGTTGTCGTTCCGGTCGCGCATCAGCTCGAGCTCGTACTCCTTCCAGCCCAGGATGGACTCCTCGAGGAGCACCTCGGTGGTCACGCTCGCCTGCAGGCCGGCGCCGCCGATGCGGAGCAGGTCGGCCTCGTCGTAGGCCATGCCGCCGCCGGCGCCACCCATCGTGAACGAGGGCCGCACGACGACCGGGTAGCCGAGCTCCTCGACGGCGGCGAGCAGCTCCTCCACCGAGTGGCAGACCGCGGACCGGGCGCTCTCGGCGCCGATCGAGGCGACCACGTCCTTGAAGGCCTGCCGGTCCTCGCCCTTGCGGATCGCGTCGACGTCGGCCCCGATGAGCTCGACGCCGTACTGCTGGAGGACGCCGGCCTCGTGGAGCGCCATCGCCGCGTTGAGCGCGGTCTGGCCGCCCAGGGTCGGCAGCAGCGCGTCGGGCCGCTCCTTCTCGATCACCTTCGTGACGAACTCGGGCGTGATCGGCTCGATGTAGGTCGCGTCCGCAAACTCCGGGTCGGTCATGATCGTGGCCGGGTTGGAGTTGATGAGCGTGACCCGCAGGCCCTCGGCCTTGAGCACGCGACAGGCCTGAGTGCCGGAGTAGTCGAACTCCGCGGCCTGCCCGATGAGGATCGGGCCCGACCCGATGACCAGGACGTGCTTGAGGTCCTCGCGCCTAGGCATGCGTGCTCTCCATCAGGTCGCAGAAGCGGTCGAACAGGTAGGCGGCGTCGTGCGGTCCTGCCGCCGCCTCCGGGTGGTACTGCACCGAGAAGGCCGTCAGCCGGCCGTCCTTGCG
>JBAVRG010000244.1:0-9863 GCA_049694795.1 Mycobacteriales bacterium
GGCCCGGGCCGCGCGCCGCCGGGCCCGCTCTGCCTGGGCCTTGGCGGCCAGCTTGGGCCCCGCGGAGACGACCCGCGGCATCCGGCTCACGGCGACTCCCCCTCCAGCAGCCGCAGGACCTCCGGCCCGATCTGGGTGACGTCACCGGCGCCCAGGGTCACGACCAGGTCCCCAGGGGCCACGCGGGCCGCGACCGCCTCCGGCACCGCCGACCACGAGGGCTCGAAGAGCACCCGCTCCGCCGGCAGCGGCACGGCCGCCGCCACGAGCGCTCCGCTCACGCCCGGAACCGGGTCCTCGCGGGCGCCGTAGACGTCCATCACCACGACCTCGTCGGCCAGCCCGAGCGCGTCGCCGAAGCCGTCGGAGAAGGCCTGGGTGCGCGAGTACATGTGCGGCTGGAAGACCGCGACCAGCCGGCCGCCACCCGTCATGCCGCGGGCAGCCACCAGCTGGGCGCGCACCTCCGTCGGGTGGTGGGCGTAGTCGTCGTAGACGCGGACCCCGCCGGCAGCGCCCTTGAGCTCCATGCGGCGGCGCACCCCGGTGAACCCGCCGAGGCCTGCGATGAGCTGCACCTCGGGCAGGCCGAGCCCGATCCCGGCGAGCAGCGCCGCGGCGCTGTTGCGCGCCAGGTGCACGCCCGGCACCCGGAGCGTCACCTGGCCCAGCCGCCGCCCGCGCAGCACGGCGTCGTAGGTCGACGTGGCACCGCTGGTCGTCAAGGCGTCCAGGCGCAGGTCGGCGTCCTCGGCCGTGCCGTAGGTCCGCACGTCGACGCCCTCGGCCCGTGCCGCCTCGGCCAGCCGAACGGCCCCCGGGTCGTCGGCGCAGAGCACGACGAAGCCGGCCGGGTCGACGGTGCGGACGAACGCGGCGAAGGCCTCCTCGACCGCCGCCTGGTCGGCGTAGTGGTCGAGGTGGTCGGGCTCGACGTTGGTCACGATGGCGGCGTGCGGGCGGTAGACCAGGAAGGAGCCGTCGCTCTCGTCGGCCTCGACGACGAACAGGTCCCCCGTGCCGTGGTGGGCGTTGCTTCCCGCCTCGTTGAGGTCGCCACCGATCGCGAAGGAAGGGTCGACGCCGCAGTGCTGCGCGGCGACCGTGAGCATCGAGGTCGTCGTGGTCTTGCCGTGCGTGCCCGCGACCGCGACCGCACGATGGCCCACGAGCAGCTCGGCGAGCGCCTCCGCGCGCTTGAGCACGCGCAGCCCGGCGGCGCGCGCGGCGGCGAGCTCGGGGTTGCTCTCCCGGATCGCGGTGGAGACCACCACTGTCTGCGCGCCCTCGACGTGCGCGGCGTCGTGCCCCACGTGCACCGCCGCCCCCAGTGCCCGCAGCGCAGCGACGGCGAGGGAGTCCTTGGCGTCGCTGCCCGAGACCTCGACACCGCGGGCGAGCAGCACGCGGGCGATCCCGCTCATGCCCGCCCCCCCGATGCCGACCAGGTGCACCCGGCCCGTCAACGCACCGCCTCCAGTACCAGGTCGACCATCGCGGCGTCCGCCTCGCGGTGCCCGAGACCCCTTGCAGCAGCGGACATCTGCGCGAGCCTGCCCTCGTCGAGCAGCAGCGGCAGCACCACCGTCGTGACGTAGGACGCGTCCAGCGCAGCGTCGTCCACGAGCAGCCCTCCCCCGGCGTCGACCGTCGGCCTGGCGTTGAGCGCCTGCTCGCCGTTGCCGATCGGCAGCGGCACGTAGACGGCCGGCAGCCCGACGGCGGCCAGCTCGGCGCACGTCATGGCTCCTGCCCGGCACAGCACCAGATCGCTTGCGGCGTAGGCGATGTCCATCGCGTCGACGTAGTCGAGGACGTGGTGCGTCCCGGGCGCCCCCGGCCCGAGCGCCGTGCGCACCGCCTCGGCCTGCGTGGGACCGGTGATGTGCAGCACCTGCACCCCCGCGTCCGCGAGCGGACGACTGGCCTCCGCGACGGCGGCGTTGATGCTCCGTGCGCCCTGGGACCCGCCGGTGACGAGCAGGACGGGGCCCTCCTCGAGGCCGAGGGCCGCCCGCGCGGCCGGTCGCGCCGCTGCCCGGTCGAGCTGCGAGATCTGCTGCCGCAGCGGGATCCCCAGGACCCGCGCGCCCCGCAGGCCGCTGCCCTCGACGGCGGCGGCGACGTACGGCGTGAAGCGCGCGCCGAGGCGGTTCGCGATGCCTGCGCGGGCGTTCGCCTCGTGCACGACGACCGGCGTCCCACGGCGCCGGGCCGCGAGGTAGGCGGGCACCGACACGTAGCCGCCGAAGCCGACGACCACGGCGGCGTCGACCTCGTCGAGGTGCCGGCGGGCGGCCTTCACGGCGGCGCGCAGCCGACCGGGCACGCGCAGCAGGTCGACGGTGGGGCGGCGCGGCAGCGGGACCTTCGGGACCACCGCGAGCGGGTACCCACGGAGCGGCACCAGGCGCGACTCGAGCCCTTCCGCCGTACCGAGGCAGGAGACGCCGGTCGAGGGGTCACGGCGGCGCAGGGCGTCTGCGGTGTTGAGCATCGGCTCGACGTGCCCCGCGGACCCGCCCCCGGCCAGGACGACGTGCACGGTCACCGCCGGTGCAGCGCGGCGCGGAACCGGCCGGTGCGGGCGGCGAGCGCGGCCTCGGCCCCGGGTTCGGAACGGGCGAACGACAGCAGCATCCCGATGGCGACCAGGGTGGGGATGAGGGCTGAGCCGCCGAAGGAGATCAGGGGCAGCGGGATGCCGGTGATGGGGACCATGCCGACCACCGTTCCCATGTTGACCAGCGCCTGTACCGCGATCCAGGCCGTGATCCCGCTCGCAGCCAGCCGCGCGAACGGGTCCGGCGTGCGCTTGGCGATCCGGATGCCGGCGTAGGTGAGGGTTGCGAACAGCAGCAGCACCGTGAGGGTGCCGAGCAGCCCGAGCTCCTCCCCGACGATGGCGTAGACGTAGTCGGTGTAGGGGTTGGGGAGACCCCCGGCCCACTTCTCGCGGCTGGCGCCGAGGCCCACCCCGAACAGCCCGCCCGACGAGAGCGCCTGCAGGCCCTGGCAGGCCTGGAAGCCCTTGTCGAGCCGCTGGTGCGTGGCGCACGGGTCGGTGAAGCTCGCGATCCGCGCCAGCCGGTACGGCTCCGCGACCGCCATCAGCGCACCGAGGGTCAGCGCCACCGACACCAGGCCGCCGAAGACCCGCGCCGGCGCGCCCACCACCCACAGCAGCGCCATGAGGATGGAGGTGACGACGATGGTCGTGCCCATGTCGGGCTCGAGCATGACGAGCACCGTCACGACGCCGACGGCGGGCACCAGCGGCACCAGCAGGTGCTTCCACTCCCGCAGCAGCTTGCGCTTGCGCACGAGCAGGTCCGCGCCCCAGAGCGAGATGCCGAGCTTGGCGAGCTCGCTGGGCTGGATGTTGAACCCGCCCGGCAGCGGGATCCAGCGCCGTGCGCCGTCGACGTTGCGCCCCACGCCTGGCACGAGGACGACCACGAGCAGCCCGATGCCGACGACGAGGATCGGCAGCGCCACCCGGCGCCACACCCGCACCGGCACCCGGGAGGCGAGCCACAGCCCCGGCAGCCCGATGGCGATGAAGACGCCCTGCTTCACCGCGATCGCGTAGGAGTTGCCGTAGGTGCCGTAGGACCGGACGCTCGAGGCGGACAGCACCATCACGAACCCGATGGCCAGCAGCAGCCCGGTGCTGGCCAGCACGAGGTAGTAGGACGCGAGCGGCCGGTGCAGCACCGACGCCTGCTGGGCGGCCTTCACCGGCGTACGGCGGACGCCGACCCCCGAGACCGCGGTCACGCGAGCGCCTGCACCGCGGCGGCGAACAGGTCGCCGCGCTCCTTGTAGTCGCGGAAGCAGTCCATGGACGCCGCTGCAGGTGCCAGCAGGACCGTGTCGCCCGGTTGCGCGAGCGACCGGGCCGCCTCGACGACCTCCTGCATGGCTCCAGTGTCGAGGCGAGCGACCTCGACGACGGGGAGGTTCGGCGCGTGTCGCGCGAGCGCCTCGCGCAGGGCAGCGCGGTCTGTCCCGAGCAGCACGGCGGCACGCAGCCGGGGTGCCGCCTGCCGGACCAGCTCGTCGACGTCCGCGCCCTTGAGCAGACCGCCCGCCACCCACACCACCGGCGCGTAGCCGGCCAGCGAGGCGGCGGCGGCGTGCGGGTTGGTGGCCTTGCTGTCGTCGATCCAGGCCACCTCGTCGACGACGCCGACCAGCGCGTTGCGGTGCGGCTCGGGCGTGAAGGACCGCAGCCCCTCCCGGACGGCGTCGGCGGGTACGCCGAACGACCGCGCGAGGGTGGCCGCGGCAAGCGCGTTGGCGACGTTGTGGTCGCCGGGCAGGCCGACGTCGGCGACCGTCGCGAGCTCGGTGGCCTCCCCCGGCACGTCCGGGAACGCCCGGTCCACGAGCAGGTGCTCCACGACCCCGACCTCGCCGGACCGGGGCGACTGCAGGGTGAACGCCACCCGGCGCCCGCGGGCCCGGTTCAGCAGGGTGCGCACGACCTCGTCGTCGACGTTGCCGACGCTGGTGTCGGCGTCGAAGACCCGCGCCTTCGCGAGCGCGTACTCCTGGAACGACCCGTGCCAGTCCGTGTGGTCGTCGGCGAGGTTGAGGATGGCCCCGGCGTGCGGCCGGACGGTGGCCGACCAGTGCAGCTGGAAGCTCGACAGCTCCACCGCCAGCACGTCGTACGGCTCCGCCGCCAGCACCGCGTCGAGCAGCGGGAGCCCCACGTTGCCGGCCGCCACGGCGCGGTGGCCGGCGGCCCGCAGCACGCTCTCGAGCATCTTCACGGTGGTCGTCTTGCCGTTGGTGCCGGTGAGCGCGAGCCAGGGTGCGGCAGCGGGGCCGCGCAGTCTCCAGGCGAGCTCCACCTCGCCGATGACCTCGACGCCGCGCGCCGCGGCCGCCACCAGCAGCGGCGACGACGGCCGCCAGCCGGGCGAGGTCACCACCAGCCCGAGCTCGTCCGGCAGCTCGGTGGCGACCACGAAGCCCTGCTGGGCAAGGACGTCCAGCGCATCGGCGTTGCCGTCCACGACGGTGACCCGGGCCCCGAGGTCGGCCAGGACACGCGCCGCCGCAGTGCCGGACACGCCCGCCCCCGCGACGACGACGGGCAGCCCGTCGTACTGGGTCATCAGCTCAGCGACCCCTTGGAGAGGAACTCGGCGTAGAACAGGCCGAGCCCGAAAGCCACGGCGAGGCCGGCGATGATCCAGAACCGCACGATGACGGTGTTCTCGGCCCAGCCCGCGAGCTCGAAGTGGTGATGGACCGGGGCCATGTTGAAGACCCGCTTGCGGGTCAGCTTGAAGAAGCCGATCTGCAGGATCACCGAGAGCGTCTCGACGACGAACAGGCCGCCCAGCACGACGAGCAGCAGCTCGGTGCGGGTGACGATCGCGATGCCCGCGAACAGCCCACCGAGGGCCAGCGAGCCGGTGTCACCCATGAAGATCTTCGCCGGCGAGGCGTTCCACCACAGGAACCCGAAGCACGCGCCCATCGCCGCGGCCGCCACCAGCGCGACGTCGAGGGGGTCGCGGGCGTGGTAGCAGTTGGCCGTGACCGCGCGCGTGCAGGAGTTGCCGAACTGCCAGAACGCGATGATGACGTACGACGCGAGCACCATCACCGAGGCGCCGGTGGCCAGCCCGTCGAGGCCGTCGGTGAGGTTCACGGCGTTCGACGTGCCGGTCACCACGAGGTAGGCGAACACCACGAAGCCCACGGTCCCGAGCGACCACCCGACGTAGTCGCGCACGAAGGACAGGTGGGTCGAGGCCGGCGTGAGGCCGGTGGTGCTGTTGCGGAACTGCAGCGCGAGCACGGCGAAGCCCACACCCGTGACCAGCTGGCCACCGAACTTGGCCAGGGCCGTCAGCCCGAGCGAGCGCTGCTTGCGGATCTTGATGAAGTCGTCGAGGAAGCCGACGACGCCGAGCGACCCCATCAGGCCGAGGACCAGCAGCCCGCTGGCCGTCGGCCCGTGCCCGGACTCGCGCAGCGCCAGCAGGTGCGCCACCCCGTAGCCCGCGAAGGTGGCCAGGATGATGACGGTGCCGCCCATCGTGGGGGTGCCGCGCTTGGTCGCGTGGCTGGCGGGACCGTCCTCGCGGATCTCCTGGCCGTAGCCCTGGCGGCGGAACAGCCGCACGACGAGCGGGGTGCCCAGCAGGCTGAGCACCAACGCCGTCATGGCGGCGGTGAGGACCGAGATCATGCGGCTCCCTCGAGCGCGGTGAGGACGTCTGGCAGGCCGGCGACGAGGACCACGTCGTCCTCCCCCAGCTCGGTGCGCAGCAGCGCCAGCGCGTCGTCGGCGGTCGGCACGTGCCGGGACTCCTCGCCCCAGGAGCCCTCCAGCACGGCACCGGCGTGCACCGGACCGGCCTCCCCCACCACGACCAGCGCGGTGATGTCGAGCCGCACCAGGAAGCGGCCGAGGTCCATGAGCTCCTCCGGGGTCGCGCCGGGCACGGCCCCGAGCACGGCGTAGGTCCGATGGGCCTTGCCCTCGCTCGCCACCGCGAGCTCGCGCAGGCCCTCTCTCAGCGCGCCCACCACGGCGTCGCTGCGCAGCACCTTCACGCGAGCACCGCCTGCAGCTCCTCGCGCAGCACCTGGCGGTCGTCGAAGGGCGTGACGACGCCCGCCACCTCCTGACCGGTCTCGTGCCCCTTGCCGGCCACGACCACGGCGTCGCCGGGGCGCGCCTCCCGGACGGCACGCGCGATCGCGGTACGGCGGTCCGGCTCGACGACGGCGCCGGGCTGGGCCATCTCCGCGAGGATCGCGCGCGGGTCCTCGCTGCGCGGGTTGTCACTGGTGAGCACCGCGACGTCGGCGCCGTCGACCGCGGCCCGGCCCATCAGCGGGCGCTTGCCGCGGTCGCGGTCGCCGCCGCAGCCGAGCACCACGATGACGCGCCCCGGGGTCACCGCCCGCACGGTGCTCAGCAGCGTCGCGACGGCGTCGGGGGTGTGGGCGTAGTCGACCAGCGCGGTGAACGCCTGTCCTGCGTCGACGCGCTCCATGCGGCCCGGGACGCCGGGCAGCGCGGCGATCCCGCGCACCGCGGCCTCCGCAGGCACCCCGGCGGTGACGAGGCAGACGAGCGCCCCGACCGCGTTGCTGACGTTGAAGGCTCCCGGCAGCTGCACCGAGGCGGCGAGGTCCACGCCCGGCCCTCGCAGCCGGAAGGCGCTGCCGTCCGGCCGCAGGTCGACCTCGACGCCCTCCCAGTCGGCGCCGGCGCCGTACGAGGTCAAGGGGATCGTCGCGGTCGCCAGCAGCCGCCGCCCGGCCTCGTCGTCGGCGTTGACGACGCCCCGCCGGCTGCGGGCCGGGGTGAACAGCGACGCCTTCGCGGCGTAGTAGTCCTCCATGGTGGCGTGGAAGTCGAGGTGGTCCTGGGACAGGTTGGTGAAGACCGCGGTGTCGAAGCGGACGCCGTCGACGCGGCCGTAGGCGAGCGCGTGGCTGCTCACCTCCATCGCGACGGCGGTCACGCCGCGCTCGCGCATCACCGCGAACAGCGCGTGCAGGTCGGTGGCCTCGGGGGTGGTGCGGACGCTCGGAACCGCCTCGTCGCCGATGCGGGTCATCACGGTGCCGAGCAGCGCCGTGGAGCGGCCGGCCGCCCGCAACCCGGCCTCGAGCAGGAAGGCGGTGGTGGTCTTGCCGTTGGTGCCGGTGACCCCCAGGACGGTGAGGTCGCGCGACGGGTGCCCGTGGACCCACGAGGCGACCTCGCCCAGGACCTCCCGGGGGCGCTCCACGACGAGCACGGGGACGCCCGCCACCTGGGCGGCGCCCGCCGGGTCGGTGAGGACGGCGACAGCCCCTGCCGCCACCGCCTGGCCGGCGAAGGCCGCGCCGTGCGCGTTCGCGCCGGGCAGGGCGGCGTAGAGGTCACCGGGCCGGACCGCGCGCGAGTCATGGGTGCAGCCGGTCACCGTCACCCCGCTCAGGGCAGCGGTGGGGCGCAGCCCCCGGACCGCGTCGAGCAGGCCCGCGAGCGGCCTTGGCGACGGGTCGGACGGCCGCAGGGCGGCAGCGTCCGGGGTCGCACACACGTCAGCGAGGCTAGCGGGATCAGTCCACGGACAGGCGGAGCCGGGGCGACTGCGTGCCGCTCGGCGGCACGCCGTAGCTGCGGAGGGCGAAGCCCGTGATGCTGCTGAACAGCGGTGCCGCGACCTGTCCACCGAAGTAACCCCGGGCACCGGTGCCCTGCAGGACGACAGCCGTCACGAAGCGGGGCGCGTCCGCCGGCGCCATCCCGACGAAGGACGACGTGTAGGTGCCGTCGTAGTGGCCGGCCCGCGGCCCGGAGGTCGCGACCCGCTGGGCGGTGCCCGTCTTGCCGGCCACCCGGTAGCCCGGGATCGCCGCCTTCGGGGCGGTGCCCTGCTCGGTGACGACCTGCTCGAGCATGTCTCGCAGCTGCTGGGCCACCTGCGCCGAGATGACGCGGTGCCGCTCCGGCGCAGGCACCGGGGTCACGTGCCCCGCGCTGTCGCGGTTGCTCAGCACGATGCTCGGCGCGACCCGCACGCCGCCGTTGGCGACCGTGGCGTAGACGGAGGCGACCTGGAGCGCGTTGACCGAGATGCCCTGCCCGATCGGGATGTTGGCGATCGAGGTGCCCGACCAGTCGGCGGGCTTGGGGATGATGCCGCGGCTCTCGCCGGGGAGCCCCAGGCCGGTGCGCTCCCCGAAGCCGAAGGCCCGCATCATCGTGTAGAGCCGGTCGGCGCCGAGCTGCTGGGCGACCTTGACGGTGCCGATGTTGCTGGACTTGGCCAGCACTCCCGCGAACGTGAGGTGCTCCGTGCCGTGCTTCTCCGCGTCGTGCAGCACCCTGTTCGACACCTGGAGCGTCGGGGGCACCTCGATGACCGTGTCCGGGGTGACGATCCCGGCCTGCAGCGCCGCCGCCGCGGTGATGACCTTGTTGACGGAGCCCGGCTCGTAGACGTCGCTCAGCGCCGGGTTGCCCATGAGCTCGCCGCTCGCGCCGGTGCGGTGGTCGGGGTCGAACGTCGGCGCCGTCGCGAGCGCCAGCAGCTGCCCGGTCTTGACGTCCATGACGATGACGGTGCCGCTCTTGGCCTGCGTCGCGGCGACCTGGTCGGCGAGCAGCTTCTGGGCGTACCACTGCAGGTCGCGGTCGAGGGTGAGCTCGACGTCCTTGCCGGCGACCGGGTCGCGGTGGCTGTCCTGCCCGGTCGGGATGACCCGCCCGAAGGCGTCGAACTGCGCGACGGTCTCGCCGTCGGTGCCGGCCAGCACGTTCTGCAGGGCGAGCTCGACGCCTGCCTTGCCCTGGCCCTCGAAGTCGGTGAAGCCGAGCACCCCCGCGGCGAGCTCGTGCGAGGGGTGCACCCGCACGCTGGTGCTCTCGAAGCCGATGCCGATGAGGTTGAGCGCCCGCACCTTGTCCGCGAGGGCCGGGTCGACGCCGCGCTTGAGGTAGACGAAGCCCTTGTCAGCCGACAGCTGCGCGGTGACCTTGCCCACGTCGAGGCCGAGCAGCGGCGCCAGGGCGGCGGCGATCGTCGCCGGGTCGCAGGGCTCGGTGGCGCCGGGCTGGCAGGTGGCCTTGGCGATGGTGCGCGGCTCGGCGTAGACGTTCTTGGCCGCGACCGACAGCGCCAGCACGTTGCCGTTGCGGTCCAGCAGCTCGCCGCGGGGGGCAGGCAGGACGACCTTGCTGGTGCGCTGCACCCCCGTCTGCGACGCGTACGCCGACGGCGACAGCGCCTGCAGCTGCACCAGCCGGCAGGCGAGCAGCAGCAGGACCGTGCCGAGCAGGGCCAGCCCGGCCCGCAGCCGGGTCGCCGGCCGGCCCAGGGGCTGGGTACGAC
>JBAVRG010000245.1:0-2338 GCA_049694795.1 Mycobacteriales bacterium
CCGGATCTCCGCCCAGTCCTCCACGTCGAGCACCTACTCCCTCCCCAGCCTCGGTAAGGCCAGGGTCTCGGGAGGGGGTCAACTTTCGAGTGCCGCCAGGGGGTCAGTTTTCACGTGCCGCCGACACGTTCCGACCGAGCTGAGGTGCATCGAAAGCAGCTGACCGAGGTCTGGAATGACTTCATCGATCAGCACCCCTTCGATGCATCGCTGGTTGGCGATGGGGCAGGGGTCTTCATCTTGCGCGTCACGCAGCACCTGCCGATGCCGCCCGAACTGTCGATCCTGACGGGGGAGTGGCTCTACAACCTACGAACAGCACTCGACTACACCATCTGGGCGGCCGCCGTATGTCAGAGCGGGCAGGCACCTCCTCCCAACGAGGGAGTCCTGCAGTACCCCATCTACGACACTCCGAAGGTGTGGGCGAACAACCTGCGGCGGCTTGAGCCGCTTGCTGACCATCAGCGGCGCATGCTGGAACAGATGCAGCCGTTCAACAGCACGGACTCTGACGCGAACTATCTAGGTTGGCTAAACGAGCTCGCGCGCATTGACCGCCATCGACGCTTCAACGTTTTCACTGCGAGGGTGGCGGAACTGAAGCCTGTCTTCGGATTTCCCCGAGGCTCGTCCTCCACGCTGCAGTTCGGCGAGCGGGTCCTGATCGATGGCTTCGCGGACGTCGCCCGAGTCCAAGTGACCCCTTGGCGGCGTAGAGACCTCGGACGCCCGCACCGGTGAGGGCCATGTGGGGTCCCCGCGCGAATCGTGGGCGCGAGCGTTCAGGACTGCGGGCGGCTGCCCATGCGCTCGTCCGCTCATCGGCATGAGCGGTCACGTCGTCACGTCTCGGAGACTGCACCGGGATCTGCCGCGCTGTTCCGGGCCGCGTGCCAAGTCGGATCCGAATCTCGGATGAGCCCGTCCGCGGGCGCCGAAAGAGGGTTGACATGGCTGAGAACGCGCAGGTCAGGGACCAGGCCGTCGCCGTAGGAACTTCGCGGTTGTTCCTCCGGAACCAACCCCCGCTACAAGATCGAAGGCCCGGTCCTCGCGGACCGGGCCTTCGTCGTTGCTCAGTAGTGCCGGCCGGTGACCGGGGGCAGGTCCTTGAGGGTCACGATCCCTGGCGCGGCGGCGACGACGTACGGGATCGCGTTGGTGACGGGCATCGCGGTGTAGATCATCCCGGCACCCATGAAGCCGGGCTCGTCCCAGTCGGCGGGTGGCAGGCAGTGCAGCACGCTGCGGAAGTTCGGGCGGCCGAAGACCTGTACGACGTGGCCGTGGGCGAGCGGCTTGGGTGGCACGACGTGCTGGCCCATCGTCCAGTTGAACCCGACGCTGACGACGTTGCGGTCGCCGACCCACGCGCGGTGGTAGCCGAAGACGCCGCCGACCGTGCCCTTCGGGATCTGCATGAACCCCAGGTCGGAGTCGCCCGTGGCCTCGGTGAACTGCACGTCGAACGTGAGCCGGTCGACGGTCAGCCCCATCGCGTCGGCCATGAGCGCTGCCGACTCGGCGAAGACCTCGCTCTCCACCCGGACGCTCTCGGCCAGGCCGGGCGTGTCGGCCGGCTTGCCGAAGCGCCATGGCGCTCTGCGTCCCCGCGGACTCGTACGTCGAGCAGTCGACCGACTCGGTGACGCGGATCTCGTCGACGCGCTCGCAGGCGCCGCTCAGGACGATGCCCACGAGGTTGGAGATGCCCGGGTGCGCACCACTGCCGTAGATCGTCGAGCCAGCGTTCTGGCAAGCCTTCTCGATGTGCGCGAGGTCGTCGGGTGACTGCTTGCCGCCGGTGATCCAGGCCGCCGTGCTGCAGACGTTCACGCCGGCCGACAGCAGGGCCTCGAGCTCGTCGATGCTCGGCCAGAGCGGGTTGTAGACGCAGGCATCGGGCCGCAGCTCGAGCAGGGCCGCCACGTCGTCGGTCGCGACGACACCGGTCGGCTCCGGCCAGCCGCACAGGGCGGCGGCGTCCCTGCCGACCTTGTCCTTGCCGTGCGCGTAGACGTGTCCGCGCCATCAGGAGATGCTGTCAGTAGCTGAAGGTGGTGGCGCCGTCGCCGATCCACTCCCACAGCTGCACGGTGCCGCCGAGCGCCGCGTTGGACACCAGGCCGTCCGGGTCGAGCTGCTTGGCGTTGAAGCAGATCGGGCAGACGAGCAGCTGGCCGCCGGCGGCGTCGTACCGCTTCATGAGGTCGGGGATGCTCGGGCAGCCGTCGCAGGCGGTGCCGATCGCGGTCCCCTCCAGGGCCAGCCGGACGGCTTCCTTGGTGAGGAACATCAGGGTGGGCCGGCCGTTCTCGGCCGCACCGACCGCGAC
>JBAVRG010000246.1:0-6437 GCA_049694795.1 Mycobacteriales bacterium
GACTAGCTGGCGAGGTAGTTCAGCGTCACGGTCGCGCCCTTGCAGGCGTCCTGGTTGGCACCCGTGTTGTTGAACTGCACGGTGCTCGTCGCGTTCGCCGCAGCACCCGCAGCAAGGTCTGCCGCAGTCCAGGAGAGCGCCTCCGCGGTGCTGGCGTCCACGGCCGTGGACGGCACCCCGCCCAGCTTGAAGTCGGCAGCGGTGCAGCCGCCCTTGTCCGTGGTGATGTAGGCCTTGACGTGGGCGACGTACGCCGACTCGCCCGAGGTGTTGCGCACCCGGACGGTGAGGCTCTGGGGGCTGTCGCCCGGGTACATGGGCGCCAGGTCGACCGACGTGTCAGCAGCGCCGGCCGGGTTCTGCGTGAAGGTCAGCTTGTCGACGGTGCCCACGGTGGTCGAGCCGGTGCCCGAGCCCGAGCCGCTGGTGGTCCAGTACGCGAAGGCGACGCCGGAGCCGGCGAGACCCGCGACGGCCGCGCCCGCGACGAGGGACTTCTGAATCCTGGAGAGCTTGCGCATGTCGGTCTTCCCCTTCGAGGAAAGGCGAGGAGCGCCGGTTTCGCCTCTAGCTCCCTGCCGGGCCTTGTGGCGACCAGGTCGCCCAGCAGATCGTCGCTTCCGCTCGTGGCCCCCCAACGGGGCCGGTGACAGGACCATCCCCTTTGGCCGACAAGGTCGGTATCGGGCGAGCGGTCCGCTCCGGCTGGCTGTTCGGTCAACGGGCATGGGCCCAAATGACCATGACGACATGACCCGACAAGGCACGCGCCGCCCCTCAACTCCCCCAGATCGTGCTCCTGGGAGGATGACGTCGTGACCTCCGCCGCTGACCAGACACCGCTCGACCGCCTCGTCGACCTGCTCGACCTCGAGACCATCGAGGTCGACATCTTCCGCGGCAAGCAGCCGCAGGAGTCGCTGCAACGCGTTTTCGGCGGGCAGGTGGCCGGCCAGGCGCTGGTGGCCGCCGGCCGCACCGTGCCGACCGACCGACCGGTGCACAGCCTGCATGCCTACTTCCTGCGTCCCGGCGATCCGAGCGTGCCGATCGTCTACGAGGTCGACCGCATCCGCGACGGCAGGAGCTTCACGACGCGCAGGGTCGTGGCGGTGCAGCACGGCCGGGCCATCTTCAACCTGAGCGCGTCCTTCCAGGTCCCCGAGCAGGGCGTGGAGCACTCGAACCCCATGCCGGTCGTGCCCGAGCCCGAGACCCTGCCCACGATGCAGGAGCGCCTCAAGGCCTACTCCGACGAGATGGGCGGCTGGTTCAACCGGCCCCGGCCCATCGACATCCGCTACGTCAACGACCCGCCTCGGGTTCGCCGCGACGAGGTCGAGGCAGGGGGCGCCCCCGGTGAGGCGCGCTCCCAGGTGTGGATGCGCGCGGACGGCAGGCTGCCCGACGACCCGCTGCTGCACGTCTGCGCGGTGACCTTCGCCTCCGACATGACGCTGCTCGACTCGACCCTGCTGCCCCACGGGCTCGCGATGGGCAAGGACGACATCATGCTCGCGAGCCTCGACCACGCGATGTGGTTCCACCGCCCGTTCCGGGCCGACGAGTGGTTCCTCTACGACCAGACCTCCCCGCACACGGGCGGTGCGCGCGGGCTGGCGCGCGGCGAGATCTACACCCGGTCCGGCGAGCTCGCCGTCAGCGTGGTGCAGGAGGGCCTGGTGCGCGTCAACCGGTAGCGAGGTACTCCAGCCGCCACGACGCGCCCCTGCAACCCGGGCCCGAGGCGGTCACCGTCACGGCCCGCTGCACGTTGCCGCCCGGCGGGACCGTCACCTCGCCGGTCCACGGGGCGACCACAAGCCGGCACCCCGCCACCGGCTCCGGGATGCGTGTGCTGAGCCGTCGCACGACGGCGGCGGCGTCCCCGTCGTTGCGCACCGTGAGGACGAGTCGGCCGGCGTGTCCGGGCGACAGCTGGGTGACATCGCCCGACACCGAGAGCTCGGGGCCCTTGCGCGCGGTGAGCACCGGCACCTGGCCCTGCAGCCACGGCACCCCGACCGCGATCACCGCGACCCCTCCCGCCGTACGGCGAAGCAGGCGCAGCAGGAAGGCGTTCACCTTTCCCGTGTCGGCCGCGATGGACCGGTCGGGTCACCCGAGCGGGTGGACAGGATCCCGGACAGCACACAGGCCCTGCCCGCTGGAGGGCAGGACCTGTGGCGCTCCTAGACCGGCGTCGCCGCGAGGATGCGGTCGGTCTCCGGGATGGTGATGGTGTTGACGTGGGGCACGAACAGCTCGTGGCACGCCTCGATCGTGACATCAGGCGTCGAGGTGATGCCCATCGCCGCGACCGTCGGGAGGATGCGCGTCTCGAGGAAGGTGTTCAGCTGCTCCTCGCTGTCCCAGACGTCCGTGCAGTGCAGGTCGCCGTTCGCGCCGAAGGAGGCCACGTGCACGTCGCCGCCGGGTGAGGGGTTGCCGACCCAGTTCACGCGATGCCGCACCTCGTCGTACTGCTCGGGCGTGACCCCGCTCCAGGTCATCCGCATCACGATCGCCATGTCCTCGCCCCTTCCGCCTGAGGTGCCCGTGGCCGGATGCTGCGTCGACCGCTGGTGACACGCAATGGGCAGAAAGGGCCAGGAGTCAGGGCCCCCGCAGGTCCTTGTCGCGGCTCGGCTGGACGCGCTTGGGTTCTCCTGGCTGGAGGGCGAAGGACGGCGGGAAGGGGGCTTCGCCTTCTCCCTGGCGCTCGTAGAGCTCCAGGAGCGGCTGCAGGTCGTGGGCGACGTCGTCGATGGCGGCGTGGACATCTCCCAGCCGGGCGAAGCGGTCTCGCATCGTCCAGATGTCGAAGTCCGCGATCTCGCAGTCCGGCAGCTCCCCCCAGGTCACCGGTGCACTCACGGTGGCCTGGGGGCGAGCCCGCACGCTGTAGGCGCTCGCGATGGTCTGGTCGCGGGCAGCGCGATTAAAGTCTATGAAAATCCGTTCACCCCTCTCCTCCTTCCACCACTTCGCCGTTGCGATGTCAGGGCGCCGGCGTTCGATCTCCCGAGCGACGGCGACGACGCAATGACGAACCTCGGTGAAGGTGTACGACGGCCTGCAGCGCAGGTAGACGTGTACGCCCTTGGACCCGCTCGTCTTGGGGAAGGTGACCATCCCAAGCTCGTCGAAGAGTGCCTTGACCTCCAGGGCCACCTCGACCACGTCGTCCCACTCAGTGCCCGGCATCGGGTCGAGGTCGATCCGAAGCTCGTCAGGCGACTCCGTATCAGTTCTGCGGGACGGCCACGGATGGAAGTCCAGCGTCGACATTTGTACGGCCCAGACCACGTGTGCAATGTCGACCGGGCACAACTCCGTCGCCGAGCGGCCGCTGGGGAAGTCGACAGTGACCGTCTCGATCCACGGCGGCGCCCCTTTAGGGACCCGCTTCGTGTAGATCGCCTCGCTCTCAGCACCTTCCGGGTGTCGCTTGAGCACTGTCGGTCGCTCCCGCAACGCCCGCACGATCCCGTCGCCGACCGCGAGATAGTACTCGACCAAGTCAATCTTCCGGCCGTTGCCCTCGGGAAGTCCGGAGAAGTAGGTCCTCTCGGGGTTGGTGACCTTGATGAGGTGCTCACCCTTCGACGTCTCCACGTTGATCTCGACGAAGGGGGACGGCATGAGAACCACACTACGAACAGGAAGATCGGGAAGGAACAGAAACGTCGGCGCACCGGCGTGGCTCGGAGACACAGGCCTCCGTAGAGCGTGCCGTTGCGCCGCGTGTTGGCTCCGGTCTGTCGTACCGGCGGCCTAGACTTCTTGCTACGGACCCCGTCGGGGGGTTCATGGCCGTGGCCCATTCGGAGGGCCGGAAACGGAGACTGCTGTGTTGAGCCGTATCGCTCGCGAAATGGCCGCGGAGATCGCGAATCACGACTGGTCAGACTCGCCTTACCGATTGGACCGGGCGGGTCACCAGCGAACGTTCGATCGCGGATGGCGTCAGGCCAAGCGATTGACGGAGGCTGAGGCGGACAACATCCGCACGAACGTGATGTGGGTGACCGCACAGGTCCTCGGACACGCGGACCCGGCGCTCGACGTCGAGGAGTACGCCCAGGCATGCAAGGTCAAGATCAGCCGCGGCGGACTCATCGCTGGCCTTCGCACCCGTGGGCACGTGTACGCAACCCCAGGCGGCTACGACTTCCCCGAGCTTGAGCACCCCATGCGCTGCTACGTGTGCCACCACTCGATCGAGCCGAACGCCCAAGGCGAGGTCCGGTTTGAAGGCGTCACGCTGAACTTCGAGCCTGCGTCCGGTGTGCACGGCTGGGTGTGGGGTCCAGTCGCAGTTCACGAGAACTGCCGGCTGGAGCTGGAGACGCCGCACGACGACCGCGTCGGGGAGGACTTGATGCGGACGTGGACGTTCTCGAAGGTGGAGCGAGGCTAGACGTGCGTGGGACCTCGCCCGCACAGTTGGGCGAGGTCCCACGCCCTGGGGGTGACAGCGACATCTGACAAGGCCGACCGACCGAATAGATGCGGCGCTGCCGTCGAGCCGCCGGAGGAACGAGAGGCGGCGCTCCCGACTGTCGAGCAGGGTCGAGTAGCTGTCGCTACCACCTCAGCAGTTCGTCCTCTCGCTCACCCTCGATGAGTGATTGACCGACTACCGTCCCGTCCGTGGCGGTATCACGGACGTTCCTTCCGCTGTTGATGGGTCTGCTCGTCGGCGGCTATGGCTGGGCGCTCGTTCGGAACTGGCGCGGCCTGGCGACCTGGGCGGGCAGCAAGAACTACGACAATCGTCCTCGCTGGTTCTTCCGCGCCGGCTACAAGGGCCGTGAGGACGCGATCAAAGACGCACGGCGGGTTGGATGGGTTGGGCTGGTGATGGGAGCCATATTGGTTGCCGTCGCGGTCGCAAACATGCTCGGTCCCTAGATCAGGTCTGCGGCAGCTATGCGGCGCTACCGTCGGCCGCCGGACCTGCGGGAGGCGGCGCTACCCGTGGGTCTCGACGCACCTCTACGATCTCCCGATGCTTTCCCCTCGGGCCGTGCTTCTGGTTTTCGTGCTGGGGGCCTCACTCTCCGGCTGTGAGTCCCGCGACAACGCACAGACCGTCGAGCCCAGCCAGAACGCCCAGATCGTCCTTGGCAGACCTTGGGCGGGTCCTGCAGCCCAAGAGGGCCTCGGGGTGGTGAAGCCCAACCACGTCAACTTCGGAGGAGACCCAACGGGTGACTTCGCCCGCCTTTCGTGGGAGACCTGGGGCGGATCCACGGCTACCGGGACCGGCTACACGATCTACATTCCGCCCGGCTCCGCGTATCTGAGGGGTCGCACGGAGAAAGGCAAGATCGTCGCCTTCGACCTGGGAACGTGCCACGAAGTCCAGGCGTACAGGGCGATGACGTTCTACTTCCCGCAGCATCACGAGACGTTCAACCCGGACCCAGCTCAGGCGGACAACATCTGCGATGGACCCGCCCGGCACGAGTGACTGATAGGGGCCGCTACCCACCTCGACGACATCAGACGTCGCTGACGCACGTGCCGAGAGCCTGCTTGATCTAGATCAACAGGTGAGCGGGCTCGACGCCGAGAGCGCCAGCAAGCACGTGGATGTTGACCAATGAGACGTTGCGTCGACCGCGCTCAAGGCTCGAGATGTACGTCGCATGCAGATTGGCCGCTTCAGCGAGCCGCATTTGGCTGAGTCCAGCCGCCTCACGAAGCTCGCGTAAGCGGCCGCCGAAGGCTGTCTGCCAGGCCTGCGCCTGCTCCTTCGAAGCTGCCATGATCGTCAGACGCTATGGACGACCCAGACTATGAGTCGATAGACTATGAGTCATGCCTGACGCCCCGGCATCAAGCGTTGGCCGCTCCATCAAGCGAGTGGACCAGGGGGGCCGGGCGCGCCTCCGGCGGGAGCAACCCGTGGCGCGGGCAGCAACGAATGACAAGGTGGCTCTGGGCTCGCAGATGACGGAGGACGAGTGGCTCGACAAGTACTGCGCCGAGCCCTTGTCTCCGGAGGTTCTTCGGAGCGTCGCTGAGCACGTGGCCTACCTGCGTGAGGAGCCTGCGCGACGCGCAGCGTTCATCGCGTTGGCCCGCCTCCGGCGTGCCTGACTTCAACCCGTTTGCGTGGTCTGATCCCGGGCCATCCGGTTGAAGTCGAGGAAGACCCGCTCCCCGCGCTCCTCCTTCCACCAGCGCGCCGTGGCGCAGTCCGGCCGGCGACGCTCGATCTCGCGTGCGACCGCCACCGCGCAGTGCCGCACCTCGGTGAACGTCCACTCCGGCCGGATCCGCACGTAGACGTGGACGCCCTTGCTGCCGCTGGTCTTCGGGAAGCTGACCATCCCCAGCTCGTCGAACAGCGCCCTGACCTCCAGAGCCACCTCGAGCACGTCGTCCCAGTCGGTCCCCGGCATCGGGTCGAGGTCGATGCGCAG
>JBAVRG010000247.1:0-13321 GCA_049694795.1 Mycobacteriales bacterium
CGCGGGGCTCGTCCTCGCCGGCCGGCGGGCCGGGCGACCGGTCGAGGTCGGCGACGCCGTCGAGGTGCTGCTGGCCACCGCGCAGGCCCTCGGCCTCGAGCTGACCGTGGAGCGCTCCCAGGCCGACCCCTACCACCCCGGGCGCTGCGCCGAGCTGCTGCTGGCCGGCGAGCCCGTCGGCACCGCCGGTGAGCTGCACCCCCGGGTGGTCACGGCCCTCGGGCTGCCACCGCGGTCCGTGGCCGGGGAGGTCGACCTCGACCGCCTGGTGGCCGCTTCCGCAGCGAGGGGGCCCGCTGCCGCGCCGGTGGTGTCGTCGTACCCGCCCTCCTCGGTGGACGTCGCCGTCGTCGTGCCGGACGAGGTGCTGGCCGCGGACGTGGAGCGGACGCTGCGCACCGGGGCGGGGGAGCTGCTCGAGGCGATCGCGCTGTTCGACGTGTTCACCGGGCCCCAGGTGGGCGAGGGCCGGCGCTCGTTGGCCTACACGCTGCGCTTCCGGGCGCCGGACCGCACCCTGACCGACGCCGAGGTCCTCGCGGCCCGTGACGCTGCCGTGGCTGCTGCGGCGGCCAGGCACGACGCCGTGCTGCGCGGGGCATGAGCACGCCGGTCGCCCTCGTCACCGGCGGTGGCCGCGGCATCGGCAGGACCGTCGCCCGTGAGCTGACCGGGGCCGGCTGGCAGGTCGTCGTCACGGGGCGCAACCCGGTGTCGCTGCGGGAGGCGGTCGAGGCCGGCGACGCGGCGAGGGGTGTGGCGGGCGACGCCACCGACCTGGCGGCGGTGCGGTCCGCGGTGGCTGCAGCGGGGACGCTCGGCGACCTCGAGCTGGTCGTGGCCAACGCCGGTCGGTTCGAGGCCGCCGGGCCGGTGTGGGAGAGCGACCCGGACGCCTGGTGGCGCGACGTCGAGATCAACCTGCGCGGGCCGATGCTCGCTCTGCACGTGGCGCTGGGGGAGATGGTGCCGCGCGGGAGCGGCCGGGTCGTGGTGCTCGCCAGCGGGTTCGGCGTCGAGCCGATGCCCTGGGCGTCTGCCTATGCCGCCTCCAAGGCTGCCGTCCTGCGGCTGGTCGACTCGGTGGGGCAGGAGCTCGCCGGCACCGGGGTGAGCGTGTTCGCCATCAGCCCGGGGCTGGTGGCGACCGACATGACCGAGTTCCCGGAGGCCTTCCTCGCGCACTACTCCGACTGGCGCGGCAAGGCGCGGCGTGAGGGGCGGCCGCCGGAGCAGTGCGCCCGGCTCGTCGTCGAGCTCGCCGCCGGCCGGCACGACGGGCTGAGCGGGCGGTTCGTCCACGTCCGCGACGACCTCGTCGCGGCCGAGCAGGCGGCCTCCGGCAGCGAGGCCCCCGGCACGCTGCGTCTGGTGCCGTGGTCCTGAGAACCCGTGTGCATAGCCATGCATCAACATGTATGATCGCTGCATGGGCATGACAGCAGCGGTCGCGGGAGCCAGCGGGTACGCCGGCGGCGAGCTGCTGCGCCTGCTGCTGGGCCACCCCGAGCTGGAGGTCGGCGCCCTCTGCGCCGGCAGCTCGGCCGGGCAGCAGGTCACCGACCTGCACCCGCACCTGCCGCAGCTCGGCGACCGGGTGTTCGAGCCCACCACCGCCGGCGCGCTCGCCGAGGCCGACGTCGTCTTCCTCGCCCTGCCGCACGGCGAGTCCGGCGCCCTCGCCGCACAACTGCCGTCCGGTGCGAAGGTCGTCGACCTCGGTGCCGACCACCGGCTCAGGGACGCGGCCGCCTGGCAGCGCTGGTACGGCGGTCAGCACGCCGGCACGTGGACCTACGGCTTGCCGGAGCTCCCCGGTCAGCGGGCCGCCGTCGCGCAGTCCGACCGGGTGGCCAACACGGGGTGCTACGCCGCAGCCATCACCCTCGCGCTCGCCCCGCTCGTGGCCGCCGGTCTGGCCGACCCCGCCGACGTCGTGGTGGTCGCCTCCAGCGGCACCAGCGGAGCCGGCCGGTCGGCCAAGGCGCACCTCATCGGCACCGAGGTGATGGGGGACCTGTCGCCCTACAAGGTCGGGGCTCACCAGCACGTGCCCGAGGTGAAGCAGGCCAGCGGCGCCACGTCGCTGTCCTTCACCCCGGTCCTCGCACCGATGCCGCGGGGCATCCTCGCCACCGTGACGGCGCGGCCGCTCGACGGGCGCGACCCGCGCGAGGTGCTGCTCACGGCCTACGCCGACGAGCCGTTCGTGCACGTCCTGCCGGAGGGGCGCTGGCCGCACACCGCTGCCACGCTGGGGTCCAACAGCTGCCACCTGCAGGCCACGGTCGACAGCGACTCGGGCCGGCTGCTCGTCGTCAGCGCCCTCGACAACCTCGGCAAGGGCGCGGCCGGCCAGGCCCTGCAGAACGCCAACCTGATGCTGGGCCTCCCGGAGCAGGCGGGCCTTTCGGTCTCGGGCGTGGCGCCGTGAGCGTCACCGCACCGAAGGGGTTCCGGGCCGCCGGCGCCACCGCGGGCCTGAAGGACAGCGGCAAGCCCGACGTGGCCCTGGTGGTCAACGACGGCCCGAGCCGGGCGGCCGCGGCCGTCTTCACCAGCAACCGCTTCAAGGCCAACCCGGTCCTGTGGAGCGAGCAGGTCGTCAAGGACGGCCAGGTGCGGGCCGTGGTCCTCAACAGCGGCGGGGCCAACTGCGGCACCGGTCCCGAGGGGTTCCAGACCACGCACGCCACCGCCGAGCTGGTCGCCGAGCTGCTCGGGGACGGTGCCAAGGACGTCGTCGTCTGCAGCACCGGGCTCATCGGCCCGCTGTTCCGGCGCGCGACGCTGCTCGAGGGCGTCCGGACGGCGCACGCCGCGCTGTCGGCGGACGCCGGGGACGACGCTGCGACGGCCATCATGACGACCGACACGGTGAGCAAGCAGGCGGTCGTGCACGGCGACGGCTTCACCGTCGGCGGCATGGCCAAGGGCGCCGGGATGCTCGCGCCCGCCCTCGCGACGATGCTCGTCGTGCTGACCACCGACGCCGACGTGACCGCCGAGGACTGCGACCGCGCCCTGCGGGCGGCCACCCGCACGACCTTCGACCGGCTCGACTCCGACGGCTGCCAGAGCACCAACGACACGGTGCTGCTGATGGCCAGCGGCGCCGGGGCGGCCCCGTCCGCGGCCGCCTTCGACCAGGCCGTGCGGCAGGTGTGCGACGACCTCGCCCTGCAGCTGCTGCGCGACGCCGAGGGCAGCGCGCACGACATCGCCATCGAGGTCGTCGGCGCCGCCAGCGAGGACGACGCGGTCGAGGTCGGCCGGTCGGTCGCCCGGAGCAACCTGTTCAAGTGCGCCGTCTTCGGCGAGGACCCGAACTGGGGCCGGGTCGTGGCGAGCGTCGGGACCACGGCCGCCGCCTTCGACCCCTACGCCCTCGACGTCGACTTCAACGGCGTGGCGGTCTGCCGGGCCGGCCAGGCGCACGCCGACCCGGCCGAGGTCGTCTTCACCGGCCGGCAGGTGCATGTGCGCATCGACCTGCACGCAGGGGAGGCGACGGCCACCATCCGCACCAACGACCTCACGACGGCCTACGTCCACGAGAACAGCGCGTACAGCACATGAGCGCTCGCAACCACGAGGCCCTGCCCAAGGCCGCCACGCTCGTCGAGGCGCTGCCGTGGCTGAAGTCCTTCAGCGGCAAGACCGTCGTCGTGAAGTACGGCGGCAACGCCATGACCAGCCCTGAGCTGCAGGCCGCCTTCGCCGAGGACGTCGTCTTCCTGCGGTACTGCGGTGTCAAGGTCGTCGTCGTGCACGGCGGTGGCCCGCAGATCACCGCCCACCTCGACCGGCTCGGGGTCGAGAGCGAGTTCCGCGGCGGCTACCGGGTCACGACGCCCGAGACCATGCAGGTCGTCCGCATGGTCCTCGTGGGCCAGGTCAACAGCGACGTCGTCAGCCTCATCAACGGCCACGGCCCGTTCGCGGTCGGGCTGTCCGGCGAGGACGCCCAGCTGTTCACGGCGGAGCGCCGCGACGCGATCGTCGACGGCGAGCCCGTCGACATCGGTCATGTCGGGGACGTCGTGGACGTGCAGCCCTCGATCGTGCGCGCGCTCCTCGACGAGGGGAAGGTGCCCGTCGTCGCAACGGTGGCGCGCGGCGCCGACGGCCACCTCTACAACGTCAACGCCGACACGGCCGCCTCCGCGCTGGCCGTCGCGCTGCACGCCGAGAAGCTGCTCGTCCTCACCGACGTCGAGGGCCTCTACGCCGACTGGCCGGCGAGCGACGAGGTCGTCAGCGAGATCAAGGCGGCCGAGCTCGAGGAGCTGCTGCCCACGCTCAGCAGCGGCATGGTGCCGAAGATGGAGGCGTGCCTGCGTGCGGTCCAGGGCGGGGTGCCGCGCGCGCACGTCCTCGACGGCCGGGTTCCGCACGCGATCCTGCTGGAGCTCTTCACGGACGAAGGAGTCGGGACGATGGTGCTGCCGTCATGAGCACGCAGGACTGGCAGGCGCGGTGGGACGCCGCCCTCATGGCCAACTACGGCACCCCGCCCATCGTCCTGGGTCGCGGTGAGGGCGCGACGGTGTGGGACGTCGACGGCAAGGAGTACGTCGACCTGTTCGCCGGCCTCGCCGTCAACGTGCTGGGCCACGCGCACCCCGCGGTGCAGGAGGCGGTCGGGCGTCAGCTCAGCACCCTGGGCCACGTCAGCAACCTCGCCATCAGCGAACCGGTGGTGCTGCTGGCCGAGCGGCTCAAGGACCTCACCGGCTACGACAAGGTGCTGTTCACCAACTCCGGCGCCGAGGCCAACGAGGCCGCCCTCAAGCTCTCCCGCCGGTTGCGGCCGGGCGGCGGCTGGGTGGCGTGCGAGCGGGCCTTCCACGGCCGCACGATGGGGGCGCTCGCGGTCACCGGTCAGCCGGCCAAGCGCGTGCCCTTCGAGCCGCTCCCCGGTCCGGTGACCTTCGTCCCGTACGGCGACGGCGCCGCCCTCGAGGCCGCCGTCGACGAGACCGTTGCGAGCATCGTGCTCGAGCCGGTCCTCGGGGAGGCAGGCGTCGTCGTCCCGCCGCCGGGCTTCCTCGCGACCGCAAGGCGGGTCGCCGACGCCACCGGCGCGCTGCTGCACGTCGACGAGGTGCAGGGCGGCATCGGTCGGGCCGGCGGCTGGCTCTCGCACCAGGTGCTCGAGCCCGGCGTGGAGGCCGACGTCGTGACCCTCGCCAAGGGCCTGGGCGGCGGCCTGCCGATCGGTGCCGTGCTCGCCAAGGGGCCGGCCGCTGCCGCGCTGCAGAAGGGCGACCACGGCACGACCTTCGGCGGCAACCCGGTGGTCTGCGCGGCTGCTCTCGCGGTCCTGGAGGTGCTCGAGCGCGACGGGCTGCTGGCGCGCACGACCGAGCTGGGGGAGCGGCTGCGCAAGGGCATCGAGGGCCTCGGGCACCCCCTGGTGAGCCACGTGCGAGGCGTAGGGCTGTGGCTCGGCGTCGTGCTCACCGAGGCGATCGCCCCCGCTGTCGAGGTCGCTGCCCGGCAGGCGGGGTTCCTCGTCAACGCCCCCGCTCCCGACGTGCTGCGCCTGGCGCCGCCGCTCGTCGTGTCGGAGCAGCAGCTCGACGCGTTCCTCGGCGCGCTGCCCGGCGTGCTCGACGGCGCGTCCCTCGCCGCTAGGGTCGCGCCATGACCAACCCCACCGGAGCGATCGCATGAGCGCCACCCGCGTCCTCGTCGTCGAGGACGACCCCAGCGTCCGCGGTCTGCTGCACACCCTGCTGTCCGCGGAGGGCTACGACGTCGCCACCGCCTCCGACGGCCTCGCCGGCCTGGTGAAGGCCGCGTCCACCCGGCCCGCGCTCATGCTCCTGGACCTGATGATGCCGGACCTCGGCGGCGTGCGCGTCCTCGAGGAGGTGCGCGACGACCCCGAGCTCGCCGACACCCCGGTCATCGTGGTGACCGGCAAGGTCGACGCTGTCCCCGGCATGCGCGACCTGCTCGGTGAGGCCAACGTCTTCGTCAAGCCGTTCGCCGTCGCCGAGCTCCTCGCCCGCGTCGCGGACGTGACCGGCGGTCCGCAGGCAGGCAGCTCGTGACCAGGCACTTCCTCGCCGACGACGACCTCACCCCTGCCGAGCAGTCGCAGGTCCTCGACCTCGCAGCCGCCCTCAAGCAGACCCGGTACGACGGACCCAAGCCCCTCGCGGGCAAGGCCGTCGCGGTGGTCTTCGAGAAGCCCTCGACCCGCACCCGGCTGAGCTTCGAGACCGGCATCGCCGAGCTCGGCGCGCACCCGATCATCCTCGACGCGCAGTCCACCCAGCTCGGCCGCGGCGAGACGATCGAGGACACCGCCCGGGTCCTGTCGCGCTACGTCAGCGCGATCGTGATCCGCACCTTCGGCGACGACCGCATCCAGGCGCTCGCGGCCGCCAGCAGCGTGCCGGTCGTCAACGCCCTCACCGACGGCTTTCACCCCTGCCAGGTCCTGGCGGACCTGCAGACCGTTCGGGAGCGCAAGGGCGCCACCCAGGGTCTGGTCCTGACCTACCTGGGCGACGGCGCCAACAACATGGCCAACAGCTACCTCGTCGGTGGCGCGATGGCCGGCATGGAGGTGCGCATCGGCGCACCTGCCGGCTACCAGCCCGACCCCGCCGTCGTGGAGCGGGCCAAGGCCTTCGGGACGACCATCGTCGTCACCGACGACGCCAAGGGCGCCGCCGAAGGCGCCGACGTGCTCTGCACCGACGTGTGGGTCTCGATGGGGATGAGCGGAGCCGAGCAGCGGCTGCACGATCTCAAGGACTACGCGCTCGACGAGGCCGCCCTGGCCCTCGCCGCTCCCGAGGCCGTGGTCCTGCACTGCCTGCCGGCCCACCGGGGCGAGGAGATCGCGGCCTCGGTCATCGACGGACCCCAGTCGGCGGTCTGGGACGAGGCCGAGAACAGGCTGCACGCGCAGAAGGCCCTGCTGACCTGGCTCCTCGACCCCTCCCGGGCCGGAGAGGCGAGCTAGCGCCATGGCCTCCGCGCGCACGCTGACGCCCGTCCAGCAGGTACCCCTCACGAAGGCGGCCCGTCAGGCCAAGATCGTCGAGCTGTTGGAGGCGCAGCCGGTCGCGAGCCAGACCGAGCTGGGGCGGCTGCTCGCCGCCCAGGGAGTCCAGGTCACGCAGGCCACCGTCAGCCGTGACCTCGAGGAGCTCGGGGCCGTCAAGGTCCGCACCCACGGGGGCACCGCCTACGCCGTACCGCCCGAGGGACATCCCCGGTCGGGCACGCCGGAGGCCGTCGACGCCCGTCTGGGGAGGCTGCTCGAGGAGCTCTGCGTGAGCGCTGAGGCCACGGGCAGCCTCGTGGTCCTGCGCACCCCGCCGGGCGGTGCCCACCTGCTCGGCGCGGCCCTCGACCGCGCGGGTCTGCCCGAGGTCGCCGGCACCGTCGCGGGCGACGACACCGTCCTGCTCGTCACCAGGACGCCGGCCACCCCCGACGCCGGCGCCCTCGCCTCCCGCCTGCTGCGGCTGGCGGAGGGCCGCACCCTCTGATCCGCACCACCCGCAACACCCCACCAACACAGGAGAAAGACAGTGTCTGACCGCGTCGTCCTCGCCTACAGCGGAGGGCTCGACACCTCCGTGGCCATCGGCTGGATCGCCAACGAGACCGGCAAGGAGGTCGTCGCGGTGGCCGCCGACGTCGGCCAGGGCGGCGAGGACCTGGAGGTCATCCGTCAGCGCGCCCTCGACTGCGGTGCCGTCGAGGCGGTCGTGGCGGACGTGCGCGACGAGTACGCCGACGAGTACTGCCTGCCGGCGCTCCAGGCCAACGCGCTGTACATGGGGCGCTACCCCCTGGTGTCGGCGCTGTCGCGCCCGCTGATCGTCAAGCACCTCGTCGCCGCCGCCAAGTACCACGGTGCCGACACGGTCGCGCACGGCTGCACCGGCAAGGGCAACGACCAGGTCCGGTTCGAGGTCGGCATCGGGGCGCTCGCTCCCGACCTCACGTGCATCGCCCCGGTCCGCGACTCGGGGATGACCCGCGACAAGGCGATCGCCTTCGCGGAGCAGCGCGGGCTGCCGATCGACGTGACCAAGAAGTCGCCGTACTCGGTGGACCAGAACGTCTGGGGACGTGCCGTCGAGACCGGCTTCCTCGAGGACCCGTGGAACGGGCCGATCGAGGACGTCTACAGCTACACCAAGGCGCCGGGCACCAGCAGCGGGCCCGACGAGCTCGTCATCACCTTCACCAACGGCGTCCCGACCGCCATCGACGGCCGGCACGTCACCGTGCTGCAGGCGATCGAGGAGCTCAACGCACGTGCCGGAGCGCAAGGCGTCGGGCGGCTCGACATGGTCGAGGACCGCCTCATCGGCATCAAGAGCCGCGAGGTCTACGAGGTCCCCGGAGCGCAGGTGCTCATCACCGCGCACCAGGAGATGGAGAACCTCACGATGGAGCGCGACCTCGCCCGGTTCAAGCGGGGCGTGGAGCAGCGCTGGGCCGAGCTGGTCTACGACGGGCTGTGGTTCTCGCCGCTGAAGCGGGCCCTCGACGCGTTCATCCGCGACAGCCAGCAGCACGTCTCCGGCGAGGTGCGCCTCAGCCTGCACACCGGCACCTGCACGGTGACCGGCCGGCGCAGCGAGGCCTCGCTGTACGACTACGACCTGGCGACCTACGACGAGGGCGACACCTTCGACCAGTCCCTCGCCAAGGGCTTCGTCGAGCTGTGGGGCCTGCCGAGCAAGATCGCGGCCAAGCGCGACCAGCGGCTCGCCAAGTGAGCCGCCTGCCGGGCACTGCTCGCGGTGAGGCGGGCACATGAGCTCGCAGGAGCGCACCTCGCTGTGGGGTGGCCGGTTCGAGGGCGGTCCCGCGGAGGCCCTCGCCCGGCTCTCGGTGAGCGTCCACTTCGACTGGCGGCTCGCGCCCTACGACCTGCTCGGGTCCAAGGCGCACGCCCGGGTGCTCCACCGCGCCGGCCTGCTCGACGACGCCGAGCTCGAGCGCATGCTCGGCGCCCTCGACGAGCTGCGGGAGGAGGTGCGCACGGGAGGGTTCCGGCCCAAGGTCGAGGACGAGGACGTGCACACCGCCCTCGAACGCGGCCTGCTGGAGAAGCTGGGCACGCTGGGCGGCAAGCTGCGCGCCGGTCGGTCGCGCAACGACCAGGTGGCCACCGACCTGCGGCTGTACCTGCGCGACCACGCCAGGTTGCTCGTCGGTCAGCTCTCCGAGCTGGAGCGGGCGCTCGTGGAGCAGGCCGCCCAGCACCTCGACACGCCGGCACCGGGCATGACGCACCTCCAGCACGCCCAGCCCGTGCTCTTCGCGCACCAGCTGCTGGCGCACGTGCAGGCGTTCTCTCGCGACGTGCACCGGCTGCGCGACTGGGACCTGCGGGCCTCGGTCTCGCCGCTGGGCAGCGGCGCGCTTGCAGGGTCCAGCCTGCCGGTCGACCCCATCTCGACGGCCGCAGAGCTCGGCTTCGGCAGCGCGGCGCCGAACTCCATGGACGCCGTCTCCGACCGCGACTTCGTCGTCGAGTTCCTCTTCTGCGCCTCGCTGCTCGGCGTCCACCTGTCGCGGCTGGGCGAGGAGGTGGTCCTGTGGAACACCACCGAGTTCGGGTGGGTCACCCTCGACGACGCCTTCTCGACAGGTAGCTCGATCATGCCGCAGAAGAAGAACCCCGACATCGCCGAGCTGGCACGCGGCAAGGCCGGGCGGCTCATCGGCCACGTCACCGGTCAGCTGGCGATGCTCAAGGGCCTGCCGCTGACCTACGACCGCGACATGCAGGAGAGCCAGGAACCCTGCTTCGACGCCGTGGAGACGCTGGCGCTGGTGCTGCCGGCCATGACCGGGATGATCGCCACGATGACCGTGCACGCCGACGTCCTCGAGGCCTCCGCGCCCCTGGGCTTCGCGCTGGCCACGGACGTCGCGGAGCAGCTGGTCAAGAACGGTGTGCCGTTCCGCGAGGCGCACGAGGCCGTCGGCCACCTCGTCGTCTTCTGCACGGTCAACGAGCGCGAGCTGCACGAGGTCAGCGACGAGGAGCTGGCGCACGTCTCCCCGCACCTCACGCCCGACATCCGCTCGGTGCTCGACGTGCGCGGTGCCATCGCCAGCCGGCGAGGCCACGGCGGGACGGCACCGGAGCGGGTGGCCGAGCAGCTCGAGGTCCTCCGCATGGAGGTCGACGCGCACCGGGAGTGGGCGGTCTCCGCTCCGGCATGAACCTCGACGGGCCGGTCGACGTCGTCGCACCCCTGCTGCTGGGCTGCCTGCTGACCGCGCACGGCGTCACCGTGCGCCTCACCGAGGTCGAGGCGTACGCGGGGCAGGGGCAGGACCCGGGTTCGCACGCGCATCGGGGCCCGACCCCGCGCAGCGAGATCATGTTCGGCCCCGCCGGGCGGCTGTACGTGTACTTCACCTACGGCATGCACTGGTGCGCCAACGTCGTCACCGGCCCGGTCGGGCAGGCCGCGGCTGTGCTGCTGCGTGCCGGTGAGGTCGTGTCCGGCGTGGAGGTCGCGCGAGGCCGGCGGCCGGGGGTGGGCGACCGCGACCTGTGCCGCGGCCCGGCGCGGCTGTGCCGGGCGCTGGCTCTGGACGGCGACGACCTGGGCGCGGACCTGCTGGACCCTGCCTCTCCGGTGCGCCTGCTCGAGGGCGGCCACGACGCCGAGGTCCTTCGCGGCCCGCGGGTAGGGGTGGCCCGGGGGGCCGAGACACCGTGGCGGTTCTGGCTCGCGGGGGAGCGCACGGTGTCGCCGTACCGGTCCTCCGTCCGTAGGGTGCGCGGATGAGCCTCACCGGGCGCATCGGCGTCGTGTCCGGAGCCGGCCGCGGGATCGGTCGCGAGATCGCCACCGCCCTCGCGGCCGAGGGGATGTCCCTGCTGCTGCTGGCCCGCACCGGTTCCCAGGTGCGCAGCCTCGCTGAGGAGCTCACGGCCTCGTACGGCGTCAAGGTGCTCCCTGCGGCCATCGACGTGGCGGACCCGCAGGCCGTCGACCGGGTGCTGCTGCACGCCGAGCAGCAGCTCGGGACGGTGGACCTGCTGGTCAACAACGCGGCACGCATCGAGAGCACCGAGCGGCCGTTCTGGGAGGCGGACCCCGCCGAGATGTGGGGTGTGATCGAGACCAACGTGCGCGGCCCGCTGCTGCTCACCCGGGCTCTGCTCCCCCCGATGGTCCAACGCGGCCACGGCCACGTCGTCAACATCACCAGCCGGGCCCGCGCGGCCACCCGGACCGGCACCTACACCGGCTACGCCGTGTCCAAGAGAGCCCTGTCGGTGCTCACCGAGTCGCTGGCCGGGCCGCTGAGCGGCACCGGCGTGGTCGTGCTCGACGTGCTGCCCGGCCTGGTCCGCACCGAGATGACCCTCGGGATGGAGGTCTGGCGGGGCAACACCGAGTGGGATGACCCGGCCGCCACGGCGCGCGTCGTCGTCGACGTCGCCCACGGCCGGTACGACGACCGGGCGGGCCAGCTGCTCGACGCGCCCGCCCTTGCCGGCGGCTGATCCCCGTTGATGCCGGCCCGCGTTGCGCCTGCCCCCGTGTGCACGCCGGACGCCTGCCTGGGCGGACGCCCCGCGGGGGCCGGTCGATCAGCTGTCGGAGCGTCGTGGGATCTGCGTTGCCGTCGTACGGCACCATCGTTGGGTGACCAGCACTACTGACTCCGCACCGAGCGACGCCGCCCTGAGCACACCGGATCCGTCGCAGCTGCCGACCGTGGCGCCCGTCCCCGACGTGCTCGACGACCTCGAGTGGCGTGGGCTCCTGGCCCAGACGACCGACCGCGAGGCGCTGGCACGCGACCTCGCTGCGGGACCGGTCACGGTCTACTGCGGGTTCGACCCGACTGCCGACTCGCTCCACGTCGGCAGTCTCGTGCCGCTCCTCGCCCTGCGGCGCTTCCAGCTGGCCGGCCACCGCCCGATTGCTCTGGCAGGGGGTGCCACGGGCTTCATCGGAGATCCGACCGGTCGCACCACAGACCGTGTCATGTCGTCCGCGGCGGAGATCTCTGCCCGTGTCGGGCTCATCAAGGCCCAGATGGAGCGCTTCCTGTCCTTCGACGACGGGCCCACCGGCGCGATCATGGCGGACAACCTGGACTGGACCGCCCCGTTGACCGCCCTGGACTTCCTGAGGGACGTGGGCAGGCACTTCTCGGTCAACCAGATGCTCGCGAGGGAGTCCGTCAGCGCGCGCCTGGAGAGCGGTGGCCTGTCGTTCACCGAGATGAGCTACCAGCTGCTGCAGTCCCTCGACTTCGTGGAGCTGTTCCGCAGGTACGGCTGCACGACCCAGATCGGTGGCAACGACCAGTGGGGCAACATCACGGCCGGTCTGGACCTGCTCCGGCGCATGGAGCAGGGGAGCGGCCACGCGCTCACCTTCCCGTTGGTGACGGACTCCGCCGGCCAGAAGATCGGCAAGAGCACCGGCGGCGGGAGCGTCTGGCTCGACCCCGCGATGACGTCGCCGTACGCGCTCTACCAGTTCGCGCTGAACGTCGACGACCGCGATGTCGGCACCTACCTGCGGCTCCTCACCTTCGTCGGACGCGCTGAGGTGGAGGCACTGGATGCCGCGACGTCGGAGCGGCCCTTCGCCCGGGCCGCCCAACGTCGTCTGGCCGCCGAGCTCGTCGCCCTTGTCCACGGTGCCGAAGAGGTGCGGCGGGTGCAGGTCGCGTCGGCTGCGCTCTTCGGGGGCGCCTCACTGGCCGACCTCGACGAGAGCATGCTCGCGTCGGCGTTGGCGGAGGCGCCGTCGGTGACGGTCCAGGGTTCGACCCCACCGGTGGTGGAGCTGCTCGCGTCCGGTCTCGGCTTGTCCCGCTCCGACGCGCGACGCGCGGTGAAGGAGGGTGGCGCCTACCTCAACAACGCCAAGGTCACCGACGAGGCCGCCGTCCCGCAGGAGGCGGACTGGCTGCACGGTCGGTTCCTCGTGCTGCGCAAGGGCAAGCGCAACGTCATGGTCGCGCACCGCAGGTGACGGGCAGCGCCGTCGAGAGGTGACGCCGCGCTCGGGGAGTTGCTCCCGGGCTCTCGCGCGCCCCTGTTGGCCGGCGCTGCCGACTCCCCGCCCTGGTGGGGGCTTCGGCGTCGTCTCACGCCGCAGCAGGCGCAGACCCGCCCCTCATTTGACGCGGCCGCCTCAGGTCCCTAAGTTCTCGTCTGCCTTCGGAGCACCGGTCGCTGGCGGTCAGATCGCTGGAGCACGGTTCGTGGGTTCATCTCAGGTGTGCGGCGCGTGAGTGTCGTGGTTCTGTGGTGTCTGCTTGTTGTTGTCGGGCCTGTGGGTTT
>JBAVRG010000248.1:0-11499 GCA_049694795.1 Mycobacteriales bacterium
GAGCCGCTGCTCGCGCCCTCCCGCGCCCTCTGGGCCACCGCCCTCCCGCTGCCCGGTCCCGAGCGCCAGGCGCTCGTCGTCCTGTTCGAGCTCGACACCGCCCCGAGCGCGGCCAGCGCGATGCGCGAGCGCGCCGTGATCGCCGCCGGCTTGTCGTTCAGCATCGCCGACCCGCGCGAGGACGACTGCCCGCTCGTCTACGTCAACCCGGCGTTCGAGCGCACCACGGGCTTCTCCGCCGACGAGGTGATCGGCCGCAACTGCCGCTTCCTGCAGGGCCCCGAGACCGACCAGGAGACCGTCCGCGCGCTCGCCAAGGCGCTGCAGGACGAGGTGCACGTGGTGGTCACGCTGCTCAACTACCGCAAGGACGGCACCGCGTTCTGGAACGAGCTGTCGGTCTCACCGGTCTACGACGGGCACGGCACGCTCACCCACTTCGTCGGGATCCAGGCTGACGTGACCTCGCGGGTGCTGGCGGAGCAGGAGCGGGCCGCGCACCTGAGCGCCGAGCGCAGCGCCCGGCGCGACGCCGAACGGGCCCAGCGCCGGCTGGCCCTGCTGGCCGAGGCCACCACGATGCTCGCCGCGACCCTCGACGTCGACGCCGCCCTCGACCGGCTCAGCCACCTCGTCGTACCGGCCCTGGGTGACTTCTGCACGATCCACCTGCTCGACGAGCAGAGCGCGTTGCGACAGGTCACCTCCCGGCACGTGGACGCCTCCAAGCAGGACCTGCTCGCGGTCGTCGAGGAGCGGCAGCCCGGGTCGCTGACCGACGCGGCGGCGACGGCCTCGGTGCTGCGCGGCGAGGGCCCGGTGCTCATCGAGCGCCTGGGTGACGACTACTTCGACGACAAGGTCACCGACCCTGAGCTGCGGCAGGCCTACCGCGCGCTCGGCATCGAGTCGGCGATGGTCGTGCCCCTCACCGCCCGCCGCCAGGTGCTCGGCGCGCTCGGGCTGTTCTCCTCCGGCTCGGGGCGCGCGTTCGACGACAACGACCTGGCCACCGCGGCCGACCTCGCCCGGCGGGCCGCGCTGGCCGTCGACAACGCCCGGCTGTACCAGCGCGAGCACGAGGTGGCGGAGGCGCTGCAGCGCAGCATGCTGCCGGTCCTGCCGGAGGTGCCCGGGATCGACCGCGCCGCCAGGTACCTCCCCAGCCATACCGCGGGTCAGGTCGGCGGCGACTGGTACGACCTGCTGCAGCTCCCCGACGGCCACGTCGGCATCGCCGTGGGCGACGTCATGGGGCACGACCTGGCCGCCGCGGCCGCCATGGGGCAGCTCCGGTCGGTGCTGCGCTCCTACGCCTGGCAGGGCGGCACCCCCGCGCAGGTGCTCGACCACATGGACCAGCTGGTGCAGGGCCTGGGCATGGCGCAGCTCGCCACCTCGATCTACGCGCGGCTCGACCCGGCGAGCGGGCGCCTCACCTACGCCAACGCCGGGCACCTGCCACCGGCCCTGCGCACCCCCGACGGCGAGGTGGTCTTCCTGCGGGAGGGCCAGTCGGTGCTCGTCGGTGCCATCCCGGACGCCGACCGGTGCGAGGCGTCGGTGACCCTCGAGAGCGGCTCGGTCCTGGTGCTCTACACCGACGGGCTGGTCGAGGACCGCGAGCGCGACCTCGACGACGGGCTGGCCCTGCTCGCCGAGTCGCTGGCCGCGGCGCCCGACGACGCCGACGGCATCTGCGACGCCGTCACCACCGACCTGTCGACGGCGACCCGCGCCGACGACGTCGCCCTGCTCGTCGTGAAGGTGTCGTGACCCGTACCGACCTCGGCATGCCTCGCCTCCGCGAGGTCGACCCCGACTTCCCCCGCGACTACGTCGAGTTCACCGACCCGGCCGACACCTCCCAGGTGGTGCGCGCCGACCTGACCTGGCTGCTGTCGTCGTGGACGTGCATCTACGGGAGCGGCTGCCACGGCGTCATCGAGGGCAGGGCCGACGACGGGTGCTGCAGCCACGGCGCGTTCTTCTCCGACGACGAGGACGAGCAGCGGGTCGTGCGCTACGCCGCGGCGCTGAAGAAGAAGGACTGGCAGTACGCCGACCTCGGCCGTCGCGAGGGCATCTCGGTCGAGGACGAGCTCGACGGCGAGCCGGCCCGCAAGACCCGCACCGTGGACGGCGCCTGCGTGTTCCTCAACCGGCCGGGCTTCGCCGGCGGCGAGGGCTGCGCCCTGCACGGCCTGGCGCTGCGCACCGGGCTGCACCCGCTCGACACCAAGCCCGACGTCTGCTGGCAGCTGCCGGTACGGCGGTTGCAGGAGGTCGTGGAGCGGCCGGACGAGACGTCGGTGACCGTGACCACGCTCGGGGAGTTCGACCGGCGCGGCTGGGGGCCGGGCGGCGAGGACCTGCACTGGTGGTGCACGTCGTCACCGGACGCGCACGTGGGCGCCGACCCGGTGGTCGTGTCCTACGGCCCGGAGCTCAGCGCGCTCATCGGCCCGCAGGCCTACGCCGAGCTGGTGCGCCTGTGCGCCGAGCGCACCGGCCTGCCGCTGCACCCGGCGACCGCGGCGGCCCGGCAGCCCTGACCCGGCGGGCGGTCAGCGACCCTGGTTGGCGACGGCCGCGGCCGCGGCTGCCGCAGCCTCCGGGTCGAGGTAGACCCCACCCGGCGTGACCGGTCGCAGGTCGTCGTCGAGGTCGTAGCGCAGCGGCTGGCCGGTCGGGATGTTCAGCGCCACGACCTGCTCGCGGGTCAGCCCGTCGAGGTGCATCACCAGGCCGCGCAGCGAGTTGCCGTGCGCCGCGACGAGGACGGTCTCGCCGGCGCGCAGGTCGGGGACGATCGCGTCGTACCAGTACGGCAGCATCCGGTCGACCACGTCGGCCAGGCACTCGGTCGCCGGGACCAGCTCCGGCGCGAGGGGGGCGTAGCGCGGGTCGCCGGCGTTGTCCCACTCCGAGCCCGCCTCGATCGGCGGGGGCGGGACGTCGTACGACCGACGCCAGAGCATGAACTGCTCCTCGCCGTAGGTGTCGAGGGTCTGCTTCTTGTCCTTGCCCTGCAGCGCTCCGTAGTGCCGCTCGTTCAGGCGCCAGCTGCGGCGCACCGGGATCCAGGAGCGGCCGCACTCCTCGAGGGCGAGCGTCGAGGTGCGGATCGCGCGGGTGAGCACCGAGGTGTGCAGCACGGTCGGGAGCAGCCCAGCCTGCTGCAGCAGCCGACCGCCGCCGCGGGCCTGCTCCTCACCGACCGCCGTGAGGTCGACGTCGACCCAGCCGGTGAACAGGTTCTTGGAGTTCCACTCGCTCTCGCCGTGACGGAGCAGGACCAGGGTCGCCATGGCGACAGTCTCCCAGAGCCCCCGGCGCCGTCAGGACGCAGGGCTCAGGCGTCCGGCGCCGCGAAGCGCGCGAACGCCTGCAGGTTGGCGGTCGACTCCCCGCGCTTCTGGCGCCACTGCCACTCCTTCTTGATGGACGTGGCGAAGCCGATCTCGAGCAGCGGGTCGAAGGTCTCGTCGGCGTACTGCAGGACGGCGCCGAGGATGCGGTCGACCTCCTCGGGCGTGACCGCCGCGAGCGGCAGCCGCCCCACGAGGTAGACGTCGCCGACCTTGTCGATCGCGAACGACACCGCGAAGGTGCGCGCGTTGCGGCGCAGCAGGAACCGGTGGAACTCGTCGTGGTTCTCGTCCGGCTTGCGGCACACGAACGCCTCGACGAGCAGCCCGTGCTGCCCGACGACCAGCCAGCAGTTGGTGACCAGCTTGTGGGTGCCCGGCAGCTTGACGAAGAACTGCTCCGGCTGCGGCTCGGCGAAGTCGAGCTCGGCCTCCTTGAGCGCGGTGCGGATGACGTCGGCGGCCTCGGTCATGACGTCGCCGCCAGGGTGACCGGCGCGAGCACGTCCCGGTAGGCGGTGAGCAGGCCCTGCGCGGTGCGGCCCCACGAGTAGCCGCCGGCGTGCTCGACGGCACCCTGCGTCAGAGCGGTACGGCGTCGCAGCCCGTCCCGGAGGGCCGCGGCCCAGTCGTCGGCGCAGTGACCGTCGACGAGCAGGCCGCTCACGCCGTGCCGGACCGTGGTGCGCAGACCGCCGACGCGCGTGGCGACGACCGGGGTGCCACAGGCCTGCGCCTCGAGCGCGACCAGCCCGAAGGACTCGTTGTGGGAGGGGACAGCCACCAGGTCCGCCGCGCGGTACCAGTCGCGCAGGCGGTCGGGGTCGGCCGGCGGCTCGAACCGGACCCTGACGTCCAGCGAGGCGGCGAGGTCGAGCAGGTGGGTCGGCTCGTCGAAGCCGGAGCCGCTGGGTCCCCCGACGACGGCGACGACCAGGCGGTCGGCGAGGGACGGGTCCTGCTCCACCATCCGCTGCGCGGCGAGGAGCAGGACGTCGGGCGCCTTGAGCGGCTGCAGGCGCCCGACGAACAGCAGCAGGACGGCATCCGGTGGCACCCCGAGCCGGGTGCGGGCACCGCTGGCCTCGCCGGGGCGGAAGTGCTCCAGGTCGACGCCAGGGGCCACCGTGACGACCCGGTCGACGTCGGCGCCGTAGAGCTCGACGAGCTGCCGGGCCTCGGTGGCGGTGTTGGCGACCAGCCGGTCGGCCGCGGCGATGACCTGCTCCTCACCGACGACGCGGCGCAGCGGCTCGGGGGCGTCGTCCTCTGCCAGCGCGAGGTTCTTGACCTTCGCGAGCGTGTGGGCGGTGTGTACGAGCGGCACGCCCCAGCGCTCGGTCGCGAGCCAGCCGACCTGCCCCGACAGCCAGTAGTGGGAGTGCACGACGTCGAAGTAGCCCGGCTCGTGCTGCGCCTCGACCCGCAGCAGGCCGCTGGTGAGGGCGCACAGCTGCGAGGGCAGGTCCTCCTTGGACAGCCCCTCGAAGGGGCCGGCGGTGAGGTGCCGGACGGTGACGCCGGGGGCGAGCTCGACCACGGGCGGCAGGTCGGAGGAGGTGGCGCGGGTGAAGACCTCCACCTCGACGCCGAGCTGGGCGAGCCTCTTGGAGGTCTCGACGACGTAGACGTTCATGCCCCCGGCGTCGCCGGTGCCCGGCTGCTCGAGGGGGGACGTGTGGATGGACAGGACGGCGGCCCGCCGCGGGTGCACGCTGCGCACGACGCCGTTCGCCATGGGCGTCTCCTCCCTGTTTGCCGCAATCCTGCCCGACCACGCACGGTTCAGCACCCGCGGGTTGCTGCAACCACCTCACGCAACCACCGAAGAGCAACCACCGAAGAGCCCCGCTGCTTCCGCACGGCAGACTTGTCCGCATGCGTACCGCCGTCGTGACCGGAGCCAGCAGCGGGATCGGGGCCGCAACGGCCCGCGTGCTCGCGCAGCAGGGCTGGGAAGTGGTGGCCGCCGCGCGCCGCCTGGACCGCCTCGGCGCCCTCGCCGCGGAGCAGCCCGGGATCCGACCGCAGGCGCTGGACGTCACGGACCCGCGCTCCGTCGAGGCGCTCGCGGACGCCGTACCGCGGTGCGACCTGCTCGTGGCGAACGCGGGTGGCGCCTACGACCTCGACCGGCTCGAGGACGCCTCGGTGGACGCGTGGGCGCGGATGTACGACGTGAACGTGCTCGGCCTGGTCCGCACCGTGCAGGTCCTGCTGCCGGCGCTGCGCGCGTCGCGGGGGCACGTGGTGATGACCGGCTCGACGGCGGGGCGGTGGGTCTACGAGGGCGGCGGGGGCTACGTCGCGGCCAAGCACGCGGTCGCGGCGCTGCGCGACACCCTGCGCATGGAGGCGGTCGAGGCCGGGATCCGGGTCAGCGAGGTCGCACCCGGGATGGTGCGCACCGAGGAGTTCAGCCTGCAGCGGTTCGGGGGCGACCAGGCCCGGGCCGACGCGGTCTACGAGGGCGTGGAGCCGCTGGTGGCCGAGGACGTCGCCGACGCGGTCGCCTGGGTCGCGAGCCGGCCGGCGCACGTCAACATCGACCTGGTGCAGCTCACGCCGCAGCAGCAGGCCGCGGTGCACAAGGTCGTCCGCCGGCCCACGTAGGGTCATCAGCCCAGCCGCGAGGGAGGGGTGGGTGGCGAAGGAGAAGCGGTACGCCGCCGGGCGTGCCCGTGCCCTCGGTCTGCCGACCCGCGGCACCACCAACCCCAACCGGCTGCGGCGCGTCGACCGGCACCTGCTCGGGGTGCACGGCGCGCTGCTGCGCACCGCCGCCGACCCGCTGCTGGTCGACCTCGGCTACGGCGCCACGCCCGTGACCGCGATCGAGCTGCACGCCCGGGTGCGCGCGGTCCGGCCGGACGCCACCGTCGTCGGGCTCGAGATCGACCAGGAGCGCGTCGACGCCGCCCAGTACGCCGCCACCGACGGGCTGAGCTTCCGGCGCGGGGGCTTCGAGCTCGCCGGCCTCCGGCCGCTGGTGGTCAGGGCCCTCAACGTGCTGCGCCAGTACGACGAGACCGCCGCGCGGGAGGCATGGACGACGGTGCTGGCGGGCCTGCAACCCGGTGGCCTGCTCCTCGAAGGGACCTGCGACGAGCTCGGCCGGCGCGGCGCGTGGGTGACCCTCACCCCCGACGGTCCGCAGACCCTCACGCTCGCCGCGCACCTGCCGACCCTCGACCGGCCCGGCGACCTCGCGGAGCGGCTCCCCAAGGCCCTCATCCACCACAACGTCCCCGGGCGGCCCGTGCACGCGCTGCTGAAGGCCCTCGACGAGGCGTGGGACCGCAGTGCGCCGTACGCGCCCTTCGGGAACCGGCAGCGCTGGAGCGCCATGCTCGACGCGCTGCAGTGGGAGCAGGCCGGGCGGCGGCGCGACGGCGAGGTGACCGTCCCGTGGGCCACGGTCGCGCCAGACTGAGGCCATGCCCGACATCAGCACCTCCCAGGAGTGCCTGCGGCTGCTCGCTGCCGCAGGGGTCGGCGCCGTGGTCGGGCTCGAGCGCGAGCTCAGCGCCCAGCCCGCCGGCTTCCGCACCCACGTGCTCGTCTCGCTCGGCGCGGCGCTGTTCACGGTGGCCGGCGCGGACGTCGCCGGCACCGACCCGACCCGCGTCGCCGCGCAGGTCGTCACGGGCATCGGCTTCCTCGGCGCCGGCGCGATCCTGCGGGCCGGTGGCAGCGTGCGGGGGCTGACCACGGCGGCCTCGCTGTGGGTCACGGCGGCTGCCGGGGTGGCGTGCGGGCTCGGGGCCCCGCTGCTGGCGGCGTTCGCGATCGGCCTGGCCCTGGTGGCCCTGGTCGTCCTGAAGCTGCTGGAGGACGACTTCTTCCCGCGCCGGCGCGGCTACCCGGTCGTGCTCGAGCTGCGGGACACGGCCGACGTGCGGGAGGTGGTCGCACGCGCCGAGCAGGTCCTCGCAGCCCGGCTGACGGTGCGGCAGGTCGACCGCGGTCCCAGCGACCGGACCGTGCTGCGGCTGTCGTCCCCGCTGGCCCGCGACCGCGATCTCGTGGGGCTGGCCGTCGGGCTGCGCGCGCTCGACGGTGTCGTCGGCGTCGAGCTCGGCGGACCGTAAGGTCGGTGCCGTGACCAGCGACCACACCCACGTCGTGCACAACGGCAAGCGCGAGCTCACCCTCGACGAGCTCGCCCGCATGCAGCCCGGCATGGACCGGCTCATGGCGGAGGTCGGGCCGCGCCTGCACCGCTGCTACCACGCCGCCCTCGCCGGCAACTGGCCGCTCGCGGCGTACTTCTCCAAGAGCGCGGTGAAGCAGCTCGCGCTGTGCGCGCAGTCCCGGCCGAAGTACGAGCCGGAGATGTCGGACTACCTGCGCGACGACTACGGCCCGGTGACCGCGGCGATCAAGGCGCAGGACCTGGCGGCCTTCCGGACGGCCTGGACGGCGATGGTCGACCGGGCGAACGTCCTGCACGGCTTCTTCGGCAAGCCCTACATCGGCTGGAAGACGCCCGAGCAGCCCCCGGACGACCTCGACCTGCGGGCAGGCATGTGACGGGCGCCTGGTCCCGCGTTGCATGGTCATCGTGTCCGGGCCGTCCATGGTCATCGTGTCCGGGCCGGGCATGGTCATCGTGTCCGGGCGCCCGCGGGTGACCGTTCCCCCGCGGACACGATGATCTTCGCCGGACAGCAGAAGACCCCCGCTGCCGCCTGGGAGGGAGCGGCACGGGGGTCTTCGGCGTACTGGACAGGCTCGTCCGTGGGGCGTCAGTCCTCGAGCAGCAGCTGCAGCTCGGCGTCGAGGTCGACGACGTCCTCCTCCGAGCCGGTCGGCACCGCGAGGTAGGTCTGCTGCAGGAACTCCACGAGGGCGTCCCGGTCGATCTCGAACAGCGCCGCACCGGAGGGCGAGGCCATCGCGAGGTTGATGACGCGCTCGTCGCCGTGCAGGGCGGGCCACACCCGCACGTCACCCTCGCCGACCGCCTGGGCGACCCCGTCGGTGAGCAGCTGGCGGGCGAACATCCACTCGACGACGCCGTCGCCCTCGCCCCCGGTCTGGAAGGCGACCCGGACCGCCCACGGGTCGTTCGAGTCGTAGCGCAGCCCGGCAAGGACCGGCAGCGATGGACCGCCGGGGACCACGAGACGGAGCTCGAGCTCAGCGGTGACGGTGGCGATGTGGCTCATTGCCGGAAGGCCCTTCTCTGGTGGTGCGGCGACACTGCGGGCAACGAGTCCCCACCAGGGCCGGTGACGGTCCGTGGCAGATCTTCACTCGCTCGGGTGACGGACGAACAGGGACAAGATCGCACGAGGATGGCGAACCGATCTTGATCTGTCGACCGTCCTTGCACATCACCCGCCCGGCGGTGGGTACGTGCGCCCACATGGCGGAAGAGACAGTGCTGCTCGAGGGCGGTAGCCGGGACGGCGAGACGACCGTCGTCGACGAGGGGGTACGGCGGTTGCTGGCCGCCTCGGAGGCCCCCGGGCTGATCGACGTGTACGAGGCGGACGGACGCACGGCCAGGGTGGACGGCGCGGACGCGCTGGTGTTCGTGCACGTCGGCCAGCAGTCCGCGGAGGGGCTGGCGCCCGAGATGCTGCACCCGCCGCTGCACCGCGGGCCCGACCCCGCCGGCTGAACCGCCGACCGACCCGCCCCTCGCCCGAACGTGTCCGACCTCGCGCTCGGGACCGTCCCCCAGCGGACACGTCCACCGCGCCGGGGCGCTCACACGGACACCCACAAGGTCATCGTGTCCGACCGGAGGCTCGGGACCGTCCCCCAGCGGACACGTTCACCTCAGGGACGCCGCGGGGTGCTCACGGGGTCAGGTGGCCCGCGATCAGGCTCCGCAGCCGGGCCCGCTCCCGAAACACCGCCCCTGGCCGGTCGAACACCACCAGCCGCGCCCTCGGCAGCACCGCCACCAGCTCGCGCGCGACCTGCACGGGGTGCAGCGGGTCGTCCTCCTGGGCGAGCACGAGCACGTCGGCGGTGACGGCCGCGAGCAGGCTGCGGTCCCGTACCGGGACGTCAGCGGCCAGGGCCTCCAGCAGCGCCGGCAGGCCCGGCGAGGCGAGCAGGAACTGCGCCCTGCTCCGCGCGTACGACGTCACTGCCGGCCCGTCCAGGTCCTCCGGCAGGTCGGCGCGCACCGCGGCCTCGACCGCCGCGGTGTCGGACGCGGCCAGCGCGTCGGCGAGGCCCGCCACCCGTCGTACCGCGGGATCGGCGCGCGGACGGTCGAGGGCGGCCGGGAGGAAGAGGACGACCCGGCGGTAGCTCTCGGGGGTGGCGGCGAGCTGGTGCAGGAGCGTCGCGGCACCGAGGGAGACGCCGAGGGCCTGGGTGGCGCCGTGCGCGTCGGCGACTGCAGCCAGGTCGGCGGCGAGCTCGGCGTAACCTGGCCGCTCCGGGGCAGGTGCCGCCCCGTGGCCGCGGGCCTGCAGGAAGACGCGGGTACCCGGTACCCCGGAGGCGAGCGGCCGGGTCTCGGCCAGCGACGCCCCGAACCCGTGGGCGACGACGGTGACGGGCGCACCGGCGCCGGTCACGAGCACCGTGAGCGGCTCCGGGCTGGCCGTCAAGGGACCGTCAGTGCCAGGGGTTGGAGCGCCCGGAGACGACCGGCCGGACGTCCACGAGGTAGACGATCGCGGCCACCGTCCCGGCCAGCGAGAACAGGTTCAGGACGCCCGGGAACAGCAGGGCGAGTGCCACGACCGCGCCCAGGATGATCAGCCAGTACTTCTTCGTGAGCTTGTTGTGGAGCTCGAACGCCGCGGCAGGGCGCTGCGCGCAGTCCACCAGCGCCCAGATCTTGAGGACGAGCAGACCCAGGCTCAGGACCGTGAGCAGCAGGCTGGCGGGGTCGTAGAGGAGATGCACCCCGCCATCCTCCCTCACGCACGCGACCCCCGCGCCGGCTGCGGGGGAGGCAGCGGTGCGGGGGTCGCGGAGGGAACGCGGCAGAGCTGGGGGCTCTGCCGAAGGGAAGCTTGCTCAGCCGAGCTTCTCGGCGGCACCCTCGGTCGCGGTGCCGGCGGCCTTGGTGGCCTTCTTGGCGGAGGTCGCGGCGGCCTTGTTGCCGTCGATGGCCTTCTTGACGGCGGCCTTGCCCTCGGCGATGGCGGCCTCGGTGGCCGGCTGGCGACGGATCTGGGTCACCAGCTTCTCGCCACGGACGGCGAGCTTGCCGTAGTAGCCGGTCGCGGTGGCCTGGGCCTTGGCGACGCGGGTCTCGACCTCGGAGCGGAGCTCCTTGGCGCGGGCCTCGGCCTGGGCCGGGACGGTCTTCAGCTGAGCCGGGACGGTCTTGAGCTGCGCGGCGCGGGCGGTGCGGGCCGCCTCGACCTTGGCCTGGACCTTCTCCTGCAGCTTCTTGGCCTCGGCGGGGACGTCCTTGAGCTGCTCGACGGACAGGTCGACGACGCCGACGGCGGCGAACAGCGGCTTCTTGGCCTCGTCGAGGTCGATCGCGGCGGGGAGCTTGGGGAGCTTGTCGGTGATGGTGCTCGTGATGGTGCTCATTGCGGTGCCTCCATGGCGGTGACGTGCGGACGGGTCGGGGGTCAGGGGGTGGCGTCGAGGGCCGGGTCGAGCTCGGCGGCCTGGACGGCCGCGTGGACGGCGGCGTCGGTGGCCGCCTGGGCGGCCTCAGCGGTCACCCGGGTCGTCCGGGTGGCTGCCTTCGCCGGCTTGCGGGCGGGCGCCTTCGCGGCCTTCTTGGGCGCCGCGGCGGGGACAGGCTCCGCGGCCAGCGCAGCAGCCGCGTTCTCCTTGCGGAAGCTGTCGTGGATCTCGAGCAGCACCTGCTTCTGCCGCTCGGTCAGCACGCTGTCGGCGAGGATCGCGTCCACGACCGGGCTGGCCTCGCGCTGGTCGAGGATGCCCGCCTGGACGTAGAGCGCCTCGGCGGAGATCCGCAGCCCCTTGGCGATCTGCTGGAGGATCTCGGCGCTCGGCTTGCGCAGGCCCCGCTCGATCTGGCTGAGGTAGGGGTTGCTGACACCTGCCGACTTCGCGAGCTCGCGGAGGGAGATCTTCGCGGTCTCGCGCTGCTCGCGGATGAACTCGCCGAGGTGACGGACGTCGATGGCCGGCATTCGGGACTCCCTTCCGCTTCGCTTGCTGACAT
>JBAVRG010000249.1:0-6727 GCA_049694795.1 Mycobacteriales bacterium
CACCACGGGGGCGAGACCGGCCGGCAGCGCTGCCGGCAGGCCGTCGACGAGCGGCACCGCCCAGGTGACGGCCCAGCGGGTCTGCTCCTGCTCCTCGACCGGGCGACCGGCGAGAAGAGCCGGCTCGAGCTCGCCGTCACGGCTCAGGACGCGCCAGCGCACCCCGTCCAGCAGCACGTCGTCCCCGTCGTGCGCTGCCCGCAGCACCCGGTCGCCGACCTCGAGCGCGTCGAGCCCGGGCAGGACCAGGAGCAGGGTCGGGTCGACGTCGGCCAGCATGGCGCGCACGGCTGCGTCGTCGCTGACGGTCACCCTCACCTCGGTCGTGAAGCCCGCCCGCGGCCGCTCGTCGGACTCGAACGGCAACCGCAGCAGCGGCACCCGTCCGTCGCGCGCCGCGAGCTCCCCGGCCAGGGCAGGCACGCCCTGCACGGCGGCGAGCGTCAGCGCCCGGGAGAAGCGGACCGCTCCGGTCGTGGAGGCGACCACCACCTCGTCCGCCACCGCCGCCACCGCGGCGAAGCCCACCCCGAACCGCCCGACCGTCCGGCCGGTGCGCTTGGCCGAGGCCCGCAGGGAGGCGAGCGCCGCGACACCCTCGGCGGTGAGGGGGGCGCCGGTGTTGGCCGCGGCGAGCACCGTCCCGTCGTACTGAAGGGACAGGGTGGGGCCGCCGGCGTCGGAGGCGTTCTGCGCGAGCTCGACGACGAGTCGGTCGCGGTAGCCACCGAGCGCGAGGTCGTCCTCGGCGTTGGCGTCCTCGCGGAAGCGCGCGGGCGAGGCCTCCCAGGCCGCGAGGACCGTGCGCCGCAGCGCGTCCGTCGCGAAGGACGTCAGCTGGCGTGCCCGTCAGGCGTCTCGTCCTCGGGCGAGGGCACCGCGACGACGAGCTCGAGCTCCTCGTCCTCGACGACCATGCCACTGCCGTTGGAGGGGCTCTCGACGGCCGTCTCGCTGTGCGCGCCGCAGCCGTGGTCGAGGGAGACGACCTTGCCGTCTTCGGGGGAGAACGCGTTGGCGCACACCCCGAACAGCTGCCGCAGGCCACCCGCGAGCGGGAGCCGGAAGGCGCAGTCGAGGCACTGGCCGGGGGCCTGCCGGGCCATCGGGGTGAAGGGGCCGCGCTCGCCGTCGTACCAGCGGTCCGCGGCGTCGAGGCGACCGTCGAGCGAGAGCACCCGCGGCCGGCCCAGGCCCAGCTCCCAGAAGGCCTCGGCGGCGACCTCGTCCTCGGTGTCGGTGTAGGCGGGGACCAGCCGAGGGTCGTCCTTCGGCGGCGGCAGCAGGTCACCCGGCGCGAGGTCCTCGGGGCGCACCCGCTCGCTCCACGGCACCCAGGCCGGGGCGACCAGTGCGCCGGCCCCGGGCAGCAGCACGACCTCGTCGACGGTGACCTCGTCGCTGCCCTCGGGACGGGCCAGCGTGACGGCCCAGCGCCAGCCGACGTACGCCGGGTTGGTGGTCGCGAACGAGTGCGTCGCGACGAGCGCCTCGTCCGCCTCGACCCCGAGGTGGTCGCCCACGGACGAGCCGCCGGCCTCGACGGCGACCTGGCGCGCGAGGTCGACCGCGGCCGCGAGGACGGCGTCGACCGGGCTCCGGAGGTCGGCCGTGCCCTCGGGAGCGGCCTCGGTGGTGGGCCCGGCGGTGGGCCCGGTGGTGGGCTCTGTGGCGACAGTCACCCCACCAGTCTCGCTGACGGGCGGCGCGGCCGGGGCCGGAACCCCCTCAGGGCCCTCGTCGCGGGCCGCACCAGGCGCCCCCGATACCCTCGACGCGATCCCGCGCAACCTGCGCCGCATGCCTGCCATGCCGCTATCCCACCACCCTCTGTCGCTGTTCCCACACCTGATCCCCCCAACGTCACCCGACCCGGAGCCGTTCGATGCCTGCCCGCCGTCCTCTCGCCCTCGCGCTCACCGGCGCCGCGCTGCTGAGCCTCACCGGCTGCCAGAAGCCCACGCCCGGTGTGACGCTCGCCAGCGACGGCCGGTCGGTGCACACCGAGGCGAACGCGTACTGCCGCGGCGGCAGGTTCCTGACCCGCGAGAACGACTGCCCCGGCAGCACCGACAAGATCACCGTGCTGCGGGTGACCCCGGAGGCCCGGGTGTCGGTCGACGTCGACAGCGACCTCGCCGACAGCGGCTGGTACCTCTACGACGAGGACGCGCAGCGCAGCTACGCCGTGCACGACGACCACTACACGTCCTTCATCGCCGACTTCACCAACCGCCCGCTGCCCGGCGTCATCCGGCTGCAGATCCGCCAGGTCGACCACGTGCCGCACAACCCCTCGGACCTGCCGAAGATCACCGGTCTCTGGAAGCTCCAGCTCGTCCAGCAGTGAGCCGGAGCGGCGCCGTCAGGACTCCAGCTCGGTCGCGATGGCACGCAGGATCTGAGCGACCTTGCGGCCGGTCTCGCGGTCCGGGTGCTTGCCGCGGCGCAGCGCCGGCTGCACCTTGAGCTCGATGAGCTTGATGGTGTCCTCCACCATCACCTGCAGCTCCTCGGCGGGCCGGCGAGCGGTGGCCAGCGACGGCGGCGCGTCGAGGATGCGGACCGACAGCGCCTGCTCGCCCCTCTTGCCCGCAGCCACCCCGAACTCCAGGCGGGTGCCGGCCTTGAGCTCCTCGACGCCGACGGGCAGCGCCGCCTTCGGCACGAAGACGTCACCGCCGTCGTCGCGGGACACGAAGCCGAAGCCCTTGTCCTTGTCGTAGAACTTCACCTTGCCGGTGGGCACGTCGCACGTCCTGTCGTCGGGAGGTCAGCCCACAAGGCTAGTCGGGCGGGTGCTCTCGCGCGCGGGGGTTCTGCCTACCCTGGTCGGGTGCCGTCCCACGCCGCCCCCTCCGCCCGCCGGCCCGGTGACCTGCTCGTCCGCGCCGGGGCCGTCGTCTTCGCCGTCGGCGTCGTCGGGGTGCTCGCGATCCTGGTGCCGTTCCTGACCGGCGACCACGGCGACGCCCCGCTCGCCCTCGACCTGGTGGCGCTGCTGCTACCCGTCGGCTTCGGGCTGGGCCTGCTCGGGTTGTTCCGCAGCGCCCGCGCCCACGAGTAGGGCGTTCATCGACCCCGACCGGAACGGCTGCACCTGCACGGCGCCGAACCCCTCGGCTCGCACCGCCGCCTGGGCGGCCGCGTCCCAGCGCGTCAGCGCTGCCGGGTCGAGCTCCACGCGGGCCCGCCCGTCACCGAGGTCACGCACGCGTACGTCGGTGGGCCGGAGCAGCGACCGCAGCGCCGTCTCCGCACGGTCGACCCGGGCCAGTCGCGCCGGGGTGACCTGGACGCCGTACGCGATGCGGCTCGCCAGGCACGCGAGGGCCGGCTTGTCCGCCGTCGGCAGGCCCCAGCGGCGGGAGACCTCCCGGACCTGGGCCTTGGTGAGCCCGGCGTCCAGCAACGGGGTGGCGGCCCCGCGCTCCGCGGCAGCCCGGATGCCCGGACGGAAGCCGGCGACGGCGTCGTCGGCGTTGGTCCCGGTGGCCACCTGCGCCAGACCGAGGTCTTGCGCCAGCGGTCGGAGCGTGTCGAGCAGCGTCGCCTTGCAGTGGAAGCAGCGGTCCGCGCCGTTGGCGGCATAGCCCTCGCGGGCGAGCTCGTCCGTCGTCGGCGTCAGGTGCCGCACCCCGAGCGACTGCGCGAACGCCACCGCCGCGGGAAGCTCGGCCTGCGCGAGGGACGGGCTGACCGCGGTGGCCGCGACGACGTTGTCCGGGCCGAGCGTGCGGGCCGCGGCGGCCAGCAGGAAGGCGCTGTCGGCGCCGCCGCTGAAGGCCACCAGGACGCTGCCGAGGGAGCGCAACCCCTTGTCCAGCAGGCGAAGACGTGCTTCGAGCAGGTGGCCGTCCAGCCAGGCAGGGAAGCCGGTGAGGTCGTCCAGGAGGACGTCGGCCTCGACCGGCTCGCTGCCCCCGGTGCGCACCCCGACGCTCACCGCCCCCGCCGCCCGCGCCCCGATCACGTCGTCCGGGTGGTCGCCGACGTAAACCGTCGCACCGTGCTCGCGGAGCGCCTCGCCCTTGGCCTCACGCCACGCCCAGCCGACGACGTCGTCCACCTCGATGCCGAGGTGCTCGAGCGTCTGCCGGGCGAGCACCTCCTGCTTGGCGGTCACGACGACGACCCGTCCCCCGAGGTCGCGCACCGCCGCGACGGCCGCGGTCGCGCCGGGCAGCGGCACCGACTGCGGCACGCCGATCTCCGCCATGAGCGCGCGGTAGCGCCGGGCGACGGCGTCCACCCGCTCGGGCGCCACCCAGTGCGCCAGCTCCTGCTCCAGGGGCGGCCCCAGTCGGGCGGCCCACTGGTGGCCGTCGATGGGCACCCCCTCCTCGGCGGAGAGCACCTCGGCGACCGCCACCACGGAGGGGCGGGAGTCGACCAGCGTCAGGTCGAGGTCGAAGCCGACGACGAGGTCCACGCGGCCCACCCTAGGCGGGCCGGAGGGAACGGACCCGGCAACTGCCGGCGCCGGGGGTTACCGCGACGCGACCCTCAGCCCTCGCCTTCCGCCAGCTGCTGCCCGGGGCCTGACGGCTCGCTGCCCGGCGGCACCGGCGGGTCGGCGGCCGGCGACGGAGGCGTCGCGGGCGGGCCCATGGGATCGGTCGTGGACGTCGGCTCGGGTGCGGCGGAGCCCTCGTCCACACCCTCGGGGGCCACCAGGTCGTCAGGCATGCGCTGGTCGTGCCCAAAGGGGCACCCGGCGAAAACCGCGACTACCGTGGATCGGATGTCCCCCTCGGCCGGCACCGACGCCCCGCGCAGCCTCGCTGACGCGCTGCGCGCCTGGCCGGACGACCGGCTGGCCCGCCTGCTCCAGGCCCGTCCCGACCTCGCCGTCCCGGTGCCGCCCGACCTCGGGGTCCTCGCCGCGCGGGCCGCCGTCCGGCTCTCCGTGCTGCGCGCCCTCGACACTCTCGACGCCCAGCGCCTCGGCCTGCTCGAGCGACTGGCGCTCGAGGACGGGCCGCTGCCGCGCGGGTCCCTCGGCCCCGCCCTGGCCTCGCTCGAGGACCTCGCCCTGGTGTGGGGCGGCGACGAGGTCCACCTGGTCGGCAGCGTCCGGGACGTGCTCAGCAGCAGCGCCGGCCTCGGCCGACCGCTGCGGGTCCTGCTCGAGCAGCACCGCGACCCGGTGGTCGCGCAGACCCTCGGCACCGACGACGTGCTCACCGCCCTGAGCGACCCGGCCCGGGTGCGGTCGCTGGTCGAGCAGGGCGGCGACGGGGCACGCGCGGTGCTCGAGCAGCTGGCGGCCGGACCGCCGTACGGCAAGGTCCGCGACGCCCGTCGCATCCCGCACGGCGACGAGGCCGACTCCCCGGTGCGCTGGCTGCTGGCACACGGCCTGCTCGTCGCGATCGACGACGACACCGTCGAGCTGCCGCGCGAGATCGCCCTGCTCCTGCGCGGTACGCCGGACGGCGCGGCCGGCAGCCCGGAGCTGGAGTGCACGCAGCTCGCCGTCGACGCGGTCGACCGTGCCGCGGCGCACCAGGCGGCCGAAGCCGTCACGAAGGTGGAGGCGCTGCTGGAATCGTGGGCGCAGGAGCCGCCCTCGGTGCTGCGGGCCGGCGGTCTGGGGGTGCGCGACCTGAAGCGGGCAGCCCGCGACCTCGACGTCAGCGAGCCCGCGGCGGCCCTGCTCGCGGAGGTTGCCTACGCCGCGGGTCTGGTCGACCAGACGCCCGGCGTCGACCCCGACTGGGTCCCGACCCCCGCCTACGACCGCTGGGCGGCAAGCCCGCCGGAGGACCGGTGGCTCGCGCTGGTGCGCGCCTGGGTCACGATGACCCGGATGGCCGCCCTGGTCGGTCTGCGCGACGACCGCGACAAGCCGCTTGCGGCGCTCTCGCAGGAGGTCGAGCGCTCCAGCGCCCCCACCGACCGCAAGCGGGTGCTCGACCTGCTCCTCGAGACGGCGCCCGGAGCCGCGGTCACCGAGGAGTCGGTCGTCGAGGTGCTCGTCTGGCGCGCCCCGCGTCGCGGCGGCCGGCTGCGCGACCTGCTGCCGTCCTGGACGCTCGGGGAGGCAGCGGCCCTCGGGCTGACCGGACGGGGCGCGCTGTCGTCCTTCGGCCGGCTGCTGCTCGAGGGACACGACCGCGACGCCGCTCGCGCCCTCGGTGCGCTGCTGCCCGAGCCGCTCGACCACGTGCTCGTCCAGCCCGACCTCACGGTGGTCGCGCCCGGGCCGCTGCAGCGCGAGCTTGCCCGCGACCTGGCCCTCGTCGCGGACGTCGAGTCGACCGGCGGGGCGACGGTCTACCGGGTCAGCGAGGCCACCGTGCGGCGCGCGCTCGATGCCGGCCGGGCCAGCGCCGACCTGCACGAGCTGTTCCGCACCCGCAGCCGCACCCCCGTCCCGCAGTCGCTCAGCTACCTCATCGACGACGTCGCCCGCCGGCACGGCCAGCTGCGCGTCGGGTCCAGCACCTGCTACCTGCGCTGCGACGACGAGGCCCTGCTCACCGAGGTGATGGCCAGCAAGAAGGCCGAGATCCTCGGGCTGCGCCGGCTGGCGCCGACCGTCGTCACCAGCCAGGCGTCGGTCAACCAGGTCCTCGAGGTCCTCCGCTCGCTGGGCCACGCGCCGGCTGCCGAGGCCCCCGACGGCGCGGTGCTGGTGGCGAGGGGGGAGGCCCGCCGTACGCCGGCGAGGCAGCGACCCACCCGGCACGGCGAGCCGGTGCCGATGCCGGCCGAGCAGGCC
>JBAVRG010000250.1:0-1626 GCA_049694795.1 Mycobacteriales bacterium
GCGCTCGGCCGCGTCAGCGCGGGCCCGCAGGCCGTCGGCCAAGGCCACCCCTGCCTGCAGCTCGACGAGCTGCGCCTCGAGCTCGGCCACCCGCTGGCCGCGCTGGTCCCGCTCGACGGCAGCAGCCTCCACACGCTGGCCGAGGTAGGAGACCGTCGTCTCGAGCTCGGCGACGCGGCTGCCACGCAGGTCGCGCTCGCGGTCGGCGGCCTCCATGAGCTCGGCCTGCTCCGTGAGCCGGCTGGTCGCCTCGCCCAGGCGTGCGCGGAGGCCGGCGTCCTGCCGGATCGTCGCGAGAGCAGCGCCCGACGGCCGACGGAGCGACTCCGGGGACGTGAGGAGCTGCGGCCCGTCGCCAAGGCTGGACAGGTGCGCCCACAGCGAGCGCTGCTGCTGGGTGGCGTACTCGTCGAGATCGGTCGCCGTGGCCTGGTTGCGGTGCAGCTCCGGCGCCAGTGCGGATGCCCAGTCCTCGCCGTGCAGGTCAGCGGCGAGGTCGGGACGCAGGCGCGCAGCCACCCCCTGCACCAGCGCCGCGGCCGCTCCGGGGTCGGCGAGCACCTTGTCGTACCGGGCGAGGTGCACGACGTACCCCTCGAGGCCCGCCAGCACGGCCGTGAGGTAGACCTCCCACAGCGCCAGCCCCGCGGCCACGGACATGCCGTCGCGCCGAGCCAGCGAGCGGGCCGTCTCGAGCGGGTTGCGCAGGACCAGGACAGCGCAGAAGTCGTCCTTCAGGACAGGCCACCACAGCGGGAGGAGAACCGAGATGCGCGGGTCCTTCAGCACCACGGGCGCCCCGCCGCTACGGGACAGCAGCGCGCGCACCTCGGCACGCACCTGGTCGAGGGACTCGTCGCGGGTGGCAAGCACCGTGTCCTGCGCCGGCGGGCAGTCCCAGCTGCCACCGAGCCGGGCCAGCAGGCCGTCGTTGCCGGTCACCAGCTCGGCCCGCTCGAAGTACCCCTTGGGGTTCGACTCGTCGGCAGGCCACAGGTCCTCGTCGCGACCGGCGTCGAACCCGGCGCCGACCAGCAGCCCGGCCACAGCACTCGTCCCGCTGCGGTGCATGCCCAGGACGACCGCCCCCCTGGCGAACGACGCCTCGGAGGCGGACAGCGGGTCGACCTGGGTGGGCAAGGCCAGGCGGGACGGCTCCGCGGTCTGTGTCATGGCTGCTCCTATGACCTCGCAGGGCCATGCGTCCGGTTGTCGCTCGGCGTCCGAGAACACCCAGCCGGGGGGCTGACGTACGCAGATCCGCCCCCCCGGCGGGCTCCACGACGTCGCGAGACTACCCGGTGACGGCGTCCTGCACGGGCACCTCCCGCCTCCGACACCCCTCGAGGTCTCCGAGCGGGCGCAGGCCACGGCCCGCGGTCGGGCGCAGGCCTCTGCCCGGCTAGTCTGTTCTCCCGAGTCGTCTTGCCCGCCGCCCCCGGCGGCGCGGCGGGCGCGCACCTGACGACCGACCTCTGGAAGGCTGGGCCCGGTGACCGCTGGACTGCCCGCTGCCGGCGCGCCGCTGCACGCCGCCCGCGAGCGCGCGGACGCCCAGCGCCGCGTCCGCTGGGAGCTGCTGGCCGAGCTGGTGCGCAAGGACCTCAAGGTCAAGTACCAGGGCAG
>JBAVRG010000251.1:0-8523 GCA_049694795.1 Mycobacteriales bacterium
TGCTCATGAGCGCGGAGTACTCGGTGGCGATGTCGTCGCCGACGAACTCCTTCATGTTCACGAAGCCCATGACCTTGTTGTAGAAGGCCACCCACTCGTCCATCTTGCCGAGCTCGACGTTGCCGACGACGTGGTCGATGGCCTGGAAGTAGCGCTTCTCGGGCGTCTCGAGGAGGGGCTCGCGCGCGACGAAGCCGGGCAGGAACGGCCCGCTGTAGTCGGTGCGCTGCACGAGGGTGTGCCGCGTCTCGCCGTACGTCGCGATGGCCGCGGTGACGACCTTGCCGTGCTCGTCCTCGCTGGCCGTGGGGGCCTGCAGCCCGGTGGCGCCGCACTCGAGGGCGACGGCGTAGGCCTGCTCCACGTCCGCGACGCGCAGGGCGATGTCGACGACGCCGTCGCCGTGCCGGGCGTGGTGCTCGCCCTCCCAGGTGCCGGCCACGACGGGGGCGGCGATGACGAAGCGGGCGCCGCCGGACTCGAGGACGTACTCGGCGTAGGTGCGGCTGCCGGTCTCCGGGCCGCGGTAGGCGGTGAGCCTCATGCCGAACGCCGAGGCGTAGAAGTGCGCGGCCTGCCGGGCGTTGCCGACCACGAAGCGGACGTGGTCCCAGCCCTCGAGCGGGAAGTCATCGCGGTGCGTCATGGGAGCCACCTTCGGGGTCGGCGCGCGGTTGCGCAAGTGGCCTCGTCCCCGCTGGTCATGATGTGCAAACGGACCAGGAGAAGCCGTGCCAGACTGGGCAACATGACCAGTCCGGATGCCCTGGACCGTGCGCTGCTCCAGCTGCTTCTCGCTGAGCCCCGGCTGGGGGTCCTGGAGATGTCGCGCCGGCTCGGGATCGCGCGCGGCACCGCTCAGGCGCGCCTGGTCCGGCTGGAGCGCGAGGGCGTGATCCGCGACTGGGCGCCGACCGTCGACCCGGTCGCCCTGGGCTTCGGCGTCAGCGCCTTCGCCACCCTCGAGGTGCACCAGGGGCTGGGTCGGGAGGCGGTGACGGCCCACCTGCGCTCGATCCCGGAGGTGCTGGAGGCGCACACGACCAGCGGCCAGGGCGACGTGCTCGTGCGGATCGTCGCGCGGGACCACCCCGACCTGCAGCGGGTGCTCGACGCGATCACGTCGACGCAGCTGGTGGCCCGGACCTCGACGGTCATCAGCCTCACCAACGAGGTGCCCTACCGGGTCGCCCAGCTGCTGGAGTGACGTCAGAGGTCGGCGAGGCGCAGCAGCATCCGGCTGTTGCCGAGGATGTTGGGCTTCACGCGCTCGAGCTCGAGGAACTCCGCGACGCCCTCGTCGTAGGACTTGCGCAGCTCGTCGTAGACCTCGGCGGTCACCGGCGTGCCGTCGATCAGCCCGAAGCCGTGTCGCGCGAAGAAGCGGGTCTCGAACGTGAGGCAGAACAACCGCTGCAGCCCGAGGTCGACCGCGTCGTGCACCAGCCGGTCGAGCACCGCGTCGCCGATGCCCTTGCCGCGCTGCGCGGGGTCGACGGCGAGGGTGCGGATCTCACCGAGGTCGTGCCACAGCACGTGCAGCGCCCCGCAGCCCACGACCGCGTCGTCGAGGACCGCGACCCGGAACTCGGGCACGTCCTCGTAGAGCGTGACGGTCGCCTTGTCGAGCAGGCGGCCGTCGGTGCGGTAGTGGTCGACCAGCCGGCGGATGGCGGGCACGTCGGAGGTCCGCGCTCGCCGTACCGTCACCTTGCCGGTCATGCTGGTGGACGTTAGCCAACTGACGACGCGACGGAGCGCTCCTAGGGTGGCGCCATGTTCGAGGAAGCGCAGTACTTCGCCCCGGTGGTCGACGACGGCGCCGGGAGCCTGCACGTCCAGCTCGGGAAGGGGCACCCGGGCTTCGCCGACCCGGTCTACCGCGAGCGGCGCGACGCGCTCGCCACGCTGGCCGCGAGGTGGCAGCCCGGCCAGCCGGCGCCCTACGCGGCCTACACCGATGCCGAGCACGAGGTGTGGCGGGTGGTGTGCGAGGCGCTCGACGTCAGGCACCGGGTCTACGCCTGCGCCCAGTTCCTCGAGGGCAAGGAGCGCCTCGGGCTCCCGGTCGACCGGGTGCCGCAGCTGGAGGAGGTGAGCGATCTGCTCGTTCCGCTCACCGGCTTCCGCTACCAGCCGGCCGCCGGGCTGGTGCCGTTGCGCGACTTCTACGGATCCCTTGCGGACAGGCGGTTCTGGTCCACCCAGTACGTCCGCCACCACTCGGTGCCGCTCTACACGCCGGAGCCGGACGTGCTGCACGAGGTGGTGGGCCACGGCAACACGCTCGCCCACCCGCGCTACACGGCGCTGTACGAGGCGGCCGGCCGTGCCGCGCGCCGGGTGGAGACCGAGGAGGCGCTGCAGTTCGTCAGCAAGGTCTTCTGGTTCACCCTGGAGTTCGGGGTCGTCCACGAGGGCGACGAGCTGAAGGCCTACGGCGCCGGGATCCTGTCGAGCCCTGGCGAGATCGAGGAGTTCCGAGGCATGACCGTCAAGCCGCTCGACCTGGTGGCGATGGGCACCACCGACTACGACATCACCGTCTACCAGGACCTGCTCTACGCCGCGTCGTCCTTCGACCAGGTCGAGGACGTCGTGGGCGGGTTCTGGGAGGCCTGCGACGACGACAGCATCGCGGCGCTGAAGGGGTCGGCGTGAGGACCCCGCTCACCGCGGCCGAGATCGCCGCGCAGACCCCGGAGGGCTGGTACGTCGAGCAGGGCAAGCTCACGACGAGGCGGGAGCTCCCCTCCTTCCCGGAGGCGATCGCGTTCGTGCAGCGGGTGGCGGAGCTGGCGGAGGAGCTCGACCACCACCCGGACATCGACATCCGCTGGCGCACCGTCGTCCTGGCGGTCAACACCCACGACGCCGGGGGCGCGATCACCGGCAAGGACATCGAGCTGGCCCGGCGCGTCGGGGCGCTCTGACCTGCCCGTTCTCGACCCCTCCCTGCGGTGGCTCTAGAGTCTGCGCGACGAGATGCAGGAACCCGGTGCGAACCCGGGACGGTCCCGCCACTGTGAGAGCCCCCGGGCTCGAGTCAGGAACTGCAGCCAACCAGTCCGAGCGGGGCGTGGAAACCCCGGAGGAGGCACCGCCGCACATGAGCACCAAGACCCAGGTCGCCGCACAGCCGATCGCCAAGCAGGGCCTGGCCGCCGTCCTCACCGGCATCGCCGTCGTCCTGGCCCTCGTCGCGCTCTACGCCGTCTTCCTCGACCAGGGCCAGCTGCTCTCCCCGGTCATGGGCAAGGTCGCCGCCACCGCCAACTACCTCCACGAGCTGGCCCACGACGGCCGCCACCTGCTCGGCGCGCCCTGCCACTAGTGCTCGGCTACCTGCGCCGCGGCCTGCTGGCCGGGGCGTGCGGAGGGCTGCTCGCCGGCGCGTTCGGCTTCCTGCTGGCCGAGCCGGTCATGGACCGCGCGGTCCGGCTCGAGGCTGCCCGGCAGGCCGCAGCCGGTGAGCACACCGTCGAGACCTTCACGCGCAACACCCAGCACGTCGGGTTCCTGCTCGCGACGCTCGTCGTCGGCCTCGCTCTCGGCGTCCTGTACGGCGTCGTCTACGCGCTCGTCCAGGCTGACCGCCCCGACCCCTGGCGCCGGGCGCTGCTCCTCGGTGGTGGCGCGTTCTTCGGGTTCTCGCTGGTGCCGTTCCTGCGCTACCCGTCCAACCCGCCCGGGGTCGGTGACGCGGCGACCATCGGCAGCCGTAGCCACCTGTGGACCGTGACCGTGGTCATCGGCCTGGTCGGCGCGGTGCTCGCGGCGCTGGTGGCCCGCGGCCTGCGCGAGCGCGGGGTGCGCCCCTCGCACCGGCAGCTCGCGGTGGTGGGGGTGCTGGCTGCGACCGTGGCGCTGACGTTCGTGCTGCCCCCCAACACCGACGAGATCACGGCACCGGTGTCGCTCGTGTGGGAGTTCCGGCTGCTGTCGCTGGCCACGCTGGTGCTGCTGTGGGGCGGGTTGTCGGCGGCCTTCGGGCTGCTGGGCGAGCGGGCTGCGCTGCGCCGCACGACGGCCTGACGGTCGCCCTCAGCGACCGACCCGGCGCACCGGGACGGCGGGCTCGACCGGCAGGTGCGCCCGGCGGCGCAGGCCGGCGACGTCCGTGAGCAGCACCCGTCGGCCTTCGAGGTGGACCAGGCCGCGCTGGGCGAAGCCACCCAGCACCTGGTTGACGCTCTGCCGCGTGCAGCCGCTCATCTCCGCCAGCCGGCTCTGCGTGATCGCGACCGCCGGCGGCGAGCCCGGTGTGGCGAGGCGCAGCAGCGACTTGGCGACCCGTCCGGCGAGGTCGAGGAAGACGTGGTCCGCGGCCTGCTCGGTGAGGCGGCGGACCATCGTCCCGAGCTGGTGCAGCAGGGGCTCGAGGACGGTCGGCTGCAGCCGCAGCAGGCTGATGAAGTCCAGCCGGGACAGCGACAGGACGGTCGTCGGGTCGATGGCCTCGACCGAGGCCGACCGGGGGGCGCCGTCGAGCAGCGCGACCTCGCCCAGCACGGAAGGGGCCTCGAGGACGGTGAGCGCCGCGCGCTCCCCGTCCGGCGAGGTGCGGAACACCGTCACCGAGCCGCGCACGACGACCAGGAGCGCGTCGGCCTCGTCCCCCGCGGCGAACAGCAGCTCGCCTCGACCGACGTCCCGTGGCCGGACCACGCCTGCGATCTTCAGGAGCACCCGCTCGTCGAGCCCGGCGAACAGCTCGACCTGCCGCAGCGCGGAGAGGACCTCGTCCTGCGTCGGCACCCGCCCCATGGCTCCCCGCACCTCCTCCCCCGCGCGCACCCTAGTCGTCCGGGTTCGTCGGGGCGACGAACCCGCTGCCCTCGGGGCCGGTCCGGCCTCCCGGAGCCGCCTCATGCGGCCAGACGGCGGCGGGTCCCGCGTGAGCGGTCCCGCTGCCGGGTAGGCGCCCTGTAGCCGATCCCTCCTGGAGGTCCCGCCGTGATCAGTCGCCTCGCCCGCCCGATGCTCGCCGGCCTGTTCGTCTACGGCGGCCTGGACTCGCTGCGCCGACCGGGACCGCGCATCGAGAAGGCGCGCGCCGCCGGCCTCGACGAGCCGGCGAAGCTGGTGCGGCTCAACGCGGTCACCGACGTCGTGGCCGGCCTCGGCCTTGCGACCGGCCGCCTGCCGCGGGTGTCGGCGCTGGCGCTCTGCGGCTCGCTGGTCCCGACGACCTACGTCGGTCACCCCTTCTGGGCGGAGAAGGACCGGGCCGTGCGGGCCCAGCAGCAGGTGCACTTCCTCAAGAACGTCGGGGTGCTCGGCGGTCTGCTGCTCGCGGCGGCGGACACCGGCGGCCGGGAGTCGGTGCCGCACGCGGCACGTCGCGTCTCGCGCCGCGCCGCCCGCCGTACGGCGAAGGCACTACCGGTCTGAGCGCCCGCGACCAGGGTGTGGGGACCTGTCAGGCCCCCACGCGGCTCTGGCAGTCCCCGGGCCTGACAGGTCCCGGGGACCGCGCCGCGGCGCCCGCGTCAGCGCAGCCGGTCGAGGCGGCGCACGAGCTCGTCGGGCGCGAGGTCGTCGGGCAGCCGGGAACCGGCGGCCAGCCCGGTCCCCGCCATGCAGATGGTGTCGTCGACGAGCTGCTCCAGCGGCGGCCACGGGAAGCGCGGCTTGGCGATCAGCAGCGACGCCAGCCCGTGCGCGGCGGCCCACAGCTTCAGGCCGAGGTCGACGGGTTCGCCCTCGAGCACCCCGAGGCCGATGCAGGCGGTCACCGCCTCGAGCAGGTGCCCGAAGGCCCCCGAGGCGATCTCGTCGGCAGGGTCGTGGTCGGACGGTGCGCGCATCATGACGATGCGGTAGTGCTCGGGGTTGGCGAGCGCGAAGCGGACGTAGGCGGTCCCCTGCCGGCGCAGCCCATGGAAGGCGTCGGGGGCGTCCGCGGACGCCTCCTTCATCGCGACGTGCAGCGCCTCGAACACCTCACCGCACACCGCGTCGAGGAGCGCCTGCTTGTCGGCGAAGTGCAGGTAGATCGACGGCACCGAGACGCCGACCCGCTGGGCGACCGCGCGCAGCGACACCGACTCCTCGGAGCCGGTCTCGCGGAGCAGGTCCATGGCAGCGCGCAGCACCTCGCCGCGCAGGGCAGCGCCCTGCCCGCGAGGTGCGCGCTTGCGGGGCTCAGACGCCAACCGGTTCCTCCACGACGGCAACGGGCTCGGCACCAGAGTGTGCCTCGCTCAGCCCGATGCGTCCGTGCAGGCGCTTGAGGAACGGCGGGGCCCACCAGTTCGCCGTACCCATGAGGCGCATGAACGACGGCACCAGCGCACCGCGGACGAGGGTCGCGTCGACGAGCACCGCGAGGGCCGTCCCCAGCCCGAGCAGCTTGATGAAGCTGATGCCGGAGGTGGCGAAGGACAGGAACACCAGCGCGAGCAGCGCCGCTGCAGCGGTGACGAGCGAGCCGGTGCGCTCCAGGCCGACAGCGACCGCGCGGGTGTTGTCCCCGGTGAGCTCCCACTCCTCCTTGATGCGCGAGAGCAGGAAGACCTCGTAGTCCATCGACAGCCCGAACAGCACGCAGAACATGAGGATCGGCATGGTGGTGTCGAGGGTGCCGGTGACGACCGGGTCGCCGAGCAGGGAGGTCAGGTGACCCTGCTGGAACACCCACACCATCAGCCCGAACGTCGCAGACAGCGACAGCACGTTGAGCAGCAGCGCCTTCACCGGGATCACCACCGACCCCGTGAACAGGAACAGCAGCACGAAGGTCGCGGCCAGCACCAGGCCGAGGGCCATCGGCAGCTTGCTCCCCAGGGATGCCTTGGTGTCGACCAGTGAGGCGGCCGGCCCGCTGATCAGCGCCGGCGCAGGGGCAGCCACCGCGCGCAGGTCCTTGACGAGCTTCTCGCCGGCCGGCCCGAACGACTCGACCGCAGGCACGACCGAGAGGCGTTCCGCGGTCGAGGTCCGGTACGACGCCAGTCCGGGCGCGACCCGCAAGCCGTGCACGTACCGCCCCTCGGCCGCGTCCACCCGCTCGACGCCCGAGACCGTGGACAGCGCGGCGGCGTAGGCACCGGCTCTCGGGGACGGCTGCTCCAGCAGCACCGGCAGGGCGAAGGCCTCCCGGCCGGGGAACTGCTCGCGCATCACCTGCGCGACCTGGTGCGCCTCGGCGGTCTTGGGCAGTACCCGGTCGTCGGGCAGCCCGAACACCACGCTCTGGAACGGCAGGCCCGCGAGGACCAGGACGGCCACGACCGCCGTACCGACTCCGACGGGGCGCTTCATCACGGTCGTCGCCACCCGGTGCCAGAAGCCCTCGTCGAGCTCCTTCACCCGCGGCGGGGCCAGGTGCAGCGCACGGCGCAGCGGCCGTCGCAGGTCGAGGGTGTCGACCCGGGTGCCCAGGGCGGCCAGCGCCGCGGGCAGGACCACCAGCGCGCCGATGAGGGCGAACAGGACGGCGGAGATGCCGGCGTACGCGAAGGACTTGAGGAAGAACAGCGGGAAGACCAGCAGCGCGCTGAGCGACAGCATGACCGTGAGCGCGGAGAACAGCACCGTGCGGCCGGCGGTGCGCAGGGTCTCGCCGACGGCGCCCGGCACGGCGTGGCCGCGCCGCAGCTCCTCCCGGAACCGGGTCACCAGGAACAGCGAGTAGTCGATGCCGAGCCCGAGGCCCATCGAGGTGGCCAGGTTGACCGAGTAGACGCTCACGTCCGTGAAGCCGTGCAGCACGTGCAGCGACAGGAAGGTGCCCAGGATCGACAGCACACCGATCAGCAGGGGCAGCGACGCGGCAACCGCGGAGCCGAAGACGAGGACGAGAAGCACTGCGGTGACGGGGATCGCGATCGACTCGGCGCGGACGATGTCGTGCTCGATGGTGTCGCCGACCTCCGCGTAGACCGCGAACTCGCCACCGGTGCGCACCGACAGGCCCTGGAAGGTGCCGTCGTACTGCGGGGCGAGGGCGCGGGCCCGCTTCACCCGCTGGTCCTGGCTGCCGGTGAGGCGGCCGAGCACGAGGGCTTGCGTGTGGTCCCGCGAGGCGAGGGTCGCCGGCTTGCCGGCCGTCCAGTAGGACACGACGTCGGCCAGGCCGCGCTCCCGGGCGAGCTTCGCCGTGAGGGCCCGGCCGGCGGCATCGGCCCGGTCGACGCCGGCGGGCGTCTTCACGAGCAGCACGAAGTTGGAGGAGCCGGTGTGGAAGCGGCTGTCGAGCTGGCGCGCGGCCTGCTCGCTCTGCGCCTTCGGGTCGTCGAAGCCGCCGGCGGAGAGCTCCTTCGCCACCCCGCCTGCGACGCCGCCTGCCAGGGCCAGGAAGACGAGGGCGAGGACGAGCACGAGCCGACGACGGGCGACGAGCACGGGTGCGAGACGAGTGAGCACGTGACCTCCCCGGTAAGTGAACGGCGATAACCTAACGTCGCTAAGTCAGGTCGGTCAAGAGGGTCTGCGCGTCTGCGGGTGCCGGCTGGGGGACGATGCGGGCGTGACGACGGAGGCGGGCGCGCTGCGCCGGGCGGCGGCCCGGCTGCACGC
>JBAVRG010000252.1:0-5248 GCA_049694795.1 Mycobacteriales bacterium
GCTGGGCCCGCACCGACCGCGACGAGCTGCTCCCGCCCAGCACGTTGCGTGCCGTCCTGAAGACCCTCCCGGGGCGCGAGCAGCGGCTGCCGCGGGTCCGGCCGCTCACCGCCGAGGACCTGACCCGGCACGACCAGGGGCGCCGCAGCCGGGTCGTGAGCGGCGCGCAGCGGCTGCTGCTGGGGTAGCCCACCACGTCCAGCTCTGGCGCGACGGCGGCCCGACCGACCTGGCGAACCTCGTACATCACTAATACATCCCTTAGCGAATAGTTCTGCACGGGCATGGATTGCTCCTACGGTTGTTGCATGCCACCCCGCCCACGCAAGAGCACGCCTGCGAACACCGCAGCAGTCGAGCGGCCAGGACGCCAAAGTTCGGCCGTTGCTCAGAAGTCCGCTCGGAAGCCGGCTCAGAAGACCACCCCCAAGACCGTGGCACGCAGAACCTCGGACGCCACGGCACCTGAAGAGCATGTGGTTGTCGTTCGCCCGGCCATCGCGTGGCTGGTTACTCCCTCCGAAGTGGCCCCGGCAGATAGTGACCAGGTTTCTGGAAGCATCCGAGGTGCGTTGAGGAATGACACTCGCGTGACTGGCCTCCGAGACGCGCCGCGGCGCGAAGTCATGAATGACAAGAATCTCGATGTCTTTGACTTACGTGACGAGAGCTTCGAAGAGGACAATTTCGCCCCTTCGCGGGTCAATGCCCATCGAATGAACACGCCAATCGAGTGCACCGTTCGCGTTCCTACGAAGAATCAGCCCACCTATCGAGGCGCCGGTGACGCGCCAACCGAGGACTACCACGTCCTCTGGGATGGAGGCATTCTGCTCGTCGGCTGGGAGCAATCCTCGTCACGCGCCACGTTTGCCGGTGGTCATGTCGTACTGGACGTACTCAGCGATGTGGTCCGGACTGCAGGATACGAGCTCTACGTACAGGCGTGCTCCGCTGGCTGCAGTCACCGCTTCATGCACGTAGACATCGTGTCGTTCGAAGAACCGCACCATAAGGATGAGTACTGCGACCATGGCTCTGTAGCGCTCGTACGAAGCGTAGCCAGTCCTCATCCGGCAAATCTCGGCGTGCCCGAGATTCTCCAACGTACCTTCGCCGATGTTGGCAATGTGTTCGAGGCGTTTGCAGTCACGGCCAATAGCAGCCAGCAGATCATGCGACTCGAGAGCCACGCCCATGCACGGAATGGCGAACTTCTGTATCTCAACTGGGAAAAGGCAAGCAGGTCTAGCTGGTGGTCCCCGGCCGGTATCCGAGATAGGTGGCGCCTGAGACACAGTCGCAATCGGTCGCGGCAGCTCATGGCCGAATTGTGGCTCCTAGTCGCGATGCTGGAACGCGAGTCACGCTGGTGGCATCTGCGCCGTGCCCGTGCGATGGAGAGCACCCGCAACGAGGCCCAGCGAATCCTTGATCCCGCCGATCTCTTCTCTTCGCAGGTTGAGTCGACCGACCTTGGGGCGTTCCGAGCCTCACTGCAGGAGGCGGCCTCACGCTTGGACAACAGGACGATCGCCATCGCGACCGCTGCCTCGGCTCTCGCCGCCCTAGCCGGCGCCGCCGTCGGCAGCATCGGTTAGGCACTTCACTTGAAGTAGCAACGAAACTCGTCGGGCCACCACAAGCCGGCGTCCTCCCGGTCACTGCCGCCTGTGCGTCGGGAGGAGGGCGTCAAGGGCGCGAAGCGGCGGAGCGGACCCTTGACGGCCGGGGGACGGCGTACACGCTGCGGTGACAGGGAGGTCGACGTCCGCAGCGAGCAGCGAAAGCTGCGAGGCGGGCGTCGATCTGTCGCCGGCTAGTCCTAGAGTGTGGGACTAGGAGGTTCCATGACTGACTTTCGTTCGCAGCGGATGCCGACCCCCGAGGGGCACGGCCACGCGGCCGGCCGGTGGCGGCAGGCCTGGGACGCCTACAGCCGCACGGTCAACCGGGCGATGCCCCCGGCCGCCAAGACGCAGGCGGCGAACCTGGCGAGTCGGCTGGTCGAGGACCAGATCGGCTTCTGGCTGATGTGGCAGCTCGAAGGAGGCTTCGAGGGGTTGCAGCGGTTGGGTATGAGCAGGTCCGCGATTTACCGACGGGTCAACGCTTTTCGCAAGCGCTGGGGTGTGCACCCGGACGACTTCTCGATGCCTGGCGTGAGCATCGACGTGGAGGCCTACCTGCGCGGGCGACAGGCGCTCGCGGTCGAGTCGATGGTCGAGGCCGGCGAGTCGTAGTCCCGGGTTGCGGAACTACAGCCTTGTGATTACAGTCCCGGAACATGGGACTACGCGAACCGGAGCTGCGCTCGGGTTGGTACCTGTCCCTGTACCCGCAGGCTGGTGAGGGCGGCGGTTCGTTCCGGTACTCCCGACCGTGCAAGCCGGCCGGCGGTCCACCGGACCCGGAGCGCTCCGCGATCGAGGCAGCGCGGCAGGCCCGGACGAAGGTGCGGCGGTATTGCGCGGCGAACCGGCTCAACCGGCTCGGGACGCTGACCTATCGCGGAGCCGGTTGTCATGACCCGAAGGAACTCCGCGCGCACGTCGGCGGGTTCTTCCGCTCCTTGCGGGCCGACCTGGGCGGCAAGCCGCTGCCGTACCTGTGGACCGCCGAGTGGCACAAGAGCGACCACGGGCTGCACGTCCACTTCGCGGTCGGCCGCTACGTGCGGCGGGACCTGATCGAACGGGCCTGGGGTCGCGGGTTCGTGCACATCAAGCTGCTCGGCGATTTGCCGGTCGGGTCCACCACGCTGGACGAGGCGCGGCAGGCGGCGCGCTACCTGAGCAAGTACGTCGGCAAGGCCTTCGACGAACGGCGGGTGCCTGGTCTGCACCGCTACGAGGTCGCGCAGGGCTTCCAGCCCGACCGCGTCCGGCTGTACGGCCGAACCGCTGACGAGGCGTTGACGGTGGCGAGCCGGCAGATGGGCTCGGACCCGACCTACCAGTGGTCCTCGGCGGAGGCGCTGGACTGGCAGGGTCCGCCGGCGGTGTGGGCGTCATGGGCCGCCTGAGCGACGCGCAGCTCGCCGCCTGGGTGACCACGTCCTGCCACGCGCAGGGCGTGCCGGTCAAGGTCAGCGAGGCGCGCGTGGTCGAGCAGGTCCGGGCGCTGCTGACCGGCCAGGCTGGGCGCACCGCACCCGCGCGGCAGCGCGGGAGGAGCGCCCCGGCCGGGCGGTCACAGCCGCCAGACCGGCTGGACCCGGGCAGCGTCGAAGGACTGGGCACCCCGCGTTCCGGGGCCGATGACGGCGTGATCCAGCACGGCGCGGACAATCGCGGCCTGCCGGGTCAGGTTCAGGCCGGCCCACGCAGCGCGTAGCTGCTCGCCGTTGCCGACCAGCCCGGCTAGCGCGTCGCTGCGGGTCGCGCGCGCGATCGCCTGCTCGGCCTTGCTGATCCTGGCCTGGATCGGGTTGCGGGCCTCCATCCACTCCCGCGCGGTGATGCTCTTCGCGGCGTACAGCGCGGTCAGCTCGGCCAGCTGCTGCTGGTCCTCGGCGAGTGCCTGCGCCAGTGCGGCGGTGCGCTCGTCCGCAGCCGCACGACCGGCAAGTGCGTCGGCGAGCTCGGGGGTGTCGAGCCGGAACAGCACCGCCTGCGCGATCAGGTCCTCGACGGGGCCGGCGACGACGAAGGTGCCACCGCAGCCGCCGTGGTCCGGCCCGGATGAGCAGACGTACCGGCGGACGTCCTCCCGGGCGGCGCTGTAGAGCGTGTGGCCGCAGCGGTGACAGCGCAGCAGCCCGGACAGCAGGTAGCGGCGGGGGCTGCGCCGGCCGCTGGTCTTCTGCTCCGCCATGCGCGACAGGATCCTCGCCCGCGTCTGCTCGGTGATGATCGGCTCCCACACCGCCTTGCCGATCACCTGCCCCTGATGGTCGCGTAGGCCGGCGACCCGACCGGATGCCAGCAACGCCCGCAGGGTCGGGGTGCGCCACGGCTTGCCGCTGACGGTGGCGACCCCTTGCTCGTCCAGCCAGGTCGCCAGCGACCGCAGGCTCTCGCCGGCCAGAAACCGCTCGGCCAGCGCCCGGATGACCTGCGCCTCGTCCTCCCGAACCGTGATCTTGTCCTCGTCAAAGCCGAACGGCCGCTGGTAGCCGCCGTGCGGCAGGCCTGCCTCGGCGTTCTGCAGCATCTTGCGCTTGACCCGCCGGCTCTTGGTCGCGGACTCGTTCGCAGCCACGGCCAGCAGCATCCGCAGGACCATCAGCCCGTCGCCGTTGCCGACGTCCAGGTCGCCGCCAGCCACGAACCGTACCTGCCGGACCCTGGCAGCCGTGAGGACGTCGAGGAACTGCTCGAGCTCGATCGGACGACGGGTCAGCCGGTCGACGTGGTAGACGAGCACCGCATCGCGCGAGCCGTCCGCCAGATCACTCAGCATCCGCTCGTACTCCGGACGGCGCTTGCCGCTGTAGGCGGACACGTCGTTGTCGACGTACTCGTCCGCGACCGGCCACCCAAGGTCGGCCGCGAGCTTGCGGCAGTCCTCAAGCTGGCGCTGCACGCCGAGCGTCGTGCCGTCCTGGTCGCTGCTGATCCGCGCGTAGATCGCCACTGCTCGTACCGGGGTCGTCATGCAGGGCAGACTAACGATGAACGGGGAACCTGCTGCTGGTGTGCAGCCGGCACCACACCCTGATCCACCGCGACGGCTACCAGTTGCACCTGCACCCCGACCGCAGCCTGACGGTCTCGACCGCGGACGGCACCCGGCTGCTGCACCACCCGGCCCTGCCGTGGGCCCGGGCCGAGGACCTCGACCCGACCGGTGTCATCGGCTCCGACACCCTGCCGACCGGCTGGAAGGGCGAGCGGATGGACCTCGACCACGTCGTCTGGGTCCTGTCCCAACACGCCGCCTGACGCTTCCGCGGAAGCGCCGTCGCTCCCAGTTGTCCCGAGGCACGACGGTCGCGGGGTGCGTACGGGGCGGTTCACCTCCCTCCTCCGGCGCCGAGATGCGCCTCGACCTTCCTTGCCCCACTCTGTTCGTACGCGCTTTAGTTGACGTAGTGAACGGGGAGGAACGCGCATGACCGGCGAGATCTGGAGCCTGCTCGGCACCAACCTGATCGTGATGGTCGTCGTGATGACCGCCATCTCGGTGCCGAGCTTCCGGACCAAGGACCCGAGCTACATCGACGCAGTCTGGGGCGCGGGCTTCGTGGTCCTCGCGATCAGCAGCTACGTGCAGACCGACGGCGACACCGCCCGCAAGAACGTGC
>JBAVRG010000253.1:0-3155 GCA_049694795.1 Mycobacteriales bacterium
GCGCACGCGACAGGCCGTGGCCTCCCGACGGGGGGCCACGGCCTCGTTCGTGCGGGGGTTCGCCTAGGGTCGAGGGCACCAGCCCAGGAGGTGCGAATGCCGCTCGACCCGCAGATCGAGGGAGTGCTGCAGCTGCTGGGCGGTGCGCCCCCGCTCGACGAGGGCACCCCGGACGCTGCGCGCGCCGGCTTCCGGCTCTTCACGGTCGACCTGCGGCCGCCCGACACGAAGGCGCAGGTCGCGAGCACCGAGGACGTCACCTACCCCGCGCCCGAGGGCGACCGCCCCGCGCGCGTCTACCGGCCGGACGTGCCCGGACCGGTCCCGACCGTGCTGTTCGTGCACGGCGGCGGCTACGTCATCGGCGACCTCGACACCCACGACGACCACGCCAGGCTGATCTGCGCGGAGGTCGGGGCCGTCGTGGTGAGCATCGACTACCGGCTGGCCCCCGAGCACCCCTTCCCCGCAGGGGTCGAGGACGCGGTCGCGGCCTTCCGGTGGGTGGTCGACGCCGTACCGGAGCTGGGTGCGGACCCGTCGCGGCTCGCGGTCGCCGGGGACAGCGCCGGCGGCAACCTGGCCGCGAACGTCGCGATCGCGGCACGCGACCTGGGGCTGCCGCTGAGGGCGCAGCTGCTGCTGTACCCGAGCACCGACTTCGTCGACAGCGACACCCACGCCAGCCGGGTCGAGAACGCCGAGGGCTTCTTCCTCACCGAGCGCGACATGCGCTGGTTCCACGACCTGTACGGGGCGGACAGCGCCGACCCGCGTGCCTCTGTCCTCGCCCACCCGGACCTGACCGGCGTGGCGCCGGCGGTCGTCGCCACCGCCGAGCACGACCCGCTGCGCGACGAGGGCGAGGCCTACGCCGCAGCGCTGCAGGCGGCGGGGGTGCTGGTGCTCACCCGGCGCTTCCCGGGCCTCATCCACGGGTTCTTCGGGCTGGGCCACGTGAGCGACGCCGCGGACAAGGCCAGCCGCCAGCTGTGCGCCGACCTCAAGGAGCTGCTCGCATGATCACGGCCATCGTCAACGTCAGCTGCGCCGTCGACCGGATCCCCGAGGTCGCGCAGGCCATCGCCGACCTCGACGGGGTCAGCGAGGTCTACTCCGTCGCAGGCGACGTCGACCTGGTGGCGATCGTGCGGGTACGACGGCACGAGGAGCTCGCCGAGGTCATCGCCGGCCGGCTCAACAAGGTCGAGGGGATCGTGTCGACGCAGACGCTGATCGCCTTCCAGGCCTACTCCAGGCACGACCTCGAGGCGACCTTCTCGCTCGGCATGGAGCTCGAGCCCTAACTGGCGAGGACCGGTGCGGCCAGCGCCGGGGCGCCCTCCTGGTCGGCCGTCAGCCGGCTCCGGAGCGCCAGCGTGACGGAGACCGAGACCAGGCAGCCGAGCACCAGCGCCACGAGCCAGGCACCGCCGTACCCCAGGCCGATGAGCGCGCCGGACAGCGCCGGCGAGACGACGAACGCCACCGAGAAGGCCGCCGACGACAGGGCGTTGTAGCGGCCCCGCAGGCGGTCGCTCGCGAGCGCGTTGACGAGCGGCTGCAGCGCCGGCGCCATGAACACCTCACCGAGCCCGAAGACCGCCCCGAACACCAGCACCGCCGGCGTCCTGAGCCCCTCCCCCAGCACCGGCACCAGCCCGAGCACCGCCCAGGCGAGCGCCCACAGGCCTGCGGCCACCACCAGCGCCTGGGTACGGCGCCAGCTCCGCACGAGCCGCAGGGCGGGCAGCTGCAGGCTGACGATGAGCGCGGTGTTGACGGTGAACACCAGCCCGATGGCCGACGGCGACACGTGCCCCTCGACCCGCGCGAACGCCGGCACCCCCGCGTCGAGCGCGGCGTAGCCGGTCAGGGCGAACAGCAGCGACACCAGGCACATCCTGCGGAACACCTGATCGGCCCAGACCTCCCGGTAGGACCCCTGCGGGGCGTCGGCGTCCGCGTGCACCGGTGGCCCCGCGGACGGCAGCACCGCTGCCTGGAGCAGCGCCGCGAAGGCACTGGTGGCGAAGAGCACGACGAACGTCTCCGGCCGGTGCACGTCGACGACCGACGCGGCCACCACTCCCCCGGTGCCGATGGCGGCGTTGATGACCGTGAACTGCACGCCGAAGGCCCGGGTCACCTGGTCGGGCCGGGTGACGAGCGCGGACAGCAGCGCGTTGCCGGCGGGGAACGACGGCCCGAGACCCAGCCCGCTCAGCAGCAGCGCCGGCACCGCCTGCGCGGGCGTGTGGGCAGCGGCCAGGCCGGCGCTGCCGAGAGCCTGCGCCAGCAGGCAGCCGCGCAGGACCGCCGCCGGACCCCACCTGTCGACCAGGACACCGCTCGCCGGCACCGCCGCCAGTCCCACGATCCCCGGGACGGCGAGCAGCAGGCCGACGGTCGGCAGCGCGATCCCCCGCACCTCGTGCAGCAGGATCAGCGTGTAGGGCAGCGTGAGGCCGGTGCCGAAGCGCGAGACGGCCAGGGAGGCGATGTAGCGCCGGACGTCGGAGGGAAGGGCTGCGGCACTCACACCGCCCACTGTGCCTGTCACCGCCGACAGGCACGACCGGTTATCAGCCGGGCAGCGGGACCCCCGTCACCTGGACCGTGGGGCCGACCGTGGTGACGGTCGCGCCGATCACGAACAGGCCGAGGGCGAGCACGAAGAACGCGATCGACAGCGCCCCCACGATGATGCCCGCGAGCGCCATGCCGCCGCCTGCCTCACCGGTGCGCCTGATCTGGCCGCGCGCGACCAGGCCGAGCACGAACGCCACCGGCGTGCACACGAAGATGAACACCAGCGCCAGGATCGCGAGCGTGTTCGTCGGCCGGGGTGGGGCGAACGGCGGGGGGTACGGCCCGTAGCCGGGCGGCGGGCCGTAGCCGGGTGGCGGGCCGTAGCCGGGCGGCGGGTAGCTCGGAGGCTGCTGCTGGGTCACCGGCGGGACGCTAGTGCCGGCCCCGCGACCCCGCCAGGGGGGTGGGTCAGGGGCGCAGCCGCTGCGAGACCTCGACCCAGCGCTCGAGCGCCGCGGCCGCAGCACCCGAGTCGAGCGACTCCGCTGCACGTCCGAGCGCGGTGCCCAGGCGCTCCTCGAGCGTGCCGGGCCGGGCGTCGAAGGCCGCGACGGCCGCCGCGG
>JBAVRG010000254.1:0-1979 GCA_049694795.1 Mycobacteriales bacterium
CCGACAGGCTCTTCGGGGCCTGCCAGGAGGCTTCGCCTAGTCCGGTCTATGGCGCCGCACTGCTAATGCGGTTTGGGTCTCAAGCCCATCCGGGGTTCAAATCCCCGAGCCTCCGCAGTTCTGTCCGTCCCCCGGCCTACGGTCGGGGCATGCGGCTGCTGCACACCTCCGACTGGCACCTGGGACGGTCGCTGCACCGTGCCGACCTGCGCGACGCGCAGGCCGGGTTCATCGACCACCTGGTCGCGGTCGTGCGCTCGGAGCAGGTCGACGTCGTACTGGTCTCGGGTGACGTCTACGACCGCGCGGTGCCACCCCTCGACGCCGTCCAGCTGTGCGAGGACGCCTTCGTGCGCCTGCGGGCGGCTGGGGCGCGGGTGGTCGTCATCAGCGGCAACCACGACAGCGCCCGCCGCCTCGGCTTCGGTGCGCGGCTGCTCGACGAGAGCGGCGTGTTCCTGCGCACCTCGGTCGCCACGTGCGCCGAGCCGGTCGTGCTCGACGGCGTGCCGTTCTTCGCGGTCCCCTACCTCGAGCCGGAGGCAGTGCGCGCCGAGCTCGGTGACGCCCGCGGGCACGTCGGCGTCATGACGCAGGCGCTGGCGCGGGTGCGCGCGGTGGCGCCTCCGGTGTCCGTCGTGCTGGCGCACGCCTGGGTCGCCGGCGGGGCGGCGTGCGACTCCGAGCGAGACCTCGCGGTGGGAGGCGTCGCTGCCGTACCCGTGTCGCTGTTCGACGGGTTCGCCTACTCCGCGCTCGGGCACCTGCACGGCCCGCAGGTGCTGACGGAGTCCTTGCGCTACAGCGGATCCCCGCTCGCCTACTCCTTCTCCGAGGCCTCCCACGTCAAGGGCTCGTGGCTCGTCGACCTCGGTCCGGCCGGCCTGTCGTCGGTGCAGTTCGTCGAGGCCCCGGTGCCCAGGCGGCTGTCGACGTTGCGGGGGACGCTGCAGGACCTGCTCACCGATCCCGGTCTGGCGGACCAGGAGCGGCACTGGCTGTCGGTGGTCCTGACCGACGCCGCCCGGCCGGAGTCCGCGATGGAGCGGCTGTCCGTGCGCTTCCCGCACGTGCTGGTCCTCGCCCACGAGCCCGCCGGCGCCCCGCGGTCGTCGGAGTCGTACACGGCGCGGGTGTCGGGGCGCACCGACCTCGAGATCGCCGGTGCGTTCGTCTCCCACGTGCGCGGCACCGAGGTGACCACGGCCGAGCAGGAGCTGCTCGCCCAGGCCTTCACCGCTGTTCGGCCGGTGTCCGCGTGAGGCCGCACGCGCTCCGGCTCACCGCGTTCGGACCGTTCGCCGCCACGGTCACCGTCGACCTCGACGCCCTGGCGGCGTCAGGGCTGTTCCTGCTGCACGGCGCCACCGGCGCGGGCAAGACGACGCTGCTCGACGGCATCGGCTTCGCGCTGTTCGGTCGGGTGCCCGGCGTCCGCAACGGCGCCAAGCGGCTGCGGTCCGATCACGCCGACCCGGGGCTGCGCACCGAGGTGCAGCTCGAGGCGACGCTTGCGGGCCGGCGCCTTCGCATCACGCGTTCGCCTGCGCAGGAGCGGGCCAAGGCGCGCGGCACCGGCACCACCACCGAGCAGGCCAAGGTGCTGCTGGAGGAGCTCCGCGACGGCGCCTGGGCGGCGGTCTCCACCCGGGTGGGGGAGGCCGACGCGGAGATCGCCGACCTGGTCGGGATGTCGGCGGAGCAGTTCTTCCAGGTCGTGCTGCTGCCGCAGGGTGAGTTCGCGCAGTTCCTGCGCGCCAGCTCGGTGGACCGCGCCGGCGTGCTGCAGAAGCTCTTCGCCACGGAGCGCTTCGCCGACGTCGAGGCGTGGCTGGGCAACCGGAGGCGGGTCACCGCGGAGCGGGTGGCCGCGGCGCGCGACCGCGTCGCCCATGTGCTGGCCCGGGTCGCGGAGGTGGCGAGCGAGCAGGTGCCGGAGCAGGACGAGCGCGACTGGGCCCGGGCGCTCCTCGCGGAGG
>JBAVRG010000255.1:0-6942 GCA_049694795.1 Mycobacteriales bacterium
GACCGCCGGGAGGACCGGCGCGACCGCCGCTGACCCATGCCGAGCCCTCCGGAGCTGCCGGGGCAGCCGGCTGCCCCGATCGGCCAAGCCGCACGACGCGGTGCTCGGACGGGTTGACCGTCTCGGCGGCTACGCCGACGTCTCGCTCCATCCCTCGGCCCGGGTGACGCCGGGCGTGGTCGTCTACCGGCTGGACGACCGTTTGTTCTTCGCCAACACCAACTACGTCACGGCCCGGGTCCTCGAAGCGATCGACGCCGCCCCGGACGACACGAGATGGCTGGTGTTCGACGCGGAGAGTGTCGCGGACGTAGACGCCTCCGGGGTCGCCGCCCTCCTGCAGCTCGTCGAGCAGCTGCGTGCGCGCGGGATCACCTTCGTCGTGGCACGCCTCAAGTCCCCGCTGGCCGAGAAGTTCGACGCCACCGGCCTGACCGCTCGCATCGGCCCCGAGAACATGGTGCCCACTGTCGAGCGGGCTGTCGCGATGTGCGCCGAGCGGTCAGCCTTGGCGACCACGTAGCCGACCGGGTGCATGGGCACCTGAGCCGTCGCGGTGCTACTGCCGAGCCATCGCCATCCGCATCTCGCTCTCGGTGTCCGTGATGAGCTGGCCCGACACGTCGACGGTGACGGAGTGCAGGGTGCCGGTGAACCGGAACGGCGACGGGTAGTCGGGGGTCACCGGCGAGCCGGGGTTGGCACCGCAGGTGAGTGCACCCGGGTTGAGCATGAAGGGCGTCGTCACCGGGGCGTCCGCGTCGGCGACGAGGCTGCCGTCGACGTAGAGCTGCAGACGTCCCGGCGCACCGCGGCCCTGCGCGAAGTCGGGTTCCCCGATCGGCTCGAACTCGAAGCGAAGCTCGTGCGCACCTGCGGGGACCGGCTCTGGTGAGGAAACCCGATGGAGGCTTCGGCCGACGTAGTTGTGGACGTAGTGCAGCCGGCCGTCCTTCATGTACAACGAGTAGCCACCCGCCGCGGAGCCCTGAGCCAGGAGGACGCCTTCGGCGCCGTTCTCGGGGATCTCGACGCTGGCCGTGATGCTGTGCGGCCGGTTGAGGACGCGAGGGGCCGCGCCGAACGGGATCGACTGCGTGTTGGGCACGTAGACGTAACGGTCGCGTGGTGAGGCCACGAGCGGCTTCTCGACGAGGAGACGATCCAATCCGCTGCCGTCGACCGGCAGCACGCCGTACTTCCCGGCCTCGACGTACCACATGCCGATGAGCGCGATGAGCTTGTCACGGTGCTCGCTTGCCACGTCGTGCGTCTCGGAGAAGTCCTCGGCCACGTGGTAGAGCTCCCAGCCCTTCGCATCGAGCTCGATGAGCTTCTCGGCCGAGATCGGTTGCCCGAACGGGATCCCGGCCTCGGTGAACGACGGCCCGGGCCACGGGCAGACCGCGCGCCAGCCGTCGTGGTAGATGGCGCGGTGACCCAACATCTCGAAGTACTGCGTGTGGTGGCGGCTGACGGCAGGGGCGTCGTCCAGGGTGTGCGCGAAGCTGACGCCCTGGATCGGCGACTGCGTGACACCTCTGATCGTGGCCGGCGGCTCGAAGCCGAGCAGGTCGAGCACGGTGGGCACCATGTCGACGAGGTGCGCGTACTGGCCGCGGATCTCACCCCTGGCTCGGATTCCCTGCGGCCACGAGACGATGAACGGGTCGGACGCGCCCCCGCGGTAGGTCTCCCGCTTCCAGCGCCGGAACGGCGTGTTCCCGGCCCACGTCCAGCCCCAGGGGTAGTGGTTGAAGTGCTTCGGGCCGCCGATCTCGTCGATGGCCTTCAGGCTGTCCTCGAGCGACTCCTGGGCGTTGTTGAAGAACTGTGCCTCGTTCGTGGTGCCGGTCGGGCCGCCCTCGGCGCTCGCGCCGTTGTCGGAGATCACCATGACGATCGTGTTGTCGAGCAGTCCCTGCTCGCGCAGGTAGGCGAGCAGCCTGCCGAGGTGGTGGTCGGTGTGGCTGAGGAAGCCGGCGAACACCTCCATCATCCGGCTGAACAGCCGGCGCGCCGCTTCGGGCTGGGCGTCCCAGTCCGGGACGTCCGGGTCGTGGCGGGAGAGCTCGGCGTCTGCCGGGACGATGCCCAGCTCCTTCTGCTTGGCGAACACCCCCTCGCGGTAGGCGTCCCAGCCGTCGTCGAACTGCCCGGCGTAGCGGTCCGCCCACTCCTTCGCCACGTGGTGCGGCGCGTGCGCGGCACCGAAGCACAGATGCAGGTAGAACGGCTTGTCCGGGTCGATCTGCTTGGCGTCGGCGATGAACTGGATCGACCGGTCGACGAGGTCCTCGGTGAGGTGATAGCCCTCCTCCGGCGTCGCGGGCGGCTCGACCTGGTGGTTGTCGTAGACCAGGTCGGGATACCACTGGCTGGTGTCGCCGCCCAGGAACCCGTAGAACCGCTCGAAGCCGCGGGCCAGCGGCCAGCGGTCGTAGGGACCGGCGGCGGTCTCCTGGTTGGTCGGCGTCAGGTGCCACTTGCCGACCATGAACGTGCTGTAGCCGTGCCCGAGCAGCATCTCGGACAGGAACCCGTTCTCGAACGGGATGACGCCGTTGTAACCGGGGTAGCCCGTCGCGAACTCGGTGATGCAGGCCATGGCGTTGCTGTGGTGGTTTCGGCCGGTGACGATGCACGACCGGCTCGGCGAGCACAGCGCCGTCGTGTGCATGTTGTTGAAACGCAGGCCGCTCTCGGCCAGCGCGTCGAAGTTCGGCGTGGCGATCGGGCTGCCGTAGCAGCCCAGCTGCCCGAACCCGACGTCATCGAGCACGACGAACAACACGTTCGGGGAGCCGGGCAACGCCCGCACGGGCCGTGGCCATGCGGGGCTGGACTCGTCCGCCGTACGACCGATCACCCCCGGGAACGCCGTGCCGGGCGGGTACTCGTTGATGGCCATGGTGAAGACCTCCAAGGGCGGGCTTCGAACGTCTCGCCGAGCAGACCCCGGGAGCCGGAGGCGTCACATCACCCCGCTTGGATGAACGATGGAGACACCGGCAGATCCCGGGCTGTCCTGGCCATCCGTGGGTGGCTCGGCCGGCCAGCGCTGGTCGGCGACCGCCGAGGCAGAGCTGGTGATCCTGACCTACTCGCGGATGGGCGTCGGCACCTCGGTCAGGATGCGCGCCGTCGGAGTCCCGGCAAGGCCCGGCGATGCCTCTCGTGCGCTCCAGACCCTCGTCTCGAGAAAGAGCTTGAACGCGTTCGCGTCATCGACGGTGTCGAAGTCCAGCGCCACGTAGATGTAGTGCACGTCGTCCACGGGCTGGTGAACGCGCTGCGCTCGCACCCCGGCATCCCTCCGGGCATCGGCGAACCTGTTGAAGGTCTCCAGCCAGGTCGACAGGTCCGTGATGGCGTGCTCGATGTGCAGGGTCGGCATCGTCGCCTCCTCACGTCGTGAGCTGCTCGGGACAGCAAGCCTGCACCTGTCTACCTCTCGACGGTCACCGTGAGAGCCCAGTGGCTCTTGTCGGGGGTGCAGCGCAGGGCCTCGCCGCAGCTGACGCGGGTCGCCTGGACGGTGGCGGTCCCCGCGGTCGTCGCGACGTAGTCCGCTGCGGTGCTGCCGCACCCGCTTCCCACGGGGCGGCAGGGCGGCTGCGGTGACGACGAGGGCAGGGGACCGGGGGTCAGGACCTTCCCTGTCGGGGCGGCCAGCTGCCAGTAGGTGCCTGCGAGGGCGACGTCGAGGTGGTCCCCCACGCGCAGCTGCACCTGCGTGCCGTTCGCGGACTCGTCGACGTGCACCACCCGTGGCGCTGTCGTCACAGACGTGCCCCCGCCTCCGGCGCACGCGCTGAGCAGGCAGGCGCTCAGCACCAACCAGGTCTTCATGGGCCACCTCCTGGTCATGGGACGGCCGGCTGGACCCCAAGGTTCCAGCCGGCCGCCCGGGCTGACTGCTGTCAGCTGACGTTGACCGCCGTGTCGTCGATCACGAACGAGGTCTGCAGGGAGGAGTCCTCGGTCCCGGTGAACTTCAGCGTCACGGTCGTGCCGGCGAAGGACGAGAGGTTGAAGGACTTCTGCACGTACCCGGTGCTCTTGTTGAGGTTGGAGTACGTCGCGAGCGTCGTGCTGCCCGCCGCCACCGTCAGCTTGTCGTAGGCCGTCGACGTGGTCGTCTCCGCCGTGTCGATGTGCAGCCAGAACGTGAACACGTAGCTGCTGCACCCGGTGGGCAGGGTCACCGACTGCGACAGCGTGTCGGTGTGAGTGGCGCCGTACCCGTCCAGCCAGGCCTTCCACGAGCCCGAGTGCGCAGGCTCGCCGGTGCTGCTGTCGATGACGCCAGAGCTGGCCGTCCAGGGAGAGGCCGTCCCGGTCTCGAAGCCGGGGTTGCCCAGCTTCTGGCCGGGGCTCGGGCAGCCGGTGCCGGAGCTGTTGACCGTCCAGGTGAAGGACGCCGCACCGGACGCGTTGGTGGTGTCCTTCACGGTCACGGTGACGCTGTAGGTCGTGGCCGTGGTGGGCGTCCCGGAGATCAGGCCCGTCGCGCTGCCGATCGACAGGCCGGCTGGCAGACCGGTCGCGGAGTAGGTCAGGGTCTGGCCGCTCGCGGAGTCCGTCGCGTGGATCTGCAGGCTGGTCGCCGTCCCCACGGTGGCCGACTGCGCCCCGGGGTTGGTGACCGTGACGGTGTTGCCGCCGTTGGTGACGATGGGGTGGCTGATCTGGCAGCCGTTCGCGTCGTTGGACCAGCTGGACTGCATCGCGAACGAGCCGGTCGTGAAGGCGATGTTCTGCGCACCGCCGGTGCCACCGGTGCCGACCCAGGCGCACTTGTCGGCGTTCTCGTAGCCGGTGCTGTCGGTCCAGCCGCCGGCGGGGTTCTGGTCGGTGATGGTCTCGGCGTACTCGTGGCCCTCCACGATGGAGACGCCGTCCAGCGTGCCGGCCGAGCCCGAGTTCACGTAGTTCTGGCCGCAGCTCGTGCCCGCGTCGGTGAGGTAGGGCAGGTTCGTGAAGGCGATGTCGCCGTACGACGAGCTGGCTGCCCCGCCGCTCATGGTGGTGTCGCCGTTCCAGTCGTGCCAGGCGCAGAAGTTGCCGCTCGCGGTGTTGAAGCCGTCCGGGTGCGTGCCCGACGGTGAGACGACGACGTACTGGGCGTTGCGGTTGCTGCTCGCGGTCGTGTTGCCGAAGTGGCCGGCGGCGGCGACCGCCTCGACGGCGAGCTGGTGCCCGCTGGCCTGGCTCGGCGCGGCGACCGACCCGTCGTACCAGGTGCCGGCGAGGCTGCCGCCGGTCGGGTAGCCCACGTGCGAGGAGCTGGAGGGACAGCTCGTCGCGCCAGTGGCGACGCCCTCGCAGTACTGCGTCATGACCCCGGACCAGGTCTCGTTGTTCGTGCCGATGCCCTTCATCACCGCCTGGACCCGCGGGGCCATCCCCTGGCTGTCACCGCTCAGGTGCAGGTAGCCGTCCGTGCCGGTGGACGAGGTGCCCCACTGCGATCCCCAGAAGATCAGGTACGTCTTCGGGGCGCCGGTCGTGACACCGATCCCGTCCACGGCACCGCCGTAGGCCAGGGGACCCGAGCCGGACGCGGTCGTCGCGCCCTTGGGGCCGCTGGGCCGGTGCGACGTCGTGAACTCCTTGGTGGGGTAGACCTTCGCGTGGCCGTGCCCGGACGGGTGCGCCCCCGACGAAGAGCCGCCTGAGGAGGGGGCGGCCTGCGCGGGGGCGATGAAGGCGGCGCTGCTGGCGGTGACCAGTGCTGCTGCCGCGAGCGTGCTCGTGATCGCGGTCTTCAGGGTGGTCGTGGCGGCCGGCGTGCGGGAAGCAGCCGGTCGCGTCAGGACCGAGGGGGTACGGGCCATGGACGTCCTTCCGTGGACAGGAGCCGCCGGAGCGGCTGAGGGGTGGACGGAACCTAGAGAGCCATCACGCCGCGTAACCTGACACGAACCTGAACATCAGGATGAATACGGAATTGTCACCACAGCGCCAAGGGGTGCTGGTGGACCGAGGCCGGGTAGGGCAGAGCGCGCCGCCCCCGAGCACACTCGAAGGAGCCGTCGTGTCAGGGCTCGCCCTCCCGCTGCTGGTCCTGGTCTTCCTCGGCGCCGCAGGCGCGATCTGGGGAGCCGGCGTCTTCCTGTCGGAGACCACCGACGTGCTCGACGAGCGGCTGCACCTGGGAGCTGCGCTCGGGGGGTCGATCATGCTGGCGATCACCACCAACCTGCCCGAGATCGCCATCACCGCGTCCGCGGCTCTGCAGCACGCCGTCGCGATCGCGGTGGGGAACATCCTTGGCGGGATCGCCATCCAGACAGTGGTTCTCGCCGTGCTGGACGCGTTCGGCGTGCGGCCGCTGCGGCCCCTGACCTACCAGGCCGCCAGCCTGACGCTGGTGCTGGAGGCGGCGCTGGTGATCGCGGTGCTGGTGGTGACGGTCATGGGCACCCAGCTCCCGGCGCACCTGTACTACCTGCGCCTCACCCCGGCGAGCCTGCTCATCCTGCTGCTGTGGCTCTCCGGGATGGTGCTGCTGTCCCGGGCGCAGCACGGCCTGCCCTGGCACGACTCCGGTGAGGCCCCCGACGGCCAGCAGCCCCGCAAGGGGCACGCGCAGGCCACCAAGGAGAAGCGAGCGACCGCGCGGGGCGCGTCGACGCCGCGCACCGCGGCCGTCTTCGGGGTCGCGGCCCTCGTCACGCTCGTTGCCGGCGTGGTGCTGGAGCGCTCGGGGGAGGCGATCGCTGCGCACATCCACCTGACCGGCGTGCTGTTCGGGGCCACCGTGCTGGCGGCGGCGACGTCCCTGCCGGAGGTCTCGACCGGCCTCGTCAGCACGCGCATGGGCGACTACCAGCTCGCGATGAGCGACATCTTCGGCGGCAACGCCTTCCTGCCGGTGCTCTTCGTCCTGGCCGACCTCCTGGCCGGGCGGGCCGTGCTCCCGCAGGCACACGACAC
>JBAVRG010000256.1:0-2630 GCA_049694795.1 Mycobacteriales bacterium
ACCCCAACCCGTTCACGAACTGGGTCGAGATCTTCCTGCTGCTGGTCATCCCCTTCTCGCTGCCGCGCACGTTCGGGCGCATGGTGGGGGACGTCCGGCAGGGCTACGCGATCGTCGCGGTGATGGCGCTGTTCTGGCTCGGGTCCCTGGCGGCTGTCTGGGGATTCGAGGCGGCTCACCACGGGGCGGCGCCGATGGCCGCGCAGGCCGCGATGGAGGGCAAGGAGGTGCGCTTCGGGGTTCCCGGCAGCAGCCTGTTCGCCACCTCGACCACGCTCACCTCCACCGGCGCTGTGAACTCCTTCCACGACAGCTACACGGCGCTCGGCGGCGGGGTACTGCTGGCGAACATGCTCACTGGCGAGATCGTCCCTGGCGGTGTCGGCTCCGGGCTGTACGGCGTGCTCGTCATCGCGGTGGTGGCCGTGTTCGTTGCCGGCTTGATGGTGGGCAGAACACCGGAGTACCTGGGCAAGAAGATCCAGGCACGGGAGATCAAGTTCGCCAGCTTGTTCATCCTGGCCACGCCGTTCTGCGTGCTGCTGGCCACCGCGCTCGCGATCGCGATGCCTGGCCAACGGGCCGCGCTGCTCAACGAAGGGCCGCACGGGCTGTCCGAGCTGCTGTATGGGTTCGCCTCCATGGGCAACAACAACGGCTCCGCGTTCGCCGGTCTGTCGGCGAACACCACCTGGTTCAACGTGGCCGGCGGCGTGGTGATGCTCGTCGCCCGGTTCCTGCCCATGGTGTTCGCCCTGGGCTTGGCCGGCTCGCTCGCCAGGCAGCAACCGGTGCCCGTGACGGCGGGCACGTTGGAGACTCACCGGCCGCTGTTCGTCGGCCTCGTCAGTGGAGTGGTCGTGATCGTGGTCGGACTGACGTTCTTCCCGGCGCTTGCGCTCGGCCCGCTCGCCGAGGGGCTCGCGCGATGAGTGCCCCGGTCAGCGGCGGTCTGCTCAACCCGCGCCAGCTGCTGCACGAGCTGCCGAACGCGGTCCGCAAGCTCGACCCGCGCAGCCTGTGGCACAACCCGGTGATGCTCGTCGTCGAGGTCGGCTCGGTCCTCACCACCTGGCTGGCGGTCACGAAGCCGAGCGCGTTCGCCTGGTGGGTCACAGGGTGGCTGTGGGCGACGGTGCTGTTCGCCAACCTCGCCGAGGCCGTGGCCGAAGGCCGAGGCAAGGCGCAAGCCGCGACCCTGCGCAACGCGCGCAAGGACACCACGGCACGGCTGCTGCGGGACTGGCCCGACAGCGCACCGGAGGAGGTCGTGTCGGCCACCGCGCTGCAGGTCGGCGACCACGTCGTGGTGGAGGCCGGTCAGGTCATCCCCGGCGACGGCGACGTCGTCGACGGGGTGGCCAGCGTCGACGAGTCGGCGATCACGGGAGAGTCCGCCCCCGTCATCCGGGAGTCCGGCGGCGACCGGTCCGCTGTGACGGGCGGCACGAAGGTGCTGTCCGACCGCATCGTGGTGGAGATCACGAGCAAGCCCGGCGAGACGTTCGTGGACCGGATGATCGCCCTCGTCGAGGGGGCCAGCCGGCAGAAGACCCCGAACGAGATCGCGCTGAACATCCTCCTGGCCTCGCTGACGATCGTGTTCCTGCTGGCGGTCGCGACGCTCCAGCCGATGGCGGTCTACAGCCATGCCGAGCAGTCGCTCGTCATCCTCACGGCCCTGCTCGTGTGCCTCATCCCGACGACCATCGGCGGGCTGCTGTCCGCGATCGGCATCGCCGGCATGGACAGGTTGGTGCAGCGCAACGTGCTGGCCATGTCCGGCCGTGCTGTCGAGGCAGCCGGTGACGTGAACACCCTGCTGCTCGACAAGACCGGCACCATCACCCTCGGCAACCGCCAGGCGGCGGAGTTCCTTCCGGTCGGCGATTGCAGGGTCGAAGAGCTCGCCGACGCTGCGCAGCTGTCGAGCCTGGCCGACGAGACGCCGGAAGGACGCTCGATCGTCGTGCTGGCCAAGACCGCGTACGGTCTGCGCGAGCGGCACGAGGGAGAGCTGCCGCACGCCACCTTCGTGCCCTTCACCGCCCAGACCAGGATGTCCGGCGTCGATCTCGACGAGAGCGTGCCGCGGCAGGTCCGCAAGGGCGCCAGCTCCTCGGTCGCCACCTGGGTACGCGAGCAGGGCGGCGAGGTCCCGGCCGCGACGGACCAGCTCGTCGACGGGATCTCCGCCTCGGGTGGCACGCCGCTGCTCGTCGCCGAGCGCCGCGGGGATCGCGCGCAGGTCCTCGGCGTCGTTCATCTCAAGGACGTCGTGAAGGCCGGCATGCGGGAGCGCTTCGACGAGATGCGGGCCATGGGCATTCGCACCGTGATGATCACCGGTGACAACCCGCTCACCGCCAAGGCCATCGCCGAGGAGGCCGGCGTCGACGACTTCCTCGCCGAGGCCACCCCCGAGGACAAGATGGCGCTCATCAAGCGCGAGCAGGAGGGCGGCAAGCTCGTCGCGATGACGGGTGACGGCACCAACGACGCCCCCGCCCTCGCTCAGGCCGACGTCGGCGTCGCCATGAACACCGGGACCTCCGCCGCCAAGGAGGCCGGGAACATGGTGGACCTCGACAGCAACCCGACGAAGCTCATCGAGATCGTCGAGATCGGCA
>JBAVRG010000257.1:0-2798 GCA_049694795.1 Mycobacteriales bacterium
GGGTCCGTCGGACGGCTCCCTAGGATGGGACAGGTGTTCGACGACCTCGGGGCCCCGGCCGTGCTCGCTCCGCCCTCGGAGCGCCTGCTGGAGGGGCTCAACCCGCAGCAGCGGCTGGCGGTCGTCCACGAGGGCTCACCGCTGCTGGTCGTCGCCGGTGCCGGCTCGGGCAAGACCAAGGTGCTGACGACCCGGATCGCCTACCTGCTCGCTGCCCGCGGGGTGCAGCCCGGCGAGGTGCTCGCCATCACGTTCACCAACAAGGCCGCCGGGGAGATGAAGGAGCGGGTCGCAGCCCTCGTCGGCGGCCGCGCGCGGGTCATGTGGGTGAGCACGTTCCACAGCGCCTGCGTGCGCATCCTGCGCGCCGAGGCCAAGAAGCTCGGCTTCACGACGACGTTCTCGATCTACGACCAGGCCGACGCGCAGCGCCTCATGACCCTCGTCTGCCGCGACCTCGACCTCGACCCGAAGCGCTTCCCGGCCCGCCAGCTGTCCAACCAGGTGAGCGACCTGAAGAACGAGCTGGTCGACTGGGAGAGCGCGGCCGCGAGGGCGAGCAACGTCCACGAGCAGACCCGCGCCGAGGTCTACAAGCTCTACCAGCAGCGCCTGCGCGAGGCGAACGCCATGGACTTCGACGACCTCATCATGACGACGGTCGAGCTGCTCCAGGCCTTCCCGGACGTCGCGGAGCACTACCGCCGGCGATTCCGGCACGTGCTGGTCGACGAGTACCAGGACACCAACCACGCGCAGTACACGCTCGTGAAGGAGCTCACCCAGCCGACCGGCGAGCTGCCCGCCGCGGAGCTGTGCGTCGTCGGTGACGCGGACCAGTCGATCTACGCGTTCCGCGGCGCCGACATCCGCAACATCATGGACTTCGAGGTGGACTACCCCGACGCCGCGGTGGTGCTGCTCGAGCAGAACTACCGCTCCACGCAGCGGATCCTCACGGCCGCCAACGCCGTCATCGCCCGCAACGAGGGGCGCAAGGACAAGCGGCTGTGGACCGATGCGGGCGACGGCGACCTGATCGTGGGCTACGTCGCCGACAACGAGCACGACGAGGCGGCGTTCGTCGCCGGGGAGGTCGACGCCCTCACCGACGCCGGCACCTTCCAGCCGTGCGACGTCGCGGTCTTCTACCGGACGAACGCGCAGTCCCGGTCGTTCGAGGAGGTGTTCATCCGCCTCGGCCTGCCGTACCGGGTGGTCGGTGGCGTGCGCTTCTACGAGCGCAAGGAGGTGCGCGACGCGCTGGCCTACCTGCGGGTCCTCGCCAACCCGTCCGACACGGTGTCGCTGCGCCGCATCCTCAACACCCCCCGCCGTGGCATCGGCGACCGGGCGGAGGCCTGCGTCGAGGCCTTCGCGAGTCGGGAGCGGATCAGCTTCGCCGAGGCGCTGCGCCGCAGCGACGAGGTGCCCGGCCTGGCGCCGCGCAGCGCGAGCGCGGTCAAGCAGTTCTCGGACCTGATGGAGGAGCTGCGCGCCCTCGTCGAGGGCAAGATGCCCCCGGCCGAGGTGCTCGAGGCGGTCCTCGACCGCACCGGCTACGTCAAGGAGCTGTCCGAGTCGGTCGACCCGCAGGACGAGTCGCGGGTCGAGAACCTCTCCGAGCTCGTCGGCGTGGCCCGCGAGTTCGAGGAGCGGGTGCCCGACGGCGGCGTCCCTGAGTTCCTCGAGCAGGTGTCGCTGGTCGCCGACGCCGACAGCGTCCCCGACCCGGACGGCAACGGCGGCGTCGTCACGCTCATGACGCTGCACGCCGCCAAGGGCCTGGAGTACCCCGTCGTGTTCCTCACCGGCCTGGAGGACGGCGTCTTCCCGCACCTGCGTGCGCTCGGCGACCAGGCCGAGCTGCAGGAGGAGCGGCGGCTGGCCTACGTCGGGATCACCCGGGCCCGGCAGAAGCTCTACGTCAGCCGGTCGCACCTGCGCTCGGCCTGGGGGCAGACGTCCTACAACCCGCCGTCGCGGTTCCTCGAGGAGCTGCCCGCGCACCTGCTCGACTGGCGCCGGCTCGAGTCCACCGTCGCGTCACCGCCCGCGCTGAGCAGAGCCGCCGACCGGGTCGCCTCGTCGCCCGTCCGCGCGCGCTCGGCACCCGGGCTCCGGCCGATCCCGAGCCTGGAGGTCGGGGACCGGGTGTCCCACGACGCCTTCGGGCTCGGCACCGTCACCGGCACCCGCGGCGCGGGCGACCAGGCCCAGGCCGAGGTCGACTTCGGCGCCGGCACCGGCGCGAAGTGGCTGCTGCTGCGCTACGCCCCGCTCGAGAAGCTCTGATCCCGGCGGTCAGACGTCGACGCCGTGCCGGCGCAGCCAGGCGACCGGGTCGATCTGGCCGCCGTGGGTGCTCGTGCGGATCTCGAAGTGCAGGTGCGGGCCGGTGACGTGCCCGGTGTCGCCGACGTAGCCGATGACCTCGCCCGCCTCCACGTGCTCGCCGACGTGCACCAGCAGCTGGGACTGGTGCGCGTAGGCGCTGACGATGCCGTCCGCGTGCCGGATCAGCGTGATCTGGCCGTAGCCGCTCTCCTCCGCCTGGTACCCGGCGCCGACGACCACGCCGGCGCCGATGGCGTGGATGGGGGCGCCGTACGACGCACCGAAGTCGACGCCCTTGTGCATCCGGCCCCAGCGCATCCCGAACGGGCTCACCACGGCGGCGTACGACGGGCGGACCCAGCGGGTGGCGGTGTGCGCCTTCCTGGCCTCCCGACGGGTCGGCAGCGCGCGGGAGCGGCTCGCCCGCCGCGGGAGGACGCGCGGCGCCACCGGAGCCGCCG
>JBAVRG010000258.1:0-2479 GCA_049694795.1 Mycobacteriales bacterium
TGCAGGTTGCTTTGGGAGCTTCGGTGAAGGTGCTCGTGTGCGACGACCACCAGCTCCTCGCGGAAGCGCTGGCGACGGTGCTGCGGGGTCGCGGCGACACCGTCATCCTCGCCGGAAGCCCACGAGAGGCCTTGCTGGCGGCGCGCGAGCACGCGACTGACGTCTGCCTCATGGCAGGCAGCTTCCGCAAGGGCGATGACACCATCGAGGCCGCACGTCGCATCCTCGCGGTGTCGCCCTCGACACGCGTGATCATGCTGACCGGCGACGTCGACGCTGCCACTGTGCGGAGGGCGCTCGACGCGGGTGTGCGCGGCGTCCTGCGCAAGAGCAACGGGCTGCGCACCATCCTGGAATCATTCGACAAGGTGGTGGCGGGGTCGGTGGTCGTCGTGCCCGCCCCCCGGCGCGCGGTCCCCGCGTTCGCGGCACCTCGCATGGCGGTGCTGACACCCCGCGAGCGGGAGGCCCTCGAGCGGCTCGTGCGGGGCGAGTCGACCCACGCCATCGCCGCAGGCATGGGCGTGAGCTACAGCACGGCCCGCACGCACACCCACAGCATGATGACGAAGCTCGGGGTGCAGTCACGGCTGGAGGCGGCGGCCTTCGCCATCGAGCACGGGCTCGTCCCCCAAGAGGCTGGCCCGATGGCTGACACGGGCGCGTGAGAGCAGCAGTCCGCGGCCGAGAACCGACAGTCCCAGGGAGGACAGGACCTGACGTGGTGGAGGAAGGCACGGGAACCTCGCGGGTCTCACTGCTGGTGGTCCACCAGCAGATGGTGTTCGTAGAGGCGCTCGCCGTCAGGCTCGCTCTGGAGTCCGACCTCGAGGTGGTCGAGGGAGTCAGCCGGGGCTCGCACGCTCTCGCTCTCGTCCCGACGCACCGGGTGAGGACCGTCCTGCTTGGGCAGTGCCTTGAGGACATGCACGGGGTCGAGCTGGCCCGGCGCCTGCGCGGCCTCGAGCCAGCACCTCACGTCGTGCTCCTGGGCGACTCGGATCGACCTGCTGACGTGGCCGAGGCGCTCAGGGCAGGGGTGCAGGCATGGGTGGGCAAGGACAGCCCGGTCGAGCTGCTCCTGCAGGCGATCCGAGCCGTCGTACGGGGCGAGATCTGGCTGTCGTCGACGATGCTCGGCCCGGTCGTCCAGCTGCTTCTGACGCAGATGAGGCGCCCGACCAGCAATCCCTTGGAGGACCTGACTGCACGGGAGCTCGACGTGCTGCAGTGCATGGTCGAGGGATTGGGTCAGGAGGCGATCGCCAAGCGTCTGTACGTGTCGCCCAACACCGTGCGGACGCATCGTCGACGCACTCTGGCGAAGCTCGGAGTCCACTCCTCGCTCGAAGCAGTTGCCGTCGCGCGCCGCGCCGGCATGGGGTTGCGGCCTGGGCAGGCGCGACTTCTTCAATCGGCGTACGAGCAGATGACCCCGATGCTTGACTCGGATGGCCCGGCGAGTGCCTAGCGTCGGACTGTGGACCCGGCGGCCTGGTGTGGCTCCCTGCACTGCGGCCTCGTTCGGCGCTGGGGGAGACGGGGCCCGCTGCCCCTCTGCGCTGCTCGTCATGCCACGGCTCGCGAAGGCGGGGGTGCTGATGCCTTCCGAGCGAGGTGAGACCCAGCACGTCGACCACCGGGCTGGGAAGGCTGCGGTCGACCGTCCGTTGGTCGTGGTGGCTCTGCTCGTCGTCCTGACGGCGGTGCTCGGCGTCCTTGGCGTGCTCGGGTCGCGCGGGCCCACCCTGGCACCGGATCTGGAAACACCACGCGTGCCTGTCCCCGGGTGGGAGCTGACCCCCTCCACGGTCGGGCTCTCCGGCGCCGGCGTCGACCGCAGCACCCTGCGCGTCTTCCACGGAGCGGTGAGGTCAGGATCCACGATCAGCAGGGTGAAGATCACGTCCACGCTCGACCTGTCGTTGTTGAAGGACATCACCCTGGACCGGGTCTGGCTGGCGCCGGTCGGAGGTCGGGTGGCGCTTGTCCTGGGCGCAACGACAGTCGTCAAGGACTCTGACATCGACGGGTCGGCCATGCAGCGTGGTGAGCGGATCGGGGTTGCGGGGAGGGTCGCGGGCAGCTACGAACTCTCCGGCCTGTCCATCACCGGCATGTCGGTGGGCGCCTGGCTGGACGGGACCGGATGCGGATCGATGTCCGACACCTACATCCGCGACATGACGTCGATCGGAGGCACGCACGTGGACGGGTTCACGCGCCGTTCCGGGACCGGCCCCTTGCGAATCGTCCGAACCAGGATCGACGCCTCCGGCCCTGACGTGACGGGTGCCTTCTTCCTGCAGAGCACCTGGGGGGACCCGATCGGCGGCGTCACGGTGCAGGACAGCTACCTCGAGGGAGAGGGGTACGTGATTGGGCTCGACAGCCGTGGGCAGGGGCCGTGGGTCCGGATGCTGAACGTGCGGGTCCGCTCGACCGGATGGGGACCGATCTCCACAACGGGCGGGCCGCT
>JBAVRG010000259.1:0-6953 GCA_049694795.1 Mycobacteriales bacterium
ACCTGCGGAAACGTGTCCACGGCCTGTGGGTGGAGAAAAACTGGTCGCAAAGCGGACAGCGCGTGACCGGCTCGTTGCACGCGCGCTGCGGACCGCGCCGGCACCTTCCTGCCGGTCAAGATCCACAGGGCCGAACGGCGGACACCTGCCCCCTCAGTGCCCGCCTGCGCCGGGGCGATCAGCCGGCTGACGGCGTGGGCGGGTCAGTGTTGGGAGGGCTGTCGGGGGGACCGTCGGGGGTGCCGTCGTCCGGGCTGCTGGCGGAGCCGCCGTCGGGCCCGTACGGCGAGCCGGCGTCCTCGTCCAGCCGGCCGTCCAGGTCCTTGTCGAGCGCCCGGAGCCCGGCATCCCAGTCGGTCTCGGCTCCTGTCCCGGTGAAGGCGCTCGGGTCGTCGAGGTCGGCCGGCCCCGGCAGCAGGTCCGGGTGCGCCCAGAGCGCGTCGCGGCCCTCGATGCCGCGGGTCGCCGTGAGCGCCTCCCACAGCGCAGCGGCCTCGCGCAGCCGGCGGGGTCGCAGCTGCAGCCCCACCAGGGTGGCGAAGGTCTGCTCCGCGGGTCCTCCGGTGGCCCGGCGGCGCCGTACCGTCTCGCGCAGAGCGACCGCGTGCGGGAGGGTCCGGGTGGCGGCCGCGTCGACGACGAGGTCCACCCAGCCCTCGACGAGTGCCAGGGCGGTCTCGAGGCGGTTGAGCGCCGCCTGCTGCGCGGGGGTCTGCTCGAGCTCGAAGAGCCCCGAGCCGAGCGCCTCCTGCACCGACGCGGGGTCGGACGGGTCGAACGAGCCGATCGCCCGCTCGATGGCCGACGGGTCGACCTCGATGCCGCGGGCGTAGGCGTCGACCGCGTCGAACAGGTGCGCCTTGAGCCACGGGACGTGCACGAACAACCGCTGGTGGGCGGCCTCGCGCAGCGCCAGGTACAGACGCACCTCGTCCAGCGGCACCTCGAGCCCCTCGGCGAAGGCTTCGACGTTGGCGGGCAGCAGCGCGCTGCGGCCGATCGGGATGCCGACCTCGGTGCAGCTCAGCACCTCCCCGCCGAGCGCGCCGAGCGCCTGCCCCACCTGCGCGCCGAACACGAAGCCGCCGACCTGCTCCATGACGCCGGCGAAGGGGTTCGGGCCGAGTCCGGACATGATGGTGCTCAGCTCAGGGGGGAGGTTGTCGCCGGTCAGGCCCTTCTCGAGCGCCCCGCCCATCGCCGCGGTCACCCGGCCCGCCACCGGGTCGACGAGCTGCTGCCACGAGGCCAGCGTCCCGTCGAGCCAGCCCCGCCGGCTCCACGCCACCGGCTCGCCGCCCGAGGCGGGCAGCGTCGTCACCGGGTCGAGCCAGACGTCCGCGAGCCGGCCGGCGTCGGCGACCTCACGCGCCTGCTCGGGCGTTACCGTCGGGTCGCTCTCGGACAGCGCTGCCTGCGCGACCTCCTTGGCGAGGTCCCAGTTGACCGGACCCCCGGACCAGGACATCAGGCGCTGCAGCTGCGAGAACAGGCCGGCGCCGCCCGCGCCGAACATCTTCGCCAGGCCGAAGGGGTCGTCCCCGAACTCGTCGCCCGCGTCGTCGTCGCCGGCTCCCCCGGGGCCGAAGCCGAAGGGCGGCCGGGTCACGACAGGCGTCCGCAGATCATGGGTCCAACGTAACCCGCCGAAGTGCGAGAGCCTGTCCCTCGTGGTTCGCCTACGGCGCAAGAGCTCGGGTGCGGAGGTGGTCGCCGTCACCGGCGCCGCCTCGGGGCTGGGCCTCGCCCTCGTGCAGCGGCTCGCGGTACGGGAGGACCTCGGCGCGCTGGTAGGGCTCGACACCGCGCCCAGCCGGCTGGAGGGCGTGGTCTGGCGCACCGCGGACGTGCGCGACCCGCTGCTCGGCACCCGGTTCGCGGGGGCTGGCACCGTCGTGCACCTCGCGACGTCGTACGACGTGACGCAGCCGGCGTCGAGCCGGCGCGCCCTCAACGTGCGCGGGACCGCCCAGGTGCTGGAGGCGGCGCGGGAGGCGGGTGTCCGCCGGGTCGTGCTCTGCACCTCTGCAGACGTCTACGGCGCCCGCCCGGACAACCCCGTCCCGCTGCTGGACGCCGCGCCGCTGCGCTCCGAGCCGGACGAGGAGACCCTGGCCGGCGACCACCTCGAGGTGGAGCGCCTCGCGGACCACGCCGGCCGCACCGGGCTCGAGGTCACCGTCCTGCGCCCGGCGACGCTGGTGGGCCTGTCACCGGCGTACGACGGCCAGGTGCTGCGCCAGCTCGCAGCCCCCCGACTGCTCGCGGTGCGGGGGGTCGAGCCGCTGTGGCAGCTGTGCCACGTCGACGACCTGCTGTCGGCGCTGGTGCTCGCAACGCTGGGGGAGGTGACCGGCCGGCTCGGTGTCGGCGCGGACGGCGCGATGCCGCAGCGCGTCGTCGAGCAGCTCTCCGGGCGGCGCCGGCTGGAGCTGCCCGCGTCGTTCGCGCTCTCGACCGCCGAGCGGCTGCATCGCGCGGGCGTGACGACGTCCTCGCCGCGCGAGCTCGACCACCTGCTCGGGCCGCTGGTCCTGGCGGCCGACGGGCTGCGCGCTGCGGGCTGGGTGCCCGAGTGGAGCAACGAGCGCGCGCTCGAGTCCCACCTCGCGGCCCGAGCCCCGGACGGCCGCGCGACCGCCTACACCGCGGCGGGTGCGACCGTCGCACTGCTCGGTACCGCAGCCCTGGTGCGCCAGGCACGGCGCCGCCGGCGGCATCTCTAGGGGTGCCAGCCGGCGGGCGGGGTCCCTAGGCTGTCCGCGTGCTGGTCGACATCCGCTCCGTACCCCTGTCGGTCGACGAGGTGCTCGCCGCCGTCGACGACCCGCGCGCCGGGGGAGTGGTGTCGTTCACGGGCCTGGTGCGCGCCACGGACGGGGGTCGCCAGGTGACCTCGCTCGACTACTCGGCGCACCCGTCCGCCCTCGAGCAGATGACCGCGGTCGTGCGGGCCGTGGCGGCGGACCTCGACGTGGTGTCGGTGGCGGCCCTGCACCGGGTCGGCCTGCTGGAGGTCGGGGACGTGGCCGTCGTCGTCGGGGCCTCGGCGGCGCACCGGGACGTCGCCTTCGAGGCGGCGCGGCGGCTCATCGACGACATCAAGGCGTCGGTGCCGATCTGGAAGCACCAGGTCTTCGAAGACGGCAGCGACGAGTGGGTCGGAACGCCCTGATCTGGGGCTACGATGGACCTGCCTTCGCATCCCACTGGAAGTTGCACATGCCCGCCTGGATCCTCTGGCTCAGCCCGGTGATCGTCGCACCGCTGCTCGCCGTCCTCTGGACCTCCTGGGCTTCCCGCCCGCGTGGCCCCGTCGAGGCGATCGAGACGGTGCAGCAGTACGACCGCTTCCGGGCCGCGATCGCCGGCGCCGAGACCGCACCGGTCCCCGAGCCCCGCGCGGAGTCGCGGTCGCAGCGCTCGAAGGCCAAGTCCCGCTAGTTAGCTGTTGTCGGCTACTGGCCCTGGGTGACGGGCAGCGGCACCCAGACGCAGACGCCGTCGTGGTGGGCGTTCGGGTCGGTGGACTTCGACGTCACGATGCAAACCGTGTTGGTGCTCCCGCCGCCGGACGGCACGGTGGGCAGGGAGGGCACGTCCGTCGCGAGCGCAGGGGCGACGAGGCCGACCGAGACCGCGGCGGCGGCGGTGAGAAGCACGAGGCGACGGTTCACTTCTGGTCTCCCTGGGACGAGCACTGGATGAGGGGGTTCTGGGGCAGGTCGGTGCAGTGCACCGGGCGCGGGGCGCTTCCGGTGCCGACCTCGGTGCCGATCTGGCGCCGCCCGGTGGGGTTGGCGGGCAGCTGGACGAACAGGTAGGTCGCGCGGTCCGTCGGGGCGCAGTCCGTGCCTCCCGCGCCGGCCAGGTCGGTGCGCTGGGACGTGCAGGTGCTGTCGAGCCTCGTGACGACGGACTCGAGCGTGGAGGTGTGCTGCGGCGCGGTGACGGTGGCGGGAGCGGACCGTCGCGGGGTGGCGAGCGGCGCCAGGCCGTGCGGCGCGCGGACCTCCTGAGCCGCCGGGCCGGCCGACGCGGACGTCACGATGGCCTGGGTGGGGTGGAAGAGCGTCGTCGCCTGTGCCGGTGCCGGTGCCGTGCCGAAAGGGGCCAGGATCAGGCCACCCAGGGCGGTGATGCCGACGGCCCCGAGTGCGGCCGGGACGGTGACCCGGGTCGCTGCCCGGCGCAGCTTCTCCGCCCAGCCGAGCCCGGCGGCCCACGGCGCGAGGACCGCGAGGCCGCCCGCGGGGAGCGTCCCGCCGCGGGTGGCGTACTCCTTGCGCAGCGACTTTCGGGCGCGGGTGAGGATCGAGCGCACGGCCGGCTCGGTCATGGCGAACTGCTCGCAGAGCGCGTCGTAGGACTTGCCCTCCACCTCGCGGGCCCACAGCAGGGCGGCCTGCCGTGGGGGCATGGCGTCGAGCGCGTCGAGGGCGGTGCGCGCCTCGTCGCGGGCCACCACGACGTCGGCGGTGTCGCGACCGACCCGTGAGCCCTCGGGGACCTCGGCGACCGAGGTCGAGCGGCCGCGCACCCGCAACCGGTCGATGACCAGGCGCCCGGTGACCACGGTCGACCAGGCCGACAGGTCCTCCTCGGTGCGCAGCTGCTCGCGGTGGGAGTAGGCCCGCAGCAGCGCCTCCTGCACGAGCTCCTCCGCCTCGTGGTGGTCACCGAGGCGGCGGACGGCGTAGCGCTGCAGCCGGGGACGGACCCGCCGTACGGCGTCGTCGAAGTCGAGAGGCTGCGGGGGCACGAGCCGGAGCGTGGGGGCTGCTGCGCCGGGGTCCCCATAGGGAAGGGGGAAGTCTTGCGCGGTCGACACTGGGGACCTCTTCCGTCGGGACTGGGTTCCCGACTGACGGCTCAACGGATCAGGGCTCGAATCCTCGCGTAAGGCGGGGCAGAGCATGACAAAACCGTGACAAGTGTGACACCCGGGTGGCTCGGCGGGACAGGGCCATGCGGCTCAAGGCGACTGGTACAACGTGCCGATGCCTGGCAGGACACGGGTGGGAGCGCCCCTATCCGTCAGGACCTGCCGAGGAGCACCAGATGGAGCACGTCGTCTTCTTCCCCGCCCACGACGGCACGCCGGCCTTCCGCCGCGTCGGGAGCCTCGAGGACGCCGTCCGGCTCGTCGAGCACCTGCGCAACGTCGAGGGCGTCAACGAGGTGAGCGTGCACGCGCTCAACGAGGTCCCCCTGGCGTTCAAGCCCTACTACCGCGTCGAGGTCCCGGGTGCCGCCGAGGCGGTTGCGCAGGCCGGCCCCCAGCCGGTCGAGCAGCCCGTCGCCGAGGCTCCGGCCGCCGAGCTCGAGGTGCCGCAGCTGGTCGCCGACGAGCCCGTGGGCGTGGTCCCGGACCAGCCGGTGGTGGCTCTGGCCACGAGCAACGGCAAGCACGTCGACGCCCCGAGCAGCCTGGGCTTCTTCGCCTCCTGACCGGGCCTCGGGCGCGGACCGGCGCCCCGCTGCCGGTCTCGCTTAGGCTCGTGCGGTGTCACGCCGCGCCCTGACCCTCCTGCTCGCCAGCCTGCTCGCCGTGGGCCTGGCCGTGGCGGGTGCCTCCTCCACCGTTCCGTACGTCGCCCTCACCCCGGGTCCGGCCTACGACACCCTCGGTGCGGTCGGCGGTGCCCCGGTGCTGTCGATCACCGGCCACCAGGTCTACAAGACCGACGGGGCGCTCGACCTGACGACGGTCAGCGTGCGCGACAAGATCTCGCTGCTCGAAGCGCTGCAGGGCTGGCTGTCCTCGAGCGAGGCCGTCGTACCGCGGGAGATCCTGTTCCCCCCGGACCAGACGCAGGAGCAGACCGACCAGGAGAACACCCAGCAGATGCAGCAGTCGCAGGATGCTGCGACCACTGCGGCGCTGCACGAGCTGGGCCTGCCGTCCACGACCACCGTCGTCGTCGCCGACGTCACCAAGGGCGCGCCTGCTGACGGCAAGCTCGAGGACGGGGACGTCCTGCGCACCGTCGACGGGGTCGCTGTGAAGGACATGGCGGCTCTGCGTGCGCTCATCAGCAGGCACCAGCCCGGTGAGAGCGTCGTCATCGGCTACACCCGTGACGGCAGGCCCGGCACGGTCACCGTCGGCACCGTCGCCTCGACCGACCCGCAGCCGCGCCCGCTGATCGGCATCGTGCCGCAGGAGCACTCCACCTTCCCGGTCAAGGTCGACATCACCCTCAAGGACGTGGGTGGTCCGAGCGCGGGGCTGATGTTCGCGCTCGGGATCCTCGAGAAGCTCGGCCCGGAGTCGCTGACCGGGGGCCGGCACATCGCCGGGACGGGAGAGATCACGGCGGACGGCAAGGTCGGGGCGATCGGCGGCATCGCCGAGAAGATGCGCGGGGCCCGTGCGGTCGGCGCCACGGTGTTCCTCGCCCCGGCGGACAACTGCGCCGAGGCCAAGGCCAGCAAGCCCGCCGGCCTCACGCTGGCGCGGGTGTCCACGCTCAAGGACGCGCTCGCGGCCCTCGCCACGCTGCGCGCGGGCGGCACGCCGCGCGGCTGCTGATTCGCCGTTGATCGTCCGCCGGCGCTCCTAGACTCCGCGCATGGAGCCCGGCGTCCCCTTCGCGCTCCTCGGGGCCGTCCAGCTGCTCCTGGTCGCCGCCTGCGTGGGCCTGGCGGCTGCCGGCAGCCTGCGGCGCTCCGCCGGAGGCACCCTCGTCGCGATCGGCGGCATCCTGCTCGCGGCGGTGGAGGTGCGCACCGCCCTGCGGCTCGGGGTACCCGCGTCCGACGGCATGGCCCTGGCCCGCGCGGCCGCGTCGCTGGTGCTGGCCGCCGGCCTCTACGCCGGTGGGCTCGGCCGGCGCCAGGTCCCCACCTCCCTGTACGGCGTCGTCGTCCCGCTCGCCGCGACGGGCGGTCCCGCTGCGTTCACCGCCGGCGCGTCCGTGGTGGCCGCGCTCGCGGTGCTGCGTGACCGG
>JBAVRG010000260.1:0-3108 GCA_049694795.1 Mycobacteriales bacterium
ACGTACGGCTTGTACATGATGTACGCGCGGATGATCGCCCCGGCGCTCTTGAGCACGTGCTGGTAGGTGCTCTTGAACAGCCGCGACTCCCGCGTCTTCGCGTTGGTGCGGACCGGGACGCTGGAGATGGCGAGCTTCTTGTTGCCCGCCTGGATGATCGTCTCCATGCAGTAGCTGAAGCGCGTGATGGTGTTCAGCAGCATGAGGCTCTCGCGCGAGTAGGCCCGGAAGCCGCTCGCCGCGTCGGGCAGGTCGGTGCCCGCTGCCTTGTTGACGATCCTGCTCCCGAGCTTCTGCAGGGCGACCTTCAGCCGCGAGAAGTGCTCGACGAGGTGCACCTGACGGTCCGCGATGACGATGTCGGCCGTGCCCGCGAGGATCGGCTGGACCAGGTCGGCGATCCGCTCCTGGGGGTACTGGTTGTCGCCGTCGGTGTTGACGACGATGTCAGCCCCGAGCTCGAGCGCGCGCTGCACGCCGTCGTGGAAGGAGCGACCGAGCCCGCGGTTGCGGGCGTGCCGCACGAAGTGGGTGACGCCGTGCTCCTTGGCCACCTCGACGGTGCGGTCTGTCGACCCGTCATCGATGATCAGCACGATGATCTCGTCGATCCCGGGGATCTGCTTGGGGATCGTCTCGAGGACCGCCGGGAGCGTCTCCTCCTCGTTCAGGCAGGGGACCTGGACAACCAGACGCACGGGAACCTCGTTCGCTGAAGGGACGCCCGAGTTTACCGGCTCACGGCTCACCTGCTGCGGTTCACGACCCGTGGCGGTCAGCGCCCGTCCTGCCCGGAGCCGCTGGTCAGGAGCCGGAGAAGGCGACCCGCATCGGGACAGCAGCGCGCAGGTAGTCGACGAAGGGCGTCCCGTGCCTGGCATAGGGCTCCTGCGTGGAGCGCCGCAGAAGTGCTTGCTGGAAGGCGCGCCGGACCTCCAGCGACTCCGCGACCGCCTGCTCCTCGCCGATCGTGGAGAACGTGTTGGCACCGTGCAGCCGGTAGGCGTACAGCGGGAGCGGGACGACAAGCGGGTCGCAGACCGCCAGCAGCCTGAGCGCCATGTCCCAGTCGTGGACGAGCTGGTGCTCCTTGAACCCTCCCACGCGGTCGAACAGCCGCCGGCTGACGACGAGGTTGCCGCTGGTCAGCATGACGTTGTGCCAGGGCAGGAGCTCTCCAACCCAGGCGCCCAGCGTGGCGTGGTAGTTGTAGCTGGACAGCTTGCCGTGGCCCAGGGGCGCGGGATCGACGACCTCTCCCCGCTCCCCCAGGAACGTCACGCCGGAGAAGCCCCAGAAGTCGTCGGGACAGCCGTCCCGCTCCCACGCCCGCACGAACGTCGCCACCCGGCTGGGTGCGTAGCGGTCATCGCTGTTCAGGAACAGCAAGAGCTCCCCCGTCGCGAGCGACGCGCCCCTGTTGAGCGCGGCGTGCGCTCCTGCGTTGACCTGCGGGACCACCAGCACAGTGCGCCCGGACCGCTCCGCGCTGTCGAGGACCTCGACGACACTGGCGTCCCGGGATCCGTCGTCCACGCACACGATCTCGACGTCGTCGTGGGACTGGTCAGCCGCCGAGGCGAGTGCGTCGGAGACGAAGTCCTCGTGGTTGTAGACCGGCACGACCACGGAGGCGCGCGTCACGGCGGCCGCCAGGAGACGAGGGCTTCCCGCCCCAGGACCACGCTGCTGCGGTAGTAGGCGCGGGCGACCTCGAGCAGGGCGTCGTCCGCGCCCTCAGCAGCGTGGCTGCGCGCGACGGCTCCGGCCAGTGCGTCGGTGTTCGCCAGCGCTCGCGCGACCGCCTCGAGCCGTGCGGTCCCGCGGTCGACGTCCGGTTCGAGGTAGGCACCCTCGGCCCACTCGTTCCAGGCGTTCACGAAGACGAGCCAGTCCCTCGGCTCGTTGTTGAGGTAGGTGTGGTGCAGCGCCCGCTCGAGCCAGGTCTGGAACAGCTCCGGGGAGTCGTCGACGAACACCGTCCCTCGCTCCTGACGCCGCGGCGTGTTGTCCCAGGAGGGCATGACACCCCGGTACCACCGGAAGTCCGGGACCGGCTTCGACAGGGCCCACTCGAGCGTCCGTGGGTAGCTCAGCAGCGTTCCGGCCGCCTGCTCGGGCTCGAGCAGCGCAGGCGTCTCCTCCTCCCCTGGCTGCAGGACGTTCAGCCACATGCCCGCCCCGTGGGGCGGGAACTCCACGGCCGAGTCGAAGCCCAGACCGCGCGGGTCCCAGGCACCGAAGCTCTGCACCATGGCCAGGTGCAGCTCACCCAGGCCGAGTGCGTGCGCCCTGGCCCGGATCGCATCGGTGGTGCGCATCGGGTCGTCCAGGATGGTGGATCGGTAGACCAGCAGCAGCGGCTTGCCGTCGACCCTGAGGTAGCGGGGGTCCGACAGGTGCGGCGCCAGGTCGTCGACGATCCGGGCGTCGTGCTCAGGAGAGTGGGTCTGCCCGACCAGGACCTCGGTCTCAGCGCCGTCCCAGGTGCGGGTCCAGTTCTCGTTCGCCCAGCACAGGAAGTAGCGGGTGGGGAGCTCCTGCTGCTCCAGGACGACTTCCAGCGGTCGCTCGAGCAGCCGCTTGCCCCCGAACCAGTACACGTAGTAGCAGAAGGCGCCCACCCCGAACTGCGCAGCGAGCTCGTGCTGCTGGAAGTGCACGTCCGGGTCGCGGAGGTCGTACCAGCCCAACGGCCCGGGCACCTGGGGCTGCCGGTGACCGTGGAACTGCGGACGCGCCCGCCCGACGTTGCTCCACTCGGTGAAGCCCTCGCCCCACCAGGCGTCGTTCTCCGGGATGGGGTGGAACTGCGGCAGGTAGAAGGCAGCGACCGTTGCCCGCGCCTGCTCCCCGGTCGGACCAGCCCTCACCCGCGACGCCGGAGCAGCGACGCCGTCCGGTGGAACGGACGCACGAGCAGGCTGCCGACCCGCCAGGTCTCGCTCGCCCGGACTGCCTCGAGGTCCGCGCCGAGCAGCTCGCGCTGGTGCACGGCCGCGGTGAGCGTGGTCTCCAGCCGCGTCAGGTCGGCCCGGAGCACGGCCACCTCGGCGGACAGCTCGGCTGCGGTGCGCCTGGTGTCGGCGTGCGCGGACGCCTCGGCGC
>JBAVRG010000261.1:0-14012 GCA_049694795.1 Mycobacteriales bacterium
ACCACATCCTCGACATGCGCCGCTACCAGGTGCTCATCGAGTCCGCGTTCCCGAGCGAGGCCGGCGTGATGCTGCGCAACCTCGAGAACAAGGGCAACCCGTGGGGCATGAACAACTCCAGCCGCACGGAGTGGATGGAGGGCCTGCCCTTCGAGGTCAAGGTCGTCACCGACAGCATCCCGGACGAGGTCGAGTACCTGTTCTGGGTCGGCTGCGCGGGCGCCCTGGAGGACCGCTCCAAGAAGGTCACCCGCGCGTTCGCCGAGCTGCTGCACACCGCGGGCGTGGAGTTCGCCGTGCTGGGTGCGATGGAGTCGTGCACGGGTGACCCGGCGCGTCGCCTCGGCAACGAGTTCGTGTTCCAGATGCTCGGCCAGCAGAACGTCGAGGTCCTCAACGGCGTCGGCGCCACCCGGGACAACAACGTCAAGATCGTGGCGACCTGCCCGCACTGCTTCAACACGATCAGCAACGAGTACCCGCAGCTCGGCGGCGACTACGAGGTCGTCCACCACACGCAGCTGCTCGGCAAGCTGGTCGAGGAGGGCCACCTGGTGCCGGTCACGCCGGTCGACCAGACCGTGACCTACCACGACCCCTGCTACCTCGGCCGGCACAACCGGGTCTACACCCCGCCGCGCGAGATCCTCTCTGCCATCCAGGGCCTCACCACCACCGAGATGCCCCGCTGCAAGGAGCGCGGCTTCTGCTGCGGCGCCGGCGGTGCCCGGATGTGGATGGAGGAGAAGATCGGCAAGCGCATCAACGTCGAGCGCACGGACGAGGCACTGTCCCTCGACACCGACATCATCAGCACCGCGTGCCCGTTCTGCATCACGATGCTGAGCGACGCCGTCACCGCCAAGCAGCAGGCCGGCGAGGCCCGCGAGGGCGTCCAGGTGCTCGACGTGTCGCAGATCCTGGCGCGGTCCCTCAAGGCGCCGGCGCTGGTGGGGGCGTCCGTCACCGCGGACGCGCCCGAGCAGGCAACCGTGGGCGCAACCGCGGTTCCCGCCGGTGAGGTCGCCGGCAGCACGGCCGGTGACGCACCCGGCGGTGCCAGCGAGCACCAGCAGGCCGGCCCGCCCGAGGCGCCGACCGCCTAGCCCGTGGAGGACCAGTTCGAGCGCGGCGCCCGGCTCTCCGAGCCGGTCGGCCCGTTCGAGCCGCTGCCGCCGCGACCCCGGCTGCTCAACCCCTGGTTGCTGCTGGCCGGGTTCGCGGCACTGGCGCTCGCGGTGGCGCTGATCCGCCGCGGGCCCGGCGCGCCGACGGTGCCCAGCTCCTGCTCCCGCCCCGCCTTCGCCCTCGACCGGACGTCCGTGCGCGTCGACGGGGTGGTCCGCTGGACCGCGGCCGGACCCGCTGACGCACGGGTGGTGGTCGGCGCCGACACCGCCGAGCTGCCCACGACCGGCCGGCTCGCCGGACCGGTGCCGCTGCCCGGCTGTCGCGCCACCGGGCAGTTCGGCGCCCGGTTGCCGGAGGGCGACCACACCATCACCTTCTTCCTGGTACGGCGGGACGGCTCGGCGCAGCGGATCGGCACCCGGAAGCTCACCGTCACCGGCCCCTGAGCTCAGCGGACGCGCTGGGGCGCGCGCCCGGCAGCGTCCCGGCGCGGGCGCGCCGCACCGCCCCTCAGCAAGGTCGCTCTGAGATCATCGTGTCCGCGAGCGACCGCCCCCACGCGGCGTCCCCGACACGATGACCTTGGTCCGGACGTGGACCGGGGTCGCGCGGAGATCATCGTGTCCGCCAACAGGGTCTCCGGCGGCCGGAAACCTCTTGCCGACGCCGCTGTGTGGGCGTTGACTGCCAAACATGTCTTTGGGGGTGGGGGCGGGGTCGGGCCCTGAGCCGAGCGCGCTCCTGCGTGCCCTCGCGCACCCGGTGCGGCTGCAGGTCCTGAGCCTGCTGACCGGCACCCCGATGAGCGCTGCCGAGGTCGCGCGCGAGCTGGGGCTCACGCACGCGAACGCCAGCTACCACCTGCGCCAGCTGCGCGACGCGGGCCTGGTGGAGACCGCGGAGGAGCGCTCGACACGCGGCGGTCAGGAGCGGCGCTACCGGCCGACGCCGCCGGAGGACCAGCCGGTGAAGGGGGACCGCACGCTGCTGGCTGCCGCGATGACCCAGGAGCTGCGGCGGCGCACCGCACTGGCCGATCCCGACGTCCCCGGCGTGACAGCGGATGCCGAGCTGTGGGTCGACCCGCAGGTCTGGCAGGACGTCCGCGACCGCGTGTCGCAGGCGATGGTCGACCTGCACGCGGCAGCCCGAGCGCCGCGCACTCCCGGGACGCACCGCGTCGCCGCGACGGTGGCGCTCTTCGGCATGCGCTCCACCGGGGACCGCACGGCCAGCGACGAAGGGGGGCACCGATGAGGAAGGCCTTGCAGCACAGGGACTTCCGGCTGCTGTTCACCGGCCAGGCGGTCAGCGCGATCGGGGACCAGATCTTCCCCGTCGCGGTCACGGTCCAGGTCCTCGACCACGGCGGGACGGTCAGCGACCTCGGGCTGGTGCTGTCCGCGCGGTTCGCCAGCCTCGTGCTCTTCGCCCTGCTCGGCGGGGTCTGGGCCGACCGCCTGCCCCGCGTCAAGGTCCTCATCGGCGCCGACGTCACCCGGCTGCTCGCCGTGCTCGGCCTGGCCGTCGTGGTCGCCGGTACGACGAGCCTGGCCGTGCTGGCACCGCTGGTGTTCCTCGTCGGCGCAGGGGAGGCCTTCTTCCGGCCCGCCTACAGCGCGCTGATCCCGAGCGTGCTTCCCCCCGAGCGGCTCGCCGCCGGGAACGCGCTGTCGGGCTCCACCTTCCACGTCGCGATGATCATCGGGCCCGGGGTCGCGGGCATCCTCACCGCCGCGGTCGGGCCGCGGGGCGCCCTGATGGTCGACGCCTTCACCTTCGCCGTCAGCCTCGGGACCCTCCTGCAGGTCAGCGAACCGCCGTACCGGCGCAAGGAGCGGCAGCGGGTCAGGACCGAGATCGGCGAGGGGATCCGCGCAGTGCTGCAACGGCCCTGGATCGCCGCGGTGCTGCTCATGGCGATGACGCAGCTGCTGCTGCTCATCCCGGCCTGCTCGGTGCTGCTGCCGAAGGTCATCAAGGAGACCGGCGCGCAGACGGCGTCGTACGGGTACGTGCTGGCCATCGGCGCCGTCGGTGGGCTCATCGGCGCCCTCGTGGCGGGTCACCTGAGCCCTCGCAGACCGGGGCTGGTGGGCCTGGCGGGCCTCGTGCTGGCCGTCGGCGAACCGGTCGCGCTGCTCCTGGGCGCCCCGCCGTGGGTCCTGGCGGCTGCGTGGTTCGTGTCGTCGCTGGGCCTGGGGCCGTTCCTCGTGTTCTGGGAGACGGCCCTGCAGCGGGACGTGCCACGCGAGCTGCTCGCGCGGGTCGTGAGCCTGGACTGGATGACGAGCTTCGCGCTGCTGCCGCTGGGACTGGCCACGGTCGGGCCCGTGATCGACGCGGTCGGGCGCGGCCCGGTGCTGGTGGTCGCCGCGGTGGCAGCCGTCGTCCCGCCGCTGCTGTGCCTGCCGGTGCGCGGGGCGGTGGCCTTCCGCACCCCCGAGGAGGACCTCAGCGCACGGGCAGCGCGGCGAGCCGTGCCTGCGTGAGGAGGACCACGCTGGCGTGCACCGCCGTCCTGATGCGCTCGACGGGCTGGCCGAGCCGGTCGGCCACCTCGAGGAAGCTCATGCCTGCGCGGGTCAGCAGGAGGGCCTGGCGATGGTCGTCCGGGAGCTCCGCGAGGGCACGGACGAGGGCGGCAGCGGTCGTGGGGGTCATGCGCGACACACATCCTTGGGGGCTGCCCGGGGCAGTGGGCAGGAGGATCGAAGCGTAACTTCCGCAACGACCCCCGGCTCATCAGTTCGGGTGATCACGAGCGGGGCGTCGCCGCCCGACAGGACACGAACGACCCCTACCCTGCGAGAGGGGTGATCTCGCGCAACGCCAGCGCGAAGGGCGTGCCGCTGCTGCCCCTGCACCCGGAGCACGGCCGCATCGAGGACCGCCCGGTCGGCAAGGGTCGCGCTGACCGCGGCGGCGATCCCGTCCGGCCGGGCGTAGACCGTGGCGTCACCGAGGTAGGACCGCGCTTGCCCCTTCCGACCTCGCGAGGGGCTACCTGGTCTGCGCCCGGGAGAACCGCAGGTAGGACCGGGACGGGGTCGGGCCGCGCTGGTCCTGGTACCTCGACCCGTACACGGAGGAGCCGTACGGGTGCTCCGACGGCGAGGAGAGCTGGATCACGCAGATCTGACCGATCTTCATGCCCGGGTAGAGCTTGATCGGCAGGTTGGCGACGTTCGACAGCTCCAGGGTCACGTGACCGGAGAACCCGGGGTCGATGAAGCCCGCGGTGGAGTGCGTGAGGAGGCCCAGCCGACCGAGGCTCGACTTGCCCTCCAACCGGGAGGCGAGGTCGTCGCCGAGGCTGATCACCTCCAGCGTCGAGCCGAGCACGAACTCGCCGGGGTGGAGGATGAACGGCTCGTCGCCGCTGGGCTCGACGAGCTCGGTGAGGTCGTCCTGCTGCTCGGCCGGGTCGATGTGCGTGTAGCGGTGGTTGGCGAACACCCGGAAGTACCGGTCCAGCCGCACGTCGATGCTGCTGGGCTGGACCAACGACTCGTCGTACGGGTCGAGGCCGAGACGACCCGCCTCGATGGCGGCCTTCAGATCGCGGTCGGAGAGCAGCACATCGGGAGCCTAGTGGCCGCGCTCACACGCCCGGGTGAGGCCCGCCGTCGGGACGTCGTACACTCTCGAACGGCTCTCGCGGGCGTAGTTCAATGGTAGAACATCAGCTTCCCAAGCTGACAGTGCGAGTTCGATTCTCGTCGCCCGCTCCACCACCCACTCGACACGCTCATCAGCCCTTGGTCGGCCGTCCACCAGAACCACACCTGAGGAGCTGCGTGGCGAGGTAGCGGTCCGCCACCGGTTGTTCCCACGGATCGGCGTACCGGCCCCCGAGCGCCGGCGCCACGCGGCGCCGACCGACCTCGCGACACCCCCTCAGCGGATCGTCACGACACGCGCCGCAGCCGGCCGGCGTCGTGCACGGCGAGGAAGGCCTCGACGGCGGCCGGCCTGCCGCCGGACGGGCTCGTCCGTCTCGAGCAGCTCCTCGGACCACGCAGCCGGTCGTCCGTTCGTCGGTCGCACCGCTCGAAAAGACCACTTCCGCTCTAGTCCTTTTTTGTCTGTTATGCGCGTTTCGCGCCTATCAGGCTTCAAGAGCCGGGTCCGACGCGACGAGGGGAAGTCATGCACTACGGGGTCAAAGCACGTGAACTGCCCGCCAGCCACTCGTTCAGGGCCATCGTCCTGGCCCTCGCGATCGCCACCGCCGCTCTGGGCGGCCCCCACCTCCTGAGCAGCGCGCAGGCGGCGAGCCTGCCGAGCGCCAACCTGCTGACGGGGGAGACCGTCCTCCCGGACAGCACGGTCGGCAGCTGGCAGGCCGTCGGCGCCGAGCGACTGTCACCGCAGCCCTGGGACGACGGCACCGCCTCGGTGGTCGTGGTCTCCGCACAGCCCGGCGAGGTCCTGGCACAGACGGGCCCATCACTGGTCGGCGTCCAGCCCGGGGCGCTGTACACGGGAAGCGTCGACATGCGCGCCGCCACCTCGGCCGCGCCTGTCAGCGCCCAGCTGCGCTGGTTCACCTCCGCAGGCGACGAGGTGACCGGCGACCGGGTGACCGGCTACACGATCAACGACGGGGCTGCCGGCTGGACCTCCTTCAAGGTCGCCGGCCTGGCGCCCGCGAACGCAAGCTTCGTCACCCTCGGCGTGGACGTCGTGACCGCGGCCGCCGGCGAGAGCCACTACCTGGCACGCCCGCTGCTCACCGTCTCGACCGGGGGATCCTCCCGGGTCACCGGGCCGCTGAGGACCGTGGGCAACAAGGTCGTCGACGGCAAGGGGATGACGGTCGTGCTGCGCGGCATGAACCGCTCGGGCCAGTACGAGCGCGCCCGCCCCAGCGGCCTCACCAGCTACGACATCGGTCGCATCAAGGCGTGGGGCGCCAACGTCGTCCGCGTCACCCTCGGCGAGCAGCTGTGGCTGCCCGGGTGCGCGAGCTACGACTCGACGTACGCGTCGGCGATAGATGACGACGTCTCGTGGATCACCTCGGCCGGGATGATCGCCGTACTGGACCTGCAGTGGAACGCCCCGACCTGCGACAGCGCCGGGCTGAACCCGCTGCCGGACAGCAGCTCGGTCACGTTCTGGCAGCAGGTGGCCACGCGCTACCGGTCCAACCCGCTGGTGGCGTTCGACCTGTTCAACGAGCCGCACGACGTCACGTCCACGCAGTGGCGGGACGGCGGCACGGTCACCAGCATCGCCGGTGCTCCCTACAAGGGGGTCGGGATGAAAGCACTGTACGACGCGGTCCGCGGCACCGGCGCGACGAACCTGGTGCTCATCGGCGGCACGAACTGGGCCTCGCAATGGCCGACGACCGCGCCGCTGGCGAGCACGTCGAACGTCGTCTACGCGGTGCACGCCTACAACTGCGACCGCCCCTCCGCCTGCACGAACGGCACCGGCATCTCCTGGCTGCTCGACCCGTTCGTCACACCGGGCAAGACCTCTCCGATCATGGTCAGCGAGTTCGGCTGGCCGTCCGCCAGCGCGCCCCAGGCCTGGGCCTTCAACTCCAACGTCATCAAGGAGGCGGAGGCGAACGGCTGGAGCTGGTCTGCCTGGGACTGGGACCGCGACGGCACCTGCGCCACCGCCACCTGGTTCAACGTGATCTCGCCCGGGACGTGCGGCCCGGCGGGGACCTACGAGCCCAGCGTCGCGGGCCAGCCCCTCCTGACCGGTCTGGCCAAGAACAGCTGAGCGGGGGACGGGAGGCCCGCAGGCGAGCGCTAGCCTGCAGGCCTCCCTCCGTCAGCACGACAGGAGCTGCCACATGACCACAGCGACGCAATGGGCGAAGCGCGGCGTGCTCCTCGTGGCCGGTCACGCCCTCCCCGCAGCCGCCTCCGCCTTGCAGCGCAGCCGCCGGGCGGCGTTCGTCACCAGGACCCGCAACGCCGCGCGACTGGCCGGGGCGAAGGTGGAGCTGGACGTCGCCGACGACCTACGGGTAGGCCACGGGGTGCGTGTCACCTTCGAGCCGGGCAGCCGCAACGTCCTGCGCCTGGGGCCAGGGAGCACCCTCGAGGACCGGGTCCTCGTCATGCTCAAGGGCGGCATCCTCGACGCCGGTGACAGGGTCGAGCTCCGCCGCGACGTGGTGCTGAGCATCGCCGGGGTCCTGCGCATCGAGGGGGACACCCCGGTCTCGTGGGGCTCGGTCATCCACTGCAGCAACGACATCGTGCTGGAGCGGATGGCCGGCCTCGCCGAGCAGGTGACGGTTGCGGACTCGAGCCACTACTTCACGACGCCCGACGAGCACTTCTGGCACAACGTGCGCAAGGGGTCGGTCCGGGTCGGGCGCAACACATGGGTCTGCCCGAAGGCGACCCTTACCCGTGGGGCCGACGTCGGCTCCTGGTGCATCGTGGGCTCCGGCTCCGTCGTGACGGGCGAGGTGCCCGACGGTCACCTCGCGAGCGGCGTGCCCGCCCAGCTGCGCCCCCTGCCGCTCCCGTGGACGACGGCCCTGGCGTCAGCGCGGACGGCCGAGCCGCTTCCCGCGGGGGGCCTCGACGACGCGACCGGCGATGGAGATCGAGGCCTGCAGGTCGACCAGTCCTGAGGCGTGAACGTCGAAGGAGCTCACGTAGAACTGCTCGGCAGGCGTGGTGCCCACCATGACCTGCCCGTCGCTGTCGTGCAGCGCCACCGTCGCGGTGTAGCCGCCGGCGAGGAGCCGGTTGTCGAGCCGGACCTCGGCCTCGAGCGGGCGCCCCGGGCCGTGAAGCCCCGAGTAGGCACCGGGCACGGTGAAGGTCGTGTAGGCCGGGGAGCCCAGGCCGATGGGTGCGATCATCACCCCGAGCAGGGGGTCGCGCACCTCCTCGTCGAACGACGCCGTGACCTGCAGGACGATGTCGTCGCCGGTCGAGAAGGTCCGCTGCCGGACTCCGGCGCCGTCCACCAGGTCCAGCACCATCTCGGCGCCCCCCACGAAGGTCGTCCCCTGGCCCTCCTGGAGGACGAGCGACGAGCGGTCCCGGGACTCGGCCTGCATCACCTCGTGCATGCGCCCGATCGCCTGCTCGGTGGGCCCGTCGTACACGAGCTCGCCGCGGGAGAGCAGGACCGCCCGAGGGGCGGTCCGGTCGAGGGTGTGCAGGTTGTGGGTGACGATGACGATCGTGGTCCCGGACGCCTGGATCTCGCGCATCCGCTCCATGCACTTGAGCTGGAAGGCGAGGTCGCCGACGGCGAGGATCTCGTCGAGCACCAGCACCTCGGGTTCGGTGTGGATGGCCACCGCGAAGGCCAGCCGCAGGAACATCCCCGACGAGTAGAACTTCACCGGGGTGTCGAGGAAGCCCTCGATCTCGCTGAAGTCCACGATGGCGTCGTAGTCACGCCGGATCTTGGCCTCGGGCATCCCCAGCAGACGGCCGTTGGTGAAGACGTTCTCGCGACCGGTGAGCTCGTTGTTGAACCCGACGCCGATGCCGATGAGCGGCGCCACCCGGCCGACGACCCGGACCCGGCCAGTGCTGGGCGCGGAGACCCCCGAGAGCAGCCGGAGCAGCGTCGTCTTGCCCGACCCGTTGCGCCCGATGACCCCGATCGTCTCGCCCTGGGCGACCTGCAGGTCGATGTCACGCAGCGCCCACAGCTCGGTCTTACGGCCGGCGCGGCCGACGCGGGCGAGCCGCCGCAGCAGCACGTCGTCGCGCTGCTCGGTCTGCTGGTACCTCTTGCCGACACCGGTGAGCGAGATGGCCGCGTCAGAGCCGGTCACAGGCCACCCGCTCCCGCCTCGCGTAGACGACCGTGACGAGGACGGCCAGGACGGCGCACCAGCCGGCCGTGACGGCCACAGCCGTCCCGACGTAGGCGGCGTCACCGGTCAGGGCGAGGCGCACGAGCTGGACCGCGCCGGTCGCAGGGTTGGCGAGCACGAAGGGGGCGAGGGCCTCCGGCAGGGCCCGAACCCCCGGGGTCCCGGGGAGGAAGTAGATGACGGGTGTGGCGTAGAACAGCACGAGCAGCCCGGCCTGCACGACGTAGCGCACGTCCCGCGAGTAGACGTGCAGCATGGTCAGCAGGGCGCCCGCGAGCGTGGCCAGGAGCCAGACGAGCAGCACCGCCACCGGGGTGAGCAGCAGCGTCAGGTGCGGCCCGCCACCGGTCACGAGGACGACGGCCTCGGCGATGACCAAGGAGATGCACAGTCCCGGCAGGTTGGCGCTGGGGGCGATGGTCGGCAGCACGAGGCGCGGGAAGTAGATGCGACCGGCGATGGCGCCGTTGTCGACGATCGAGGTGCTCGCGGCCGTCACCGACTGCGACAGGTAGCCGTAGGTCGTCACCCCGGTGATGACGTACGGCACGTAGGTGCCGACCTGCCCACCGCCGATCAGCCGACTGAAGACGACGGCGATGACCAGGCCCTGCAGGAGCGGCAGGAAGATGCTCCACAGCAGTCCGAGAGACGCGCTCCGGTAGCGCGAGTGGTAGTCCTGCCGGGCAAGCATGGCCAGCAGGTCGCGGTGACGCCAGAAGTCCGCGAGCAGGACGGGTACGGCGGTGCGCTCGCCGGACAGCTCGAGAACGCTGCTGTCCGTGCGGGGGTTCACCGGGCTCGTCCTGCCGATCTTGGGAGGAGGGGCTGTCAGCGTAGCCACAATGCGGACATAGGATCCGCGGCAGGTCCTGCCGCACGCACCACCGGAGGTCGACGTCCACGTCCTGCTGACCCACCCCTTCTTCTGGCCCCACATCGTGCGGGGAGCCGAGCGGGAGGTCCACGACATGGGAGCTCGGCTCGTCGAGCGGCAGCACAAGGTGGACTTGTGGACGGGGCAGCCTCGCGGCCTGACCTCGCACCGGGTCGTCGACGGCGTCTCGGTGCGGTACGTCCGCACCCCCCTGCCCGCTCCGCTGGCCCGCCGGGGGTGGACCCGGGAGAGCGCCTTCAGCGCGGTCGCGGCCGTCGGCGCAGCCGCGTCCCGCGCCGACATCGTGCTCAGCTACCTGTACGCCGATGCCTACGGCGCCTCCCTCGCCCGGCACCTGCCCGGCAAGCGCCGTGGCCGGCCCTTGGTGCTCAAGCTGACCGGCGCAGTGCCGCTCTGGTGGCTGAACGAGCAGGGCCAGCGGGTCGAGCGCGGCTTCCTGCGACGCGCGCTCGACGCCGCCGACGAGGTGTGGGTCAACTCGCAGTACGTCGCCGAGGCGATGGCGGACTGGGACCGCCCCCTGCACGTCGTGCCGGTCGGTCTCGACGAGCGGACCTTCGTCCCGTCGGCGGAGCGGGCGCCGGAGCCAGTGGTGCTGTGCACGGCAGCGCCGCACGAGCCGCGCAAGCGCCTGGTCGACCTGCTCGACGGCTGGCGGCACGTGCGCGAGGCGCTGCCAGGGGCAACCCTGATGATCACGCAGCGGACGACTGACGAGACGCGGGCGACGCTGCTGGGTCGGCTCCACGCCGAGGACCGGGCGTCGGTGCGCTTCACGGGACTGCTCGACGACGCCGAGCTGGCACGGGCCTACAGCCGCGCCTGGGTGATGGTCGCGCCGTCGGTCCACGAGGCCTTCGGGCTGATGACGGTCGAGGCGCTGGCATGCGGCACCCCCGTGGCCGGGGCACGGTCAGGCGCCACGCCCGAGCTGCTGTCCGAGCCCGGGACAGGAGCGCTGTTCGAGCCCACGGACCCGCGTTCCCTGGCGGAGGCCGTCGTGGCTGCAGCAGCGATGGCACACCAGCCCGGGGCGCGTGAGCGCTGCCGGGCGGCCGCCCTGCGCTACGCCTGGCCGGGGATCGTGGACGACGCCGAGAGCCGGATGCAGGCGCTGCTCGCCCGGTCCCGCTGACCTGTCTGGACTGCTAGTCCCGGCGGCCGCGCTCCTCGAGCCAGCCCCGGACCTGCTCGAACAGCAGCTGGCCGACCGCACGGTGCGTCGCGGGCGTGTAGTGCATGGAGTCCGGCAGGGCCTCGGGACCCAGCGCGGCGGTGAGCTCGCTGACCCGCACGAGGCGCACCTCCGGGTCGCCGTGCTCGGCGACCACGCGGGCGATCACCTCCTGGTAGATCGCGTGCCGCTCGCTCATCCCGGGCAGGAAGTGCTCGATCAGGCCGCTGGGTGCGTCGATGTCGAGCACGAGGACGAGCGGCCGGGCCTCCCAGCGGACGTTGCGCAGCAGCCGGGCCAGGTGACCGGCGAACCGGTCCGGGCTCACCTGCCACGTGCGGGTACCGACCAGCGGGGAGGCCCGCCGCCGGTAGCCTCGCAGCGCCCGCCAGAGCTTCGGCGCGACGAGGCGGCGATAGGCCCGCGTGGTCCGCACCGCTGCCTGGTTCTGCACCAGCAAGTGGCGGATCAGCCAGACCGGTGCCAGCCACGGCTGGTACTCGTTCAGGCCGAACTGCACGATCAGCACGTCGGGGCTGTGGACCCGGACCCGTTCCTCGTAGTGGCGCATCGCGCGGTGCAGGAACTCGAACCACCGGGACTCCAGGTGCGGCACAGCCGGCACGCCCACGGTCGCCAGCAGGTCGGCGAGCACCTCCACGTAGGTGCCCTCCGCGCGGTCGCTGCGGACCGGCATCTGGAGGGTGGCGACGCTGTTGGCGAACGCAACCACCGACAGCGGCCGCCGGTCAGCGGGCCACGGGATCTGGGGGCCGGAGAGCCTCATGACTCCAGCCACCGGCAGATCTCGTCGGCCAGCAGGGCCGCGGTGGTGCCGTGCGCCTCTGCCGTGCGGTGCAGGCCGTCCGGCAGCTGCGCGGCGGGGTCGGTCAGCAGAGCCCCTGCCCGGACGAAGCGGACGTGCTCGTCGTACGAGTAGGCGACCTGCTCGAGCAGCTGGTCGTAGTGCGCGGCCCGGGCACGCGCGGTGGGCAGCCAGTGCTCCACCCGGTCGCCGGGCGGGTCGATGTCGAGTACCAGCACCAGCGAGCCGCAGTCCTTGCGCACCAGGTCGATCAGGCGGTGGAGGTCCGTGGTGAAGCGGCGCGGGCCGAGGCGGTGCGTCCGGCCACGGTCACGGCTGCTGGCCCAGCGCTGCCAGCCCCGCAGGCCGCGCCACAGCGTGGGAGCGACCCGGGCCCGGTAGAGCTCAGCCGGGCGACGAGAGCTCCGGTTCCAGGTGAGCAGGTGGCGTGTGACGCCGAGCGGGAGCACCCCTGGCTGGGACTCGATCACCCCCAGGTTGAGGACCAGCACGTCGGGGAAGCGGTTGCGCACGTCCTGCTCGTAGCGGGGCAGGTGCTCGCTGACCATGCTCATCCAGGCACTGGAGCTGGTGACCACGCACGGCGTCCCGCGCTCCGCGAGCAGCCTCACAAGCTGCTCGCCGTAGACGCCGCCGTCCCGGGGCCCGTGCTCGGGCTCGACCATCGCGGCCGTGGAGTTGCCGAGGACGTGGACGCGCAGCGGACGCGCGGGGCCGATCCCGGTGGGCCGGATGATCACGCGACCATCCTCACAGCAGCACCGACCGGTGCCGGACCGAGCCCAGGACCAGCACGGCCGTCTCCGCCAGGTCGTTGACCGCGAGCTGGGCGCCTCGGCGCGGACCCGCCGAGCCAAGGCGGCGCGTCACCAGCGGCAGGACGCCGAGGAGGGCACGCCGGTCCCGCGAGGCCAGGACCAGCGAGGCCAGCGCCAGCACCGCGGCGGGGTGGCTGTCCTTCCAGAAGAACCGCCGGTGGGCGAGCTCGCGCAGCTGCGGGTGGCGGCGCACGACGAGCGGCAGGCCGGCCCACCGCGGCAGCGACCGCAGCTGCTGGGTGAACGTCACGGGCCGGACCGCGTGCCAGACCAGCGCGTCGTCGGCCCAGCCGTGCGTCGCACCGCTCTCCCTGACCCTCCAGGCGAGGTCGGTGTCCTCACCGCCGTGCAGGCTCTCGTCGAAGCCACCCACCTGGCTGAGGGCGGCGCGGCTCACGAGCAGGTTGCAGCCGGGGTAGAAGCCGGGCGCGGACGAGGTGACCGTCCGTGACCACAGCCCGTCGACGGTGTCCTCCGGGTGCGGCTCCACAGGACCAGCGACGAGGTCGGCGCCCTGGCCGGTCAGCGCGGCCAGCCAGCCGGGGGCAGGCTCGCAGTCGTCATCGGTGAAGGCGACCCGATCGGACGTCACCGCCCGCCAACCGGCGTTGCGCTTGGCGCTGACACCCCTCTCGCTGATCTGAAGGCCTCGCACGCCGCGCTCGGCCAGCAGCCGACGCACACCCGGGTCGCCGTCGTGCACGACCAGCACGTCGGCCCCGACCAGGCCGTCGAGGCAGCGCGACAGCAGCGCGACCCGGTCGACGGTCGGCACGACCACGGTGACGGTCACAGGACCGGCGTCCGAGCCACGACGGAGCCGCGGACGAGCGCGGCGCTGACGGCGAGGTCGAACGCTGCCGCCGAGCCGGCGTCGAGCAGCGCACCCCGGGAAAGCCCGCGTGGTCGGTGCCGCCACCCAAAGGGGGCCGCGGCCAGCAGCAGCGCGGGGCGGCGGACGGCGACGGCAAGCACCAGCCCGAGCAGCGCCGCGTCGGCCTCGGCAGAACGCCGGCGCAGGAAGACCCCGTGCCACAGCAGGGTCCGCTTCTCCGGGAACGCCGCGAGCAGCGCCGGCCAGTTGGCGTAGCCACGCGCGCGGCGCAGGTGCCAGCGGAAGCCGGGGGTGGTGACGACGTGCTCCACGACGGCGTCCGGCGCCCACGCGTCGCGCCAGCCGGCGCGCTGCACCGCCCAGCCGGCAGCGGTGTCCTCACCGAAGAAGCCGACCTGCTCGTCGAACCCACCCGCGGCCAGCAGCGCCTCTCGGCGGTAGAGGACGTTGCAGGCCTCGAACAGGCCGGTGGGTGCGCTGATGTCCTGGGTGGCGCTCCACCGAGCCG
>JBAVRG010000262.1:0-10069 GCA_049694795.1 Mycobacteriales bacterium
CCGGTGAGGTGCAGGCGATCGCGCTCGACAGCGGCGCCGCTCGGCGGGCGCTCGGCTGGGAGCCCGCGACGGCGCTCGAGGGCGGGCTGGCCCAGACCGTCGACTGGGTACGCGCGCAGGCCCGGAAGCGCTGAAGGCCCCCGCCGGGGCGGGGGCCTTCAGGACGAGCTGCGGGAACGGCTAGGCGTTCGGACGCTTGCCGTGGTTGGCGGCGCTCTTCTTGCGGGCGCGACGCTTGCGACCCTTCTTGGCCATGTGTCTTCTCCTCGTGACGGCTCCGGAAAGAGTGCCACACCGCGCCGCCGGGCTGCTCGCCGCACTCCCGGGCTGACGCGCCACCTCCGCGGGCCGTTGCCGAATGATCAACGGAATCGGAAGGGGTGCGGGCGCCCGTCCGCCCACCCCTTCCGATTCCGTTGATCATGCCGGTTCGTCCTCCGGTGGGGCTGCCGCCGGCTCCTCCCGGCGCCGCATCCCGACGACCACGAGCTGCGCCAGCCCGGCGGCGACCAGCACGTCACCGGGGCTCACCACCTCCGGGTGCACCGGCAGCAGCACCGGCACGACGTCGGCCAGGAACGGCAGCCGGGTGCCGGGCCGGGACAGCTCGTGCCGAGGGTCGGCCCCGGACAGGATCTCCTGCGTGGAGATGCCGGCCCGGCCGCTCGCGTCGGCCGACACCGGCATCGCGCCGTTCAGGCCCACGACGAGGGCGTTCAGGCCCAGACCGAGGGCGACCAGCCCGGTGCCACGTATCCCGCGGTTGTGGGCGAGGAAGACCACGACCAGTAGCGCCGAGCCGGCCAGGCCGACGACGTACGCCGGCCCCCCGACGAGCCCCCCGACGAGCTGCACGAGCACGGCTGCGACGACCAGCCGGCCGTCGCGCAGGGGCAGCCTCCCGAGCCCGTCGAGGCGGCCGCCGACGCCGTACCCGACGAGGAGGGCGACCAGCAGCACGACGACGGCGAACACCACCCCGCTAGTGTCGCGGTTCGTGCCCGACTGCGTTCTCGTGACCGACTCCGGCGTGCCGGCCGTCCGCGTCCTGGCGGCCCTGCAAGCGCGCGGCATCAAAGCCGTCAGCGTGCACACCGCCGCCGACGCCGGCGCCCGGCACGCCACCCTCGCCGACGAGAGCGTGCTGCTGGGGGAGACCACCAGCGCGTACGGCGACCCGCAGGCGCTCGTCGAGGCCGCCCGGCAGGTGGGTGCCTCGGCCGTGCACCCGGGGGCGGCCGACGTCCCCGGGCTCGAGCAGGCCGTCACGGAGGCCGGCATGGACTGGCTCGGCGGCCCGCTGCAGGTGCCGGTCACCCTGTCCGTGGTCGCGCCGGTGTCCGAGGCGCGGGCCGGCACGGAGCTGACGACGCTGCCCGTGCTGCCGCCGCGCGCGGTCGAGGTCGTCACCGGGCTCGACCTGGTGCGGGCCGCGCTCGAGGGCGAGGTCTCCGGCATCGCCCGGGACGGCGTGGCGCTCTCGGTGGAGGTCACCGCCAGCGCCCTCGCCCCCGTGCAGGCCTGGCAGGTGCCGGACGGCGAAGGCGACGATCGGGACGTGTGGGTCGACAGCGCGGTGGAGGCCGGCACCGACCCCGTCGACCCGCTCCTGGCTGTCCTGACCGTGTGGGGTCCCGACCGGGACTCCGCCTACGCCCGGGCCGCTGCGGCCTGGGACCGGCTCGTCATCGAGGGGCCGGTCGTGCGCCGCCCCGCCGCCTTGGAAGGGAAGACCGCGTGAGCGACCTGCTGGTGAGCCGTGAGGGCCGGGTGCTGCGGCTGCACATCGACCGCGAGCCCAAGCGCAACGCCCTGAACGGCGACGTCCTGCGCGGCATGCTGGAGGCGCTGCGCGATCCGGGCGACGCGCGCGTGGTGCTGGTGACGAGCGCGGGGGAGCGGGTGTTCTGCTCCGGGGCCGACCTGGTGCAGATGGCGCCGGACGCGACCGGGCTCGAGGTGCACGAGGGGCGCGGCCTGCTGCGCGAGGTCGTCCTCGCCATGGCGGCCTGCCCGCTGCCGGTCGTCGCCTCCGTCCAGGGGCTGTGCCTCGCCGGCGGTGTCGGGCTGATCATGGGCTGCGACGTCGTCCTCGCCGCCGAGACGGCCGCCTTCGGGCTGCCGGAGGTCGACCTCGGCCTCTGGCCCTTCATGGTCAGCGCCCTGCTGGGGCGGCACGTGAGCCCCAAGCGGGCCATGGAGATGATGCTCAGCGCCCGCCGCGTGCCCGCTGCTGAGGCGCTCGAGATGGGCCTGGTGAGCCGGGTGGTCACCGACCTGCCGGCCGAGACCGCCGCGTTGGTGGAGTCGCTGGCGAACAAGCCCCCCGTGGCGGTCCGGCTCGGCAAGGCCGCGTTCCAGGCCGCGCTCGAGTCCTCGCTGGCCGCCGGGCTGGAGGCCATGCAGGCGCAGCTGTCGCTGCTCAACACCACCCAGGACGCGAGCGAGGGCGTGCGCGCCTTCCTCGAGAAGCGTCCCGCCCAGTGGACCGGTCGCTGACCCCGCGCTGACCGTCCCGCCAGTCCTGCCTCCCCCCTCCGGGCCTGGGCGAGCTGTCAGGCCCGTGGCGCGCCAGCGCGTGTCCGGGTCCTGACAACTGGCTGTCACGACTGCTTGTCACGACGGGCTGTCACGACGGGCTGTGACGACGCCCGCGGCGGACCTACGCTGAGCGGCATGACGGAGACCCCGCAGGAGCACGTCCCCGAGGCCGAACCCGGCACGGCGAGCCACGACCCCAAGCGACCCCAGAAGCTGCTCGACTTCATGAGCACCGGCTGGGCGGAGCGCGACCGCACCCTGCCCGCCGAGGGCGCTGCCGCGCCGTACCGGCGCAGCCGCCGCCAGCGGCTGGCCGAGCGGTTCCGGGGCGAGGTCCTCGTGGTCCCGAGCGGCGGGCTGAAGGTGCGCGCCAACGACACCGACTTCCGGTTCCGCCCGGGCACGGAGTTCTCCTGGCTGGTCGGCTCGCACGAGCCGGACGCGGTGCTCGTCGTCGACGCCGACGGCACCGCGACGCTCTACCAGGCACCGGCCTGGGACCGCACCACCCCGGCCTTCTTCACGGACCGGGCCGGGGAGCTGTGGGTCGGGCCGCGGCCCTCGCTCGAGGCCGTCAGCGCGGAGCTCGGCGTGCCGACCCGGCCGCTGGAGGAGCTGGAGAAGCTGCGCGGCACGAAGGCGCGCGTCCTGCGCGGGTACGACGCCAAGGCCGAGGCGCTGTTCGAGGCGGAGGAGGAGGCCGACCGGGAGCTCGCCACCTGGCTGTCCGAGGAGCGGCTGGTCAAGGACGCCTGGGAGGTCGAGCAGCTGCAGCTGGCCGTCGACGCCACGGTCAAGGGCTTCGAGGACGTGGTCCGCGAGCTCCCCAAGGCGCAGGCCACGAGCGAGCGCTGGGCCGAAGGCGTGTTCGGGCTGCGCGCCCGGGTCGAGGGCAACGACGTCGGCTACGGCTCGATCTGCGCCGCCGGCGCGCACGCCTGCACGCTGCACTGGACCGACAACGACGGGCTGGTGCGTGAGGGCGAGCTGATCCTGCTCGACATGGGTGTGGAGGGCCACGAGCTCTACACCGCCGACGTGACTCGCACGCTGCCGGTGAGCGGCCGCTTCACGGCGCGGCAGCGGGAGGTCTACGACCTGGTCTACCGGTCGCAGGAGGCCGCGCTCGCGCAGTGCCGGCCCGGCGCGGCGTTCACCGACCCGCACAAGGCGGCGATGACGGTGCTCGCCGAGGGGCTCGAGGCCCTCGGTGTGGTGGAGTCCGCCGCCGAGGTGCTCGCCGACGACGACAAGCGCTACAGCCGCTGGACCCTGCACGGCGTCAGCCACATGCTCGGCCTCGACGTGCACGACTGCGCCCACGCCCGCGACGAGACGTACCGGGACGGCACCCTGCAGCCCGGCTACGTCCTCACCGTCGAGCCGGGGCTGTACTTCCAGCCCGACGACCTGCTCGTGCCCGAGGACCTGCGCGGCATCGGCGTGCGCATCGAGGACGACGTCCTCATCACCGAGGACGGCTACGTCAACCTCTCGGCGGCGCTGCCCCGCGACCCGGACGGGGTGGAGGCGTGGATGGCACGGCTGCTCGCGCGGTGAGGCAAGTCTGACCCGTTCGGGTGGGCGACTTCCGCCGTGCGGGTCAAGGCGACCCCGTCAGCGGCCGAAGCACTGTCCGTGACGACCTCGATCGAGCCCTTCCTGCGTGCTCTCGTGGAGTGCGGCGGTTCCGACCTGCACTGCAAGGTGGGTTCGCCCCCTCGGGTGCGCATCGACGGACGGCTGCGCAAGCTGCAGACGCGCGACCTCACCGCCGCGGACACCGAGCAGATGGTCAACGAGGTGCTGCGCGAGGACCTCCGCGAGGAGTTCCAGCGCACCAACGAGGCGGACTTCGCCTACTCCCTGTCGGGGGTCGGGCGCTTCCGCGTGAACGCCTTCCGCAGCCGCGGCTCGGCCGGTCTGGTCTTCCGGCGGGTGTCCGTCGGTGCCATCCCGCTGTCCGACCTCGGGCTCCCGCCGGTGCTGGCGTCGCTCGCGATGGAGCCCCGCGGGCTGGTGCTCGTCACCGGCCCGACGGGCTCGGGCAAGACCACCACCCTCGCCGGGATGATCGACCACATCAACAGCAACAAGGAGGTGCACGTCGTCACGATCGAGGACCCGATCGAGGTGCTGCACTTCGACAAGCTGGCGATGGTGAACCAGCGCGAGGTCCGCGTCGACACCGAGGACTTCGTGACGGCCATGCGCGCCGCGATGCGCCAGGACCCCGACGTCATCCTGGTCGGCGAGATGCGTGACCACGAGACGGTCAAGGCCGGCCTGGCCGCCGCCGAGACCGGCCACTTCGTCATGTCGACGCTGCACACCACCGACGCGGCCGAGACCATCAACCGCATCATCGACTTCTTCCCGCCGCACGAGCAGAAGCAGGTCCGGCTCGCGCTGGCCGGCTCGCTGCGGGGGATCATCTGCCAGCGACTGGTGCCCCGCGCCGACGGCGAGGGACGGTGCGTGGTCATGGAGGTCGCCGTCAACACCGGCCGCATCGCCGACGCGATCGCCGACCCCGACAAGACCTCGACCATCCCGGCGCTGATCGCCGAGGGCTCGTACTACGGCATGCAGACGTTCGACCAGCACCTGGTGTCGTTCATCCGCGACGGTGTGATCACCCTCGAGGCGGCGATGGCCGCCTCCACGTCCCCGCACGACCTCACGGTCGAGCTGCGCCGCCTCGGGCTGGTCGCGTAGCCGCAGGGCAGCGCCGTCAGCCGGTGACCGTGCCGTGCTCGACGCAGCGTGCCGACCAGCCGGTCGGGTGCACCTGCACCACCATGCGCCGTCGGCAGCGGGTGCAGTAGCGGGGCGGCTCCAGCGCGAGCCGGCGCAGGCACACCTCGTGCGACCCGGCCTCGCCGCAGTGCCCGCAGAACACGAGCGGCAGCTGGTAGGTCAGCAGCTCGACCTCGGGGACCGGTGACCAGTCGCGCTCGGGGGTGCGGGTGAAGCCCAGCCGCTCGTAGACGCGGTGCGCCGCCGTCATGGTCGGCTGCGTCGAGAGCCGTACGACGGTGCAGCCGGCCTCCCGGGCGAGGTCGATGCAGGCCTGCATCAGCGCGCCGCCCACGCCGGCACCCCGGGCCGCAGGCGCCACCGCCAGCATCCGGACGACCGCGGCGCCGGCCTCGGCCTGCTCGGAGTACTCGCCTCCCTGCGTCGCCACCGTCACCGTGCCGACCAGCCGCCCGTCGCGCACCGCCACCAGGACGGTCGCGGAGGCGGCCCGGGAGGCCACGTCGCGCAGCGTCAGGGCGTAGTCCGGTCCGGCGAACCCGTCCTCGAGGTAGGTGCGGGCGGTGAGCTCGCCGACCTCGGCGTACTCCGGCGGCAGGGCGGGGCGGACCTCGAGCACCCGACGAGGCTAGTGGGTGTCGCCGCGGGTCTCAGAGCTGGTGCGGCTGCCAGTCCCGGCCGTCTCGGGTGTCCGCTCCCCAGCGGGGCGCGAGCACGGCCAGCAGGACCAGCCAGGTGAGCAGGAAGATCGTCATGACGCCAGCGTGCGCCCGAGCCGGCCGCGGCGACAGTGGCAGAAAGGCGCACTCTCGCGGGAAACCTGCCACACTGCGGTCATGGCACTCACCAACGTGGTGGCCGTCGTGTGCGACGGCTTCGCAGCCTTCGAGCTCGGGGTGGTCTGCGAGGTCTTCGGCCTCGACCGCACCGACCAGGGCCTGCCCCGCTACGACTTCGCAGTGGTCGCGGCCGAGGAGCCGCCGCTCACGTCCGGGCAGGGCTACCGGCTCGACACCGACCACCGCCTGGACCGGGTCGCGGCGGCCGACCTCGTGTGCATCCCGGCCTGGCGGTCGATCGACGAGCGCCCGCCGGAGCCGCTCCTGTGCGCCGTGCGCGAGGCGGTCGCCCGTGGCGCCCGGGTGCTGTCGGTGTGCAGCGGCGCGTTCGTGCTCGCCGCGGCCGGGCTGCTCGACGGCCGGCGCGCCACGACGCACTGGCGGTACGCCGAGACGCTCGCGGCCCGCTACCCGGCGATCGACGTCGACCCCGACGTGCTCTACGTCGACGACGGCCCGGTCGTCACCAGCGCAGGCACCGCGGCCGGGATCGACGCCTGCCTGCACGTCATCCGCCAGGAGCACGGAGTCGCGGTGGCCAACGCGATCGCGCGGCGCATGGTGGTCCCGCCGTTCCGCGACGGCGGTCAGGCCCAGTACGTCGAGGCTCCCGTGCCGCTGCAGCGCCGCGCCGGTACCGACGAGCTCGCGACACTGCTCGACTGGGCCGTCACGCACCTGCACGAGGACCTCGGTGTCGAGGACCTCGCCCGGCGCGCCCACATGAGCCCGCGGACCTTCGCTCGCCGCTTCCGCGAGGCCACCGGCACCACGCCGCACCGCTGGGTGCTCGCCCAGCGCGTCGGGCACGCCCAGCAGCTGCTCGAGCAGGGCCTGTCCGTGGAGGAGGTGGCGCGCCGCGCTGGGTTCGGGTCGGCGGCCACCCTCCGCTCGGCCTTCTCCCGCGAGCGCGGGATCTCGCCCGCCGGCTACGCGCGGACCTTCCGGTCGGCCGTCTGACCCCGGAGCGCTACCCCACCGCTCAGCCGGCCGGGCGGCCCTGCTGCCGGGGGGCCCGCTGACGCTGCTGCTCGACCTCGTCGCGGACCGGGCAGGTCGCGAGGTGGTCGTTCACCAGACCGCACGCCTGCATCAGGGAGTAGGTGGTCGTGGGCCCCACGAAGACGAAACCGGCCTTCTTCAGGGTCTTGGCCAGCTGCACGGACCCGGCCGTGGTGGCCGGCACGTCACCCCAGGAGCGGGGCTGCGCCCGGTCGTCGCGGAAGGACCAGACCAGCTCCGGCAGCCCGCCGTGCTCGCGCAGCGCCAGGGTGGCTCGGGCGTTGCGCACGCAGGCCTGCAGCTTGGCGGCGGAGCGGATCAGCCGGGCGTCCTGGAGCAGCGGGGTGGTGTCGAGCTCGGCGACGACCTCCGGGTCGAACCCGTGGAACACCTCCCTCAGGGCCGCGCGCTTGCGGAGCACGGTGATCCACGCCAGTCCGGCCTGGAAGCCCTCGAGGCACACCTTCTCGAACAGCGCCTGCTCGCTCGTCTGCGGGCGCCCCCACTCGGTGTCGTGGTAGCGCTCGTACAGCGGGTCGCCCTCGCCGAAGCACCTCATCGGGGTGGTCGTCACGCCGACAGGCTCCGCACGATCGCTCCGGTCACGGTGGCCACGTCCTCCGTCGTGCTGACGTACGGCGGCATCGTGTAGACGAGCCGGCCGAAGGGCCGCACCCAGGCGCCCTCGGCGACCAGTCTGGGCTGCAGCACCGACATGTCGCACGGCTGCTCGAGCTCCACCACGCCGATGGCGCCGAGGACACGCACGTCAGCGACGCCGGGGAGGTCCCGTGCGGGCGCCAGCCCGGCGCGCAGCTCGCCCGCGATCCGGCCGACCGTGCCCTTCCAGTCCTGGTCGAGCAGCAACCGCACCGAGGCCTGGGAGACCGCGCACGCCAGCGGGTTGGCCATGAACGTGGGGCCGTGCATGAACGCCCCACCTCGTGCGCAGACCCGTTCGGCGACCTCGTCGGTGCACAGCACCGCGCCCATGGTCATCGTGCCGCCGGTGAGGGCCTTGCCCACGCAGAGGATGTCGGGCACCACTCCGGCGTGGTCCATCCCCCACAGCTCGCCGGTGCGCCCGAAGCCGGTGGCGATCTCGTCGAAGACGACCAGCACGCCGCGCTCCCGGGCGAGCGACACCAGGCCGCGCAGGTAGTCGGGGGAGTACCACCGCATGCCGCCGGCGCCCTGCACCACCGGCTCGACCACGACAGCGGCGAAGTCCTGCCGGGACAGGGCCTGCGCGACCTCGGCCAGGTCCTCCGGTGCGCAGGGCTCGTCGTACCGGGGGCGAGGGCGGCTGACGAAGACCTGCTCGACCACGTGGCCGCGGAACAGCCCGTGCATGCCGTCCGGGTCGGTGACCGACATCGCCCCGGCGGTGTCGCCGTGGTAGCCGCCGCGGACGGTCAGGAAGCGCGGCCGGCCGGTGGCCTGGACCGCCAGCTTCAGCGCCACCTCGACGGCGACCGACCCGGAGTCGGCGAAGAACACCTTCGTGAGCTCGGGAGGGGTGACCGCCACCAGCAGCTCGCCGAGCTCGACGGCAGGGGCGTGGGTGAGGCCGCCGAACATCACGTGCGCGAACCGGTCGACCTGGTCCTTGAGCGCCGCGTCGAGCACCGGGTGCCGGTAGCCGTGGATGGCGGCCCACCAGCTCGACATCCCGTCCACGACCGTCCGGCCGTCCTCGAGCGTGAGCCGGGTGCCGCAGGCGTCCACGACCCCGAACAGCGGCGACGGGACGGTCGTCGACGCGTAGGGGTGCCAGAGGTGCGCGCGGTCCCGCTCGACGAGGCTCACAGCGTCTGGGACAGGCCCTTCAGTGGCATCCTCAGGTCCTCGAGCATGTCGAGGTCCTCGGTGGCGGGCCGGCCCAGCGTGGTGAGGTAGTTGCCGACGATGACGGCGTTGATGCCGCCGAGCATGCCGTCCTTCGCCAGGTCGCCGAGAGTGATCTCGCGGCCGCCGGCGAACCGCAGGATGGTGCGCGGCAGCGCCAGCCGGAAGACCGCGATCGCCTTCAGCGCCTCGTTCGCCGCCATCACCGGCAGGTCCCCGAAGGGCGTGCCGGGCCGGGGGTTGAGGAAGTTCAGCGGCACCTCGTCCGGCTCCAGTGCGGCCAGCTGGGCGGCGAACTCGGCGCGCTGCTCGAGCGTCTCGCCCATGCCGAGGATGCCGCCGCAGCAGACCTCCATGCCGGCCTCGCGCACCATCCGGAGCGTCTCGAACCGCTCCTCCCAGGTGTGCGTCGTGACGACGTTCGGGAAGTGCGACCGGGCGGTCTCGAGGTTGTGGTTGTAGCGGTGCACGCCCATCGCGGTCAGGTCGTCGACCTGCTCCTGGGTGAGCATCCCGAGCGAGCACGCGACCTGGATGTCGACGGCCTCGCGGATCGCCTTCACGCCCTCGCGGACCTGGTCCATCAGCTTCTGGTCCGGCCCGCGGACCGCGGCCACGATGCAGAACTCGGTGGCGCCGGTCGCCCGCGTCTCCACCGCGGCCTTGACCAGCGACGGGATGTCGAGCCACGCGGCGCGGACGGGGGAGGGGAACAGCCCCGACTGCGAGCAGAAGTGGCAGTCCTCCGGGCAGCCGCCGGTCTTGAGGCTGATGATCCCCTCGACCTCGACCTCCGGCCCGCAGTGCGCCATCCGCACCTCGTGCGCCAGCTGCAGCAGCTCGGGCAGCCGGTCGTCGGGGAGCTGCAGGCACGCGAGCGCCTGCTCCTCGGTCAGTCCCACGCCGCGCTCGAGCACCTGCTCCCGCGCGACCTCCAGCACGTCCACCAGCAGCTCGGTCACGCCCACAAGTGTGTCAGGCGCCTTCGCCGTCACACGTCCCAGGTACGGCGGAAGGCGCGGGCGTCGAACGTCCCGCCCAGCTGGGGCGCCAGACCGGCCCGCGCCGCCTCCAGGAAC
>JBAVRG010000263.1:0-2055 GCA_049694795.1 Mycobacteriales bacterium
GCGCGGCGCTCTGCGTGGCGTCCGCCCAGGCGGCGGTCTGCGCCTCGAGCCTGCCGACCTGGTCCGTCGCGGCCCTCGAGGCGGTCTGCGGCGTGTGCGTGTCGCTGTGCTTCACGGTCTGGGAGACCGCACTGCAGCAGCACATCCCGACCGCGGCTCAGTCGCGGGTGAGCTCCTTCGACTACCTGGGCTCGCTCACCCTCATGCCCGTGGGCTACGCGCTGGTGGGACCCACGGCGGACGCCCTGGGCACCCGCACGACGGCGCTCGGCGCGACCGTCGTGACGGCCGCGGTCTGCCTGCTGGTGGCGCTCTCCCCGGGCCTGCGGGCCCTCCGGCCGGGCGCGGTCGCCGTACCGGCTCAGGGGACGCCCTCAGCCCTGCAGGGGCACGTCCTCGCGCTCGATGGCGCGGAGGGTCTCGGCGTGGAGCCGCAGGGGATGAGGCCTTCCGGCCCTTGACGTCCCTGGGACGGCACGGCGGACCATGGGAGTGACGCGGCCGCCGGGGCCAGCTCAGCGGTCGGTGGCGGTTCCCGGAGGTGCTCATGAAGGTCCTGACCGTGTACGCGCATCCCGACCCACACTCGTTCTGCCATGGCGTGCTGGAGCGGTTCACCGCTGGGCTGCAGGAGGCAGGGCACGAGAGCCGGGTGCTCGACCTGTACGCGATGGACTTCGACCCGGTGCTCCGGACCCGTGATACGCCCAGCTGGATCAACGACACCATTCCCGAGGACATCGCAGAGCTCCACGACCTGCGTGGGCAGGTCCTGCGCTCCTGCCGGGGCCCGTTGCAGCGTTGGCTCGCGCATCGAGCCATACGGGGCAAGACGCAGTCGCAGATCGCCGGACTGCTTCGGTCGCGGATGCCCAAGGACGTGCTGGCCATGCACGAGCAGATCCGATGGGCGGACGGCCTGGCCTTCATCGCCCCGATCTACTTCTGCAGCTTCCCGGCCATGCTGAAGGGGTGGATCGACCGGGTGTGGTGCTACGACTTCGCGTTCGGCCTCACACCCGAGGGCTGGCACGGAGACGTCAACGGCCGCATCCCGCTGCTGCACCACAAGCGGGCGCTCATCATGACCTCGACGATCTTCGACAAGAACGCCTACGACGACGGCATCCGCGACGCCATCGGCAAGGTCGTCGACGAGTGGGGGTTCAGGTATCCCGGCATCCCGGACGTCGAGCACGTCTACTTCTACGCCGTGGTCTCGGCGCCTCCCGAGCGCATCCGCGCCTACCTCGACCAGGCTCAGCAGCTCGGTCGTCGGTTCGACCGGGCCGGCGCGGCGGTCGGCTGACGCTGGCGACGGTGCGCTGGTGCCTGACGGGCCGCCAATCTCAGCTCAGCCCTGCAGGGACTCCAGCAGCCGGCGCATCTGCTCGTGCACCGCGTTGACGGCCTGCAGCGGCCGGACCATCACGCGGAACTCCACGATCTGCCCCTGGGCGTCGCACCGGATGATGTCGACGCCGTTGACGTACTTGCCGTCGACGGTCGTCTCGAACTCCAGCACCGCCGTGTCACCGGCCAGCACCTGCTTGACGTAGCGGAACGCGCCGTCCCCGCCGTCGCCTGGCAGCGCCTGGCTGGCGGCCTGAAGGTAGAGGCGGGTGATGTCCCGCCCGCGCTGCGGCGTGTAGACGACCGGCGAGTAGAAGACGACATCCTGCGCGAGCAGCTCGTCCAGCCCCTCGGGCTCCTCCCCCGACAGGAACCGGTGCCACCGCTCGACGACCTGCGCGATCATCACGACCTCCACGTCCTCAGCCCACGCCGGTGTGCAGCGCCCCGCTCCGGCGATAGCAGGTGCGGTAAGCGTGCCAGATCATCGCGTGCACCAGCTCCCGCCCGCGGGAAGCGGTCACGCTCGCGGGGCGATCCGCCCGTCCCGCTCGGCTGCGGTCATCGGTCCCCCCGCTGGGTGGCGGCAGGCTGCTCGATGGAGACTGCGGAGCGGTGCAGGACCACGACGCAGGCCGAGCAGCGCAGCGCCGGCACGAAGGCCGCGCCACAACCCCGGTGCCGGGTGACCAGGGCGGGCCC
>JBAVRG010000264.1:0-21432 GCA_049694795.1 Mycobacteriales bacterium
CGGGACACGACGTACTCGTTCATGAACCCGTAGCCGCCGTGCACCTGGGTCGCGTCCCGGGCGTTGTCCATGGCCGCCTCGCCCGCCACCAGCTTGGCGATCGCCGCCTCCTTCTTGAAGGGCAGACCGGCGAGCATCTTGGCAGCCGCGTCGTAGTAGGCGGTGCGCGCGACGTGGGCGCGCGCCTCCATACGAGCGATCTTGAAGGCGATGGCCTGGTTCTGGCCGATCGGGCGGCCGAACGCCTCGCGCTCCCTGGCGTACTTCACCGACGCGTCGACGCATCCCTGGGCCGCTCCCACCGACAGCGCGGCGATGGCGATGCGGCCCTCGTCGAGGATCGACAGGAAGTTGGCGTAGCCGCGGCCGCGCTCGCCCAGCAGGTTCTCCTCCGGCACGCGCACGTCGTCGAAGGTCAGCGGGTGCGTGTCGGAGGCGTTCCAGCCGACCTTGTCGTAGGGCGGCTCGGCGGTGAACCCCGGCGTGGGCACGGGCACGAGGATGCTCGAGATCTCCTTCTTGCCGCTGGAGGTCTCCCCGGTCACGGCTGTCACCGTGACGAGGCGGGTGATGTCGGTGCCGCTGTTCGTGATGAACGCCTTGTTGCCGTTGATGACCCACTGGCCGTCCTCGAGACGGGCGGTCGTGCGGGTGCCACCGGCGTCGCTGCCGGCGCCCGGCTCGGTGAGGCCGAAGGCGCCCAGCGCCTCGCCGGCGCACAGCTGCGGCAGCCAGGCCTGCTTCTGCTCCTCGGTGCCGAAGCGGAACACGGGCATGGCGCCGAGCGAGCAGCCGGCCTCGAGGGTGATGGCGACCGACTGGTCGACCCGGCCGAGCTCCTCGAGAGCCAGGCAGAGGGCGAAGTAGTCACCACCCATGCCGCCGTACTCCTCGGGGAAGGGCAGCCCGAACAGCCCCATATCCCCCATCTGCTTCACGACGTCGTACGGGAAGGTCTTGGTCTTGTCGTGGTGGTAGGAGACGGGCGCGACGACCTCGCGGGCGAACTCCTCGACGGTCTTCTTGAGCGAGAGCTGCTCGTCGGTGAGGCGGGTGTCGAGGGTCACGAGATCTCCTTGCTGAGCGCCTGCACGGCGCGGCTGGGTGAGGGGCGGCCGAGCTGCTCGGCCATCCAGAGGCTGGTGCGGGCAAGAGCCTGCAGGTCGACGCCGGTCTCGATGCCGAGGCCGTGCAGCTGCCAGAGCAGGTCCTCGGTCGCGAGGTTGCCGGTGGCGCTCCTGGCATAGGGGCAACCACCCAGCCCACCGGCGCTGGCGTCGACGACAGTGATGCCGTGCTGCAGCGCGACGAGGGTGTTGGCGAGCGCCTGGCCGTAGGTGTCGTGGAAGTGCACGGCCAGCTGGTCGACCGAGATCCCCTGCTGACCAAGGGATGTCAGCAGGGCCACGACCTGCCCCGGAGTGGCGACGCCGATCGTGTCGCCGAGGCTGAGCTCGGTGACGCCCATGTCGAACAGCGTGCGCGCGTGACCCGCGACGACGTGCGGGTCGACCGACCCCTCCCACGGGTCGCCGAAGCACATCGACAGGTAGCCACGGACCTGCAGGCCCTCCGTGCGCGCCCGGTCCACGACCGGCCGGAACATCTCGAGCGACTCCGCGACGGACCGGTTGAGGTTCTTCTGCGCGAAGGTTTCCGTCGCGCTGCCGAAGACCGCGATCTCCTTGACCCCTGCGGCCAACGCGCGGTCGAGGCCGCGCTCGTTCGGGACGAGGACCGGCATCCGCACGCCCTCGGGCGCCGGGCCGAGGGCCTGCAGCAGGTCGGCGGCGTCCGCGAGCTGAGGGACCCAGGTGGGGCTGACGAAGCTGGTGGTCTCGACCGCGCTGTGCCCTGCTGCGAGCAGCTGCCGGACGAACTCCGCCTTCACCTCGACAGGGATCAGACCCGACTCGTTCTGCAGGCCGTCTCGCGGACCCACCTCGTAGACGGTGACCCGCGCCGGAAGGCCCTCGAGCGCGGTCACGCGGTCACCTGCACGAGCAGCTCGTCGACCGCGACCTGCTGGCCCACCCGCACGAGGATCTCCGACACCGTGCCGTCCACCGGAGCGGTGAGCGTGTGCTCCATCTTCATCGCCTCCACGACCACGAGCGGCTCGCCCTTCCTCACCTCGGCCCCCTGGACAGCGTGCACCGCGATGACACTGCCCGGCATGGGGCTGGTGATGTCACCGTCGTGGGCGTGCGCGGTCTCGGCGCGCAGGGTGCGGGGCTGCTCGTGCAGGACCCAACCGGCGCCCGCGCGCCCGACCCACACCCGGTCCCCGTCCACGGCCGTGGCCCACCGGGTGGTGCGACCACCGGTGGTGAGCAGGACGTCGTCGCCGTCGAGGACGGCGGTCGCCTGCATCGCGTCCCCGTCGTCGATCGTGAGCTGGTCACCGCGCAACGCGACCGAGGCGGCCTGACCCCCCGGCAGTGCGAGCAGCCAGCGCAGCGCCGCCGGCCCGCCCGGACGCCAGGCGGTCGGACGGTCCCAGAGGTCCGGGCCGCCCGTGGTGAGGCGCTCGCGCAGCGCGTAGACGGCAAGCGCCTCGACCGGCACCTCGTCGCCGGTGAGCTCGTCCAGGTGGCGCTCGATGAAGCCGGTGTCGAGACGGCCGGCGACGACCTCCGGATGGGTCAGCAACCGGCGCAGGAAGGACGTGTTGGTGCCGACTCCCAGGACCACCTGGTCCGCCAGGGCCCGGTCCAGCTTGGCCAGTGCCGTCGCGCGGTCAGGGCCCCAGGCGATGACCTTGTTGAGCATCGGGTCGTAGGTCGAGCCGACCACCGTGCCCTCCATCAGCGAGGAGTCGACGCGTACGTCGTCGCCGGTCGGCTCGTCGAGCCGCAGCACCGTGCCGCCGGTGGGCAGGAACCCGCGGGCCGGGTCCTCGGCGTAGGTGCGCACCTCGACGGCGTGCCCGTCGAGGCGGATGTCGTCCTGCGTCAGCCCCAGCGGGAGGCCGGCGGCCACGCGGACCTGCTGCTCGACCAGGTCGATGCCGGTGACGAGCTCGGTGACCGGGTGCTCCACCTGCAGCCGGGTGTTCATCTCCATGAAGAAGAACTCGTCGGGCCGGTCGGCGCTGACGATGAACTCCACGGTGCCGGCACCGACGTACCCGACGGCCTCGGCGGTCGCGACGGCGGAGGCACCGATGCGGGCCCGGGTGTCCTCGTCCAGGAGGGCGCTCGGCGCCTCCTCGACGACCTTCTGGTGCCGCCGCTGCAGGGAGCACTCGCGCTCACCCAGGTGCACCGTGGTGCCGTGGGTGTCGGCGAGCACCTGCACCTCGATGTGCCGCGGCCGCGTGACGAAGCGCTCGAGGAACAGCGTGTCGTCGCCGAAGGAGCTCGCTGCCTCACGACGGGCGCTCGTCAGCGCGGCAGGCAGGTCCGCAGGGACCTCGACCAGGCGCATGCCCTTGCCGCCACCGCCGGCGCTCGGCTTGACGAGCACCGGGTAGCCGACCTCGTCCGCAGCGGCGACCAGGTCGTCGTCGGTCATGCCGGGCTCGGTGCGCCCCGGCACGACCGGCACACCCGCCTTGGCGACAGCCTGCTTGGCGCGGATCTTGTCGCCCATCACCTCGACCGCCCTGACGGGCGGGCCGATGAAGACGATCCCGTTGTCCGCAAGGGCCCTGGCGAAGTCGGCGTTCTCGGCGAGGAAGCCGTACCCGGGGTGCACCGCCTGCGCCCCGGTCTCGAGGCAGGCCTGCACGACGCGCTCGATCGACAGGTAGGACTCGCGGGCGCTCGCCGGGCCGAGGCGCACCGCGACGTCGGCCTCCCGCACGTGCCGCGCGCCGGCATCGGCGTCGCTGTGGACGGCGACGGTGCGGATGCCCATCTGCTTCAGAGTCTTGATGACGCGTACGGCGATCTCGCCGCGGTTGGCAACCAGAACTGTGGTGAACATGGCCTACATCCGGAAGACGCCGTAGGAGACCGGCTCGAGCGGGGCGTTCGCCGCCGCGCCCAGCGCCAGCCCGACCACGGTGCGGGTGTCGAGAGGGTCGATGACGCCGTCGTCCCAGAGACGGGCCGTGGAGTAGTAGGGGTTGCCCTGGTCCTCGTACTGCTGACGGATCGGCTCCTTGAAGGCCTCCTCCTCCTCGGGCGACCAGGCACCGCCCCGCGCCTCGATGCCGTCGCGGCGGATCGTCGACAGCACCGACGCGGCCTGCTCTCCGCCCATCACCGAGATGCGGGCGTTGGGCCACATCCAGAGGAAGCGCGGGCTGTAGGCCCGCCCGCACATCGAGTAGTTGCCGGCACCGAACGACCCGCCGATCACGACGGTGAGCTTCGGCACCCGTGCGCAGGCGACCGCGGTCACCATCTTGGCGCCGTGCTTGGCGATACCACCGGCTTCGTACTCGCGGCCGACCATGAACCCGGTGATGTTCTGCAGGAACAGCAGCGGCACCGACCGCTTGTCGCACAGCTCGATGAAGTGAGCACCCTTCATCGCGCTCTCGGAGAACAGCACGCCGTTGTTCGCGACGATCCCCACCGGGTGGCCGTGCACCCGCGCGAAGCCGCAGACCAGCGTCGCGCCGTACTCCTTCTTGAACTCCTGGAAGCGGCTGCCGTCGACGAGCCGGCCGATGACCTCGCGGACGTCGAAGGGGGTGCGGGCGTCGGCGGGCACGACGCCGTAGAGCTCCTGCGGGTCGAGGGTCGGCTCCTCGGACGTCGTTGTCTCCCAGGGCTTCTCGGCCCGCGGGCCGAAGGTGCCGACGATCGAGCGGACGATGCGCAGCGCGTGCGCGTCGTCGTCGGCGAGGTGGTCGGTGACCCCGCTGGTCCTGCTGTGCAGCAGGCCGCCGCCGAGGTCCTCGGCACTCACGACCTCACCCGTCGCAGCCTTCACGAGCGGGGGGCCGCCGAGGAAGATGGTGCCCTGGTCGCGGACGATGACTGCCTCGTCGGACATCGCGGGGACGTAGGCACCGCCGGCGGTGCAGGAGCCCAGAACCGCTGCCACCTGCGGGATCCCGCGTGCCGACATGGTCGCCTGGTTGAAGAAGATCCGGCCGAAGTGCTCGCGGTCGGGGAAGACCTCGTCCTGCTTGGGGAGGAACGCGCCGCCGGAGTCCACGAGGTACAGGCACGGGAGGTTGTTGTGCAGCGCCACCTCCTGGGCGCGCAGGTGCTTCTTGACCGTCATGGGGTAGTAGGTGCCGCCCTTGACGGTGGCGTCGTTGGCGACGACGACGCACTCGCGGCCCGCGACCCGGCCGATGCCGGTGATGACGCCCGCTCCCGGTGCCTCGCCGTCGTACATGCCGTGGGCGGCGAGCGGGCTGAGCTCCAGGAAGGGCGAGCCGCGGTCGAGCAGGGCGTCGACGCGGTCGCGCGGGAGCAGCTTGCCCCGGGCGACGTGCTTGTCGCGGGCGGCCTCCGGGCCTCCGAGCGCGGCCGACGCGAGGTGCTCGCGCAGCTCACCGACGAGCGCGCGGTGATGCGCGTCGTTGCGGGCGAAGGCCTCGCTGCCGGGTGTCGCGGTCGTGCGCAGGACGGGGGCGTCCACTGCGGGCTCCTCTTGTTAGCGATCCCTAACATGGGTTACGTTAGCGATCCCTAACACGGAGGGCAAGCGCCGGTGTCCACTCCACGCCAGGAGCAGCTGCGCCGTGAGGCTGCCCGGATGTTCGCGGAGTACGGCTACCACGGGGTGTCGATCGAGGACCTGGGCGCGGCCGTGGGCATCAGCGGGCCCGGCGTCTACCGGCACTTCGCGTCGAAGGACGCCCTGCTGGCCGACCTGCTCGTGGGCATCTCCGAGGACCTGCTCGAGAACGGCCGGGCCGAGGTCGCGGCTGCCCGCGGTCCCCGCGACGCGCTCGCGCGCCTCGTCGACAAGCACCTCGAGTTCTCGCTCACCGAGCCGGACCTGATCCGCGTGCACGACCGCGACCTGGCCTCCCTGTCGCCGGCCGACTCCCACCAGGTGCGGCGCCTGCAGCGCGCGTACGTCGAGCTGTGGGCCGACCAGCTCGTCCCGCCGCTCGCCCGCGACGAGGCCCGCGCCCGGGCGCACGCCGTCTTCGGCCTGCTCAACTCCACCCCGCACATCGACGACCCGCAGAGCCGCGCACCCATGCTGCGCGCGATGGCCCTGGCCGCGCTGACCGCCTGAGGTCCTCCACGCTGGCGGGGACGCCGTACCGGGGAGGCGAGCGTGCCGACCTTCTCCTGCCGGACACGATCAGCGGTCAGCGCACTCTCAGGGAAGGTTGCGCCGACGCCCGACGTTGACGATGATTGCAAGCGCAACTACCGCGAGAGGAACCTCATGCCTGCCGTCAGCGCCGACACGATCAGCCTGCCCCGCATCCCGCGTGCCGGGCTGGGCGACACCGAGCGGCCGGTGAAGCTGGTCTCGACCGCTCCGAGCGGCTACGAGGGCGAGGGCTTCCCGGTGCGCCGCACCATGGCGGGCATCGACGTCCGCGACCTCGACCCGTTCATCATGATGGACCAGATGGGCGAGGTGGACTACGCGCCGGGCGAGCCCAAGGGCACCTCCTGGCACCCCCACCGCGGCTTCGAGACCGTCACCTACATCATCGACGGCGCCTTCCAGCACCAGGACAGCCACGGCGGCGGCGGCTTCATCACCGACGGCGCGACGCAGTGGATGACCGCAGGCGGCGGGATCCTGCACATCGAGACCCCGCCCGCCGAGCTGGTCGAGAGCGGCGGCACGTTCCACGGCGTGCAGCTGTGGGTCAACCTGCCGGCCAAGGACAAGATGGTCGACCCGGCCTACCAGAACCTCGAGGGGGGCGACGTCACGCTGCTCGCCTCCGACGACGGCGGCGCGCTGGTGCGCGTCATCGCCGGTGACCTGGCGGGGCACAAGGGACCGGGCTCGACCCGCACGCCGATCTCGTTCGTGCACGCCACCGTGGTGCCGGGCGCGCAGCTGAACCTGCCCTGGAACCCCTCGTACAACGCGCTGGTCTACGTCCTCGCCGGCAGCGGTCGGGCCGGCACCGAGGGCCGTCCCGTGCGCACCGGGCAGATGGTGGTCTTCGGCAAGGGCGACCACCTCACGATCACGGCCGACGACAAGCAGGAGACGCGGTACGGCGCCCTGGAGGTGCTCGTCCTGGGCGGCGAGCCGATCCGCGAGCCGGTGGCGCAGTACGGCCCGTTCGTCATGAACACCCGCGAGGAGCTCATCAAGGCGGTCGAGGACTTCCAGTCCGGCCGCTTCGGCCAGGTCCCGGCGAACGCGCTGATGCCGCACGTCGTCCGCTGAGCTGCGACAGCGAGCTCTGACCGGAGGGACACTCTCGGCTCGCTCGGCCGGCGTCGATGCTCCGGCATGCGCCGGTTGTCCTTCGCCCTGCTCGTGCTCCCCCTGCTGCTGGCGGTCCTCCCCGGACCGGTCGAGGCGGCGTCGGCGAACCCGTTCGTCGGCCGGCCGCCCGTGGTGGAGCACGACAGAGCCGTGGACCGCGCACTGGCCGGGAGCAGCGGAGGCACCCGCGCCGCCCTCGCTGTCATCGCGCAGCGGGCCCAGGCCCGGTGGTACGGCCCCTGGCTGACCGGCACCCGGCTGACCGCCGACGTCAGGGCCCGCGCCACGAGCGCGGCCCGGCAACGGCGCACCGCGGTCTTCGTGGCGTACGCCATCCCGCAGCGCGACTGCGGCGGGGACTCCGCTGGTGGCCTCGCGGCGGCGGCCTACCGGCAGTGGGTGCGCGCCTTCGCTGCGGGCGTCACGGGAAGGCCGGTCGTCGTTCTGGAACCCGACGCGCTCGCCGGGCTCGACTGCCTGTCGCCTGCCGCGCGTGGTGCGCGCTTGTTCCTGCTGCGCGACGCCGTGACGGTGCTGAGCCGGCGCGGCGCGGTGGTCTACCTCGACGCGGGCCACTCAGGCTGGCAGCCGGTCCCGACCATGGCGGCGCGGCTGCGTGCTGCGGGGATCGGCGGCGCGCGAGGGGTCTCGCTGAACGTGTCGGCGTTCGACCGCACCACTGACGAGATCGCCTACGCGAAGGCGCTCGCGCGCTCCCTCCCCGGCCTGCACGCCGTGGTGGACACGAGCCGCAACGGTCGCGGCCCGGCACCGGACGCGGCCTGGTGCAACCCGCCGGGCCGGGGGCTCGGCTCCACTCCCCGCGCTGTCGTCGACCCCGTGGTGGATGCGCTGCTGTGGGTCAAGGCGCCTGGTGAGTCCGACGGCACCTGTGGCCGGCGCGAGCCTGCAGCAGGGACGTTCTGGAGCAGGTACGCGGTGGGCCTGGTGGGCCGCCGGGTCAGCTGAGCCGGGAGGTCGTGAGCAGCAGCCGGCCCAGGGCCAGCCACGCGCTGCCGTAGTAGGTGGGGTAGCGCTGGGCCACCCGGGTGGCGAGCGCGAGCAAGCGGTCCCGGGCCGCGAGGTCGCCCGCCGCTCCGGAGGCGGCGGCCGCAGCGACGGCACCCAGCGGTGCGACCGCGACGTCGCGCGGTGTGCCGTCGAGCCCCCGCGAAAGCGTCGCACTCCCGTCCCGGACGCGGCGCCACCAGGCAGCAGCGAGCGAGCGGCCCGAGCGTGAGGTCGCAGCCCAGACCAGTGCGCGCTGTCCGTCCAGGCCGCACGCGACGGCGGCGCCCGACGGACTGCGGACCGGCTCCGCACGGCTGCCCCCTCCGACGCGGGCCCAGTCGGGCGGGAGCAACCCGGACCGGCCGGCCAGGCCCAGCAGCGTCGCGCGCGTCGCGGCCTCGAGCCCCCGCCACCGGTTGTCGGCGGTGACCCCGGCGAGCACCGGCATCGCAGCGAGCGTCCAGTAGCCCGGCTCGACGGTGACGGCCTTGCCGGGGCCGGCGCGCCCCCACGGGCCGGCGGCCAGCAGCGGCCTGCCCTGGTCGTCGTAGCCGATCTCGTGGTCTGCGATCGCAACGGCGAGCGTGCGCGCCGCGGTCCGGTAGCCGACGACGTGCCATCGGCGCGCCGCGAGCGCGAGGGCCCACGCCACCTGGAGGTCTGCGTCGGCCGCGGGCGTGGCGTCCACCACCGCGCCGTCACGCCACAGGAAGGACAGCAAGCCGTCAGGTCGTCGCAGGTGCCTCCAGGTCCACGACCAGGCACGGTCGAACCGGCCACGGTCGCCGAGGGCGAGCGCGACGAGCATCGCGTAGCCCTGGCCCTCGCTGACCGTGTCGCCGCCCTGGTCGCGGCGCACCACCCTGCCGTCGCCGTCCTCGTAGACGGCCAAGAAGTGCCGCCCCGCGGCGACGGCTGCCCGGTCGTCAGGGCTCGCACCCGGGACAGCGCAGGAGGTCGTCGCGACGACGACCAGAAGCAGCGTCAGCAGGGCCCTCACGGCCACCCGACGTTCGCCGGGGCATCCCCCTGTCGGTGCAGCGCGGCCAGGTCACCGCGCAGCCGGATGCGCTCCGCGGCCAGCCCGCGCAGCTCCTCCCGGGCAGCCGCGAGGGCACGCTCGGCAGCAGCCAGCCGCGTACCGGCAGCCTGCTCCGCCTCGGCGAGCACAACGGTGAGCCGGTCGGTCAGGGCGCCGAGCTCCGCGGCGGTCGTGGCCGCCGGAGCGGCAGGGGAGATCGGGGCGGCCTGCACCTCGTCGAGGCGGGACGCCGCCTCGTCGAGGTAGGACAGCATCGTGCTCACGTAGTCGTCCACCTGCTGGCGGTCGTAGCCGCGCAGGGCGGGCGCGAAGGCGGGCAGGTCGGGCATGTGCTCCTCCTGGTGGGATCGGTGGCGGTCACGGGCGCACCCGGCGGATCTCGAAGCGGTCGACGCCGCTCCCGGTCGTGTGCACCACCGTGCTGTGGTTGATGGCCTTGCGCAGCTCCGACAGCCCGCTGGGGTTCTGCGCCAGAGCGGACCGCATGATCGGCGAGACCACGACCCACTGGACGTCGCGGTACCCGCCAGGGAGCGCCCTGCGGACCGACGGGTCGAGGCCGCCGACGAAGTCGGTCTTGTAGAACCAGACGACGCCCAGGTGCGGGTTGAAGCCGCGATGGACCAGGTCGAGCCACACGCTGTCGTCGACCAGCAACCGGTCCTGGTGCGGCACGTGTGCCGCCACCCACTCCTCGGCAGCCAGGGTCCGTCCTGTCGCGTCCTCGTCCCGCAGCCGGGCCAGTCCCGGCATCCAGAGGGCGCCGAGCAGGGTCGCGACCAGCCCGGCGACGAGAACGGGTCCGGTGGCGGTCAGGCGGCGCGGCAGTGCGACGTCGAGCAGCCCCGCGACGACCAGCGCGCAGAAGGGCAGCAGGGCCACGACGTACGGCTCGGGCAGGTAACCAGGCCGCAGGGCCATCACCACCGGAGCCAGGACCGCGAGCGCCGGCACCCGCAGACGCCGTACGGCGAAGGCGATCGGCGCGAGCAGTGCACCCGCGCCCAGCAGCCACGGGTCCATCTGCAGCCAACGCGTCACGAGGGCTGCGGAGGCGGAGCTGGGGTCGAGGGGCGAGCCGGTGCTCTGCCGCCCGTACAGCTGGAACCCGACGGCCTCGAGCAGGCTGACGTGCCCCGGACCGGGAAGCAGCTCGCCCTTCAGGACGGCGAGCAGGGGGTAGGCGAGCACGACGAGCAGTGCGCTCACCGAGAAGGCGGCCAGGCAGAAGGACTGCGTGCGGCCCTTGCTGGTGCGCAGCACCGCGACCACGACCGCGGGGGCGAGCAGCAGCGCGGTCTCCTTCGACAGGATCGCGCAGCCGAGGAGCACGCCGGCACCTGCGAAGGCCCACAGGTGCCGCCGCGGTGACAGCGCGCAGGCCACGGCGCCGAGGGCGAACGCGAGGGCGACGTCGTCGAGCCACACCGAGCGGCTGTAGGACACCGCAAGGGGGCTGAGCGCCCACAGCAGGCCGGCGGTCGCTGCCGCCCAGCAGCGCAGCCCGAGGCGGCGCGCGACGACGACCAGCAGTGCGGCGTCGACGGCCGAGAGCACGACCATCAGCTGGCGGCCACCCAGCACTGCCGTGGCGGGATGCAGGAACGGGGCGGTGAGGGCTTGCCACGCAGCGATGACCAGCCAGCCGAGCGGCGGGTGGTCGTACCAGTAGGTGTAGTGGGCGAGCGTGCCGTTGTGGACGACGGCCCAGGCCTGCGCGACGTAGGTGCCCTCGTCGTCGCTGTACTGCGGTCCCTGGGCGAGGCCGATCACCCGGGCCGCCACCGCCACCGCGGTGACGACGAGGACGACGAACCACCACGGCGAACGTGCCGGGCGTCCGGGGACGGCCGCCGCGGCGGACCCCTGCTCGGGCGCGTCGAGGACGGCGGTCATGCGACGTGCTCCAGCCCTTGGACGGGGACCCCCGGTGCGGCGCGGTGCGCCCCGACGTGCGCAGTCTTCTCCCAGCCCCGCTCGCCACGCGCCTCGCGCAGGACGGCGCGCAGCGCAGCGGTGGCCAGCACGACGCTGTAGGGCAGGGTGCCGAGGACGAGCAGCAGGTAGTGCCGCGGGCGCGGCCGCACGTAGTAGACGCGGCAGAACTCCCGCAGCGCGACGACGTCGAAGGCCACGCTGGCGAGAGTCGGCAGCGCGGGCAGGAAGCTCAGCAGCGCGACCCCGACGGGCACCTGCAGCCACAGTGCGCAGGCGATCGAGACCGGGACGGCAACCCCGGTGAACGCCTGGAGGAACGGCGAGGACAGCGTGTAGCGGGCGAGCCACCGCTGGCCGCGCGGCAGCCGCCGCCACTCACCCTTGCGCAGCACCTGCAGGAAGCCCTGGTTCCAGCGGGTCCGCTGCTTGAGCAGCGAACCGACGGTGTCCGGGGTCTCCTCGCGCGTGACCAGGTGCGGGTCGTAGCAGACCTCGACGCGCTTGCCCATCGACGACAGCCGCACCCCCAGGTCGCAGTCCTCCGCGAGGCACTCGGGGTCCCAACCGCCCGCTGCCCGGAGCACGTCGGTCTTGACGAAGACCGTGTTACCACCCAGGGGGATGAAGCGATGATGCGCGTGCAGGTGCAGCCGCGACCGGAACCAGTAGAAGTACTCCAGGCAGTTGCGGACGCTGAACCAGCTGGACGCGAAGTTCATCAGCTGGACCCCGCCCTGCACGACGTCCGCGCCGGTGGCGGCGAAGGCCGCGTCGACCCGGCGCAGCAGGCGGGGGTCGACCTCGTCCTCAGCGTCGAACACGCCGACGACGTCACCCGAGCAGGTCGGCAGGGCGCTGTTCATCGCCTTCGGCTTGTTCTTGGGCCAGCTCGAGTCGATCACGACCCGGACCCGGCCGGGGTGCTGCGCCGCGACCTGGGCCGCGACCTCCGTCGTGCCGGGGTCGTCGTGTCCGGTGATCGCGACCACCTCGACGTAGGGGTGGTCCACGGCGGCGAGCTGCTGCAGGGTCTGCGCCAGCACGGCCTCCTCGTGCCGCGCAGGAACCAGCAGGCTGAACGACAGCGACGGCCCGGGCGGCGGCCCGTGGAAGCCGGTGGACTGCAGGACGTCAGGCGTCCGCCACGCGTGCAGCTGCCACCACAGCGTGACCAGCGCGAGCCCGGTCAGGGCCAGCGACAGCGCCGCGACAGCGCCTCCTTCGAAGGCACCTCCGAGAGCGGCGCTCACGCCGGGCCGAGGGAGCTCGGGCGCGGCGGCTGCGGAGCGGGCCCCTTGCGCAGCGAGACCCCGCCCCGGGCAAGGGCGACGGCTGCGGCGCCGGTGCCGAGCGCCGCCGACGCGGCCAGCCAGGGTCCGAGGGATGCGCTCCCGCCGACCGGACGTCCGAGGGACTGCACGGCGGGGACGGACGACGACGCACGGTGATGCGGCACGGTACGACGACGGGTGGCCGGCGCGCCCGTGAGCTGCTGGACGACGAGGGACTGGGCGGCCACGCCGTCGCTCGTGCCGTCGCTCGTGGGCTGCACGTCCGGGGATCCGTGCCCGGTCGCGACGGCCCGGCGAGGTGTCCACGTGGACCCGGCCGGCCGGGTCCACGTGCGCTGCTCGCTGCGCGGCTCGGCGGCATGGGCGGGGGACGACGTGCGGGACGACGTACCGGACCGCGCGGTGCTGGTCGTGGTGGGCGCTGGCGTCGCGGACGGGCTCGACGTCGGGGACGGGGACGGGCTCGGCTGCTGATCACGCGACCTGGACGGCGCGTGCCGGTCGGGGTTCCTGTCCCGGCCGCCGTCGGCGTCGTCGGCATGGGCCGGGCAGGCCGACGACAGCGCGATGACGGCGGTGACGGCAGTCACCGTGAGCGCGGGCAGCCGGGAGCCCGGAGGGCAGGTGCGGGGCATGGGAGAACAACCTCGAGATGTCGGGGAGGGTCAGGACACGGTGCGCGAACCACCAGTACTCGTGCCGCTACCCAACGGGTCGTCCGAAATGCCCAGGTTCAGGCATCTGACACCGCGAGAGAAGCCTTACCTGCCGTCAGAGCCGTCCCTGCACCACACTCTGCGGGTGCGCCAGATGCTCCCGGAGGTCCGCGACCTCACCGCCGACGACCTCTTCGACCTGTACGACGTCCCCGGCCCGCACGTCAGGGCCGGGTTCGTCGCCTCCGTCGACGGCGCCATCTCGGTGGACGGCAGGTCCGGGGCGCTGTCCAGCCCGGCGGACAAGGCGGTGTTCCGGGCACTGCGTACGGTCGCGGACGCCGTCGTCGTCGGGGCGGGCACGGCCCGCACCGAGAACTACGGGCCGGTGGTGCACCGCGAGGGCGCCAAGGACTGGCGGGCCGCGCACGACCGCGACCCCCGCACCCCGCTGGTGGTCGTGAGCCGCACCGGCCGGATCCCGCCCCGCGCGCTGGAGGGCCCGGTGCTGCTCGCGGCCCCCGAGGGCGTGCCGGCGCCCGCCGGCGTCGACGTGATCCGGACCGTCGAGCCGCGGGCCCTGGTCACCGCGCTGCACGACCGCGGCCTGAGCCGGCTGCTCTGCGAAGGCGGTCCGGCGCTGCTCACCGCCCTGCTCCGCGCCGGGGTGCTCGACGAGCTCTGCCTCACGACCTCCCCGACCCTCGTGGGCAGCGCACCCACCCTGCTCGGCGACCTGGGGCAACCGCGCGACCTGCGGCTGCGCTCGCTCGTGCACGACGACCCCGGCGTCCTCCTGGTCCGGTGGGACGTCGTACGGTCCGAGGGTGACTGAGACCCAGGAGAACGTGCCCGTCAGCACCTTCGACGACCTCATCGGGCTGCGCCTGGACGAGATCACCAAGGACGGCGTGACGGCCAGCTTCGAGGTGCGCCCGCAGCTGCAGCAGCCCTACGGGATCCTGCACGGCGGCGTGCTGTGCTCGGTCGTGGAGACGGTCGGCAGCGTCTCGGGGGCCTTCTGGTACGACGGCCCCGTGGTCGGCACGTCCAACCACACCAACTTCATCCGCGCCACCCGCGAGGGCCGCCTCACGGCCCGGTCCACGCCGATCCACCGCGGCAAGACCCAGCAGCTGTGGGACATCGACATCACCGACGAGCAGGGCCGGCTGGTCGCGAAGGGCCAGCTGCGCCTGGCGAACCTCGACCGGTCCGACAAGATCGGGCGCAGCTAGCCCAGCGCCGCCAGGACCTCGTCGAGCGGAGCGCCCGCGAGGACCTGCGGCCGCAGCCGCATCACGAACGCGCCGGCGGAGAACCCGACCGCACCGGTCAGCCGGCCGGCCCGGGAGTAGAGCGCCAACGGGCGCTGCTTCGGCCCCACCTGGACGACCTGCACCTCGTCGTCGGGTGCCGGGTGCCCGATGCCCTGCAGCTTCACGTCGTACTGGTCGCTCCACCAGTACGACGGCGCGTCGTTGGGGGTGCGGTCGCCCAGGATCGCGGCCGCGACGACTGCGGCCTGCTCGACGGCGCTGGTCCAGTGCTCGGTACGGCGGGAGCCGCCCAGCACGTCCGCCCACCGCGCCACGTCGCCGACCGCCCAGACGCCCTCGGCGGCCTGCCCGACCTCGTCGCAGACCACGCCGTCGTCGAGGGCGAGGCCGCTGCCCTCCAGCCAGTCGGTGGCAGGCCGCACCCCCATCGCCTCGAGCACCGCGTCGACCTCGAGGTGGGTGCCGTCGGTGAGGGTGAGGCTGGTCGCCGTCGCGGCCGCCACCCCGGTGCCGAGGTGGAAGTGCACGCCGTGGCTCTCGTGCAGCTCGACGAGGCGCTGGGAGACCTGGTCTCCGAGCACCCGCACGAGCGGCTTCGGCAGCACGTCGACCAGGTGCACCTCGACGTCCTTGGAACGGGCGCTGGCGGCCACCTCGCAGCCGATCAGCCCGGCCCCGACGATGCCGATCCGCGTGCCGGGCTGCAGCAGCGGGGCCAGCCGTCGCGTGTCGTCGAGGCTGCGCAGCACGTGGCCCGGCGCGCCCGGCAGCCGGCGCGGGACAGCACCGGTGGCCACGACCACCTGGTCGAAGCCGATCCGCCCGTGGTCGGTGACGACCTCGCGCGCCGCGAGGTCGAGGCCGGTCACAGCCGTACCGAGGCGAAGGTCGAGCCGCAGCTCGGGGTAGTCGTCCTCGGAGCGCAGGTACATCGGCTCGCGCTCGCCCCGGAGCACGTGCTTGGACAGCGGCGGCCGGTCGTAGGGCGGGTGCGGCTCCTCGCCGACGAGCACGATCTCGCCCTCGAACCCCTTGTCCCGCAGGGCTTCTGCGGTGCGCAGCCCCGCGAGGCCGGCACCGACGATCACGACCCTCATGCGCCGTACGCCTTCGGCTGGGAGTAGGCGTCGACCTGCGGGGCGGCCTTGGCGACGAGGTCGGGCAGGACCTGGTCGAGCTCGGCCACGTCGAAGCCGCCCTCCTTCTCGTACCCCGGCCCGGGACGCCAGCCCTCGGCGACGTCGACGTGCCCGGCGCGGACGTCGAAGACCCGGCCGTTGACGGTCGCCAGCGGCGAGCCGAGCCAGACCACGAGGGCCACGATGTGCTCCGGGCCGCCAGGGTTCTTCCAGCCGGTGCGGGCCTCGAGCTCGTCCAGCCGCTCCTTGTAGCCCGTCAGGCCCTGGGTCATCTGGGTGAGGGCACTGGGAGCGATGGCGTTGGCCAGCACGCCGTACCGCCAGAGCTCCTCGCCCAGGATCTGCGTGAAGGCCGCGATGCCGGCCTTCGCCGCGCCGTAGTTGGCCTGACCGACGTTCCCGTAGATGCCTGAGGGGCTGGAGGTGTTGACGATCCGCGCGACGCGCTGCTGGCCGGCCTTGGACTGCTCCCGCCAGTAGGTCACGGCGTGCTTGGTCGGCGCGAAGGTGCCGCGCAGGTGCACCTTCATGACCGCGTCCCAGTCGTCGATCGTCATGTTGACGAACATCCGGTCGCGCAGGATGCCGGCGTTGTTGACGAGCGTGTCCAGCGCGCCGAAGGAGTCGAGGGCGGTCTGGATCAGGCTGCCCGCGCCGTCCCACTCGCTGATGTCGTCGGTGTGCGCCACGGCCTCGCCGCCGGCGGACCGGATCTCCTCGACGACCGCCTGGGCGCCGTCCGCGCTGACGTCGTTGACGACCACGCGGGCGCCCTCGCTGGCGAACAGCAGCGCCTCTGCCCGGCCGATGCCACCACCGGCTCCGGTGATGACGACGACGCGCCCGTCGCTGCTGCTCACAACTCACTCCCGTCGCTGAGGAAACGTCGCAGATCGTAGGTCCGGGCTGCGGACCGGCCTCAGGTGGCCGCGTGCCCCACGGCACCCGAGGCGAGCAGGTCGGCCACGGCGTCGTCGGCGAGCCCGAGCCCGGCGAGGACCTCCCGGGTGTGCTCCCCCGGGAGCGGCGGCAGGCCCTGCACGCTGAGCGGGGTGCGGCTCAGCCGCGGCGCGGGTGCGGCCTGCACCACCCCGTCGAGCTCGACGTAGGTGCCGCGCGTCGCCAGGTGCGGGTGCCGCTCGCGCTCGCTCCAGTCGAGGACCGGCTGCACGCACGCGTCGGTGCCGCCGAGCAGCGCCGCCCACTCGTCGCGGGTGCGGGTGCGCCAGTGCGCGGCCCACTCCTTCTTCTCCGCGGCCCACTCGCTCGGCGGCCCCTGCCGGAAGCGGCTGTCGTCCTGGCCCTCGCGGAAGCCCGAGACCCGCACCAGCTCGGCGTAGAACTGCGCCTCGATCGCACCCACGGCGATCCACTTGCCGTCCGCGCACTCGTAGACGTCGTACCAGGGCGCGGCCGAGTCGAGCGGGTTCGCGGCCCGCCGGCTGAGGTCCCAGGCCCCCATCCCTGCCATCGCGGTGAACATCGTGGTGAGCACCGAGGTGCCGTCGACCATCGCCGCGTCCACGACCTGCCCCTGTCCGCTGCGCTGGGCCTCGAGCATCCCGGCGAGAACGCCCATGACCAGGAACATCGACCCACCGGCGTAGTCGCCGAGCATGTTGAGCGGCGGTGCGGGCGCCTCGTCCTCCCGGCCGAGCGCCCACAGCGCTCCGGTCAGCGCGATGTAGTCGATGTCGTGTCCTGCCACCGACGCGAGCGGACCCTCCTGGCCCCAGCCGGTCATCCGGCCGTAGACGAGCCGCGGGTTGCGGGCCCAGCAGTCTTCCGGACCGAGACCGAGCCGCTCGGCCACGCCTGGACGGAAGCCCTCGATGAGCGCGTCCGCGCCGCCGACCAGGTCGAGGACGACCTCCCGCCCCCGCGGGTTCTTCAGGTCGACCGCGATCGAGCGCTTGCCGCGGTTGACGACGTCCTTGCGTGCGCCGTTCCCGAGCTGCAGCCCGGCCGGCACGGTGCGGTCGACGCGTACGACGTCGGCGCCGAGGTCGGCGAGCAGCATGGCGGCGAACGGCCCCGGCCCGAGGCCCGCGAGCTCGACGACGGTGGTACCGGCGAGCGGCCCGGTACGGGGTGTGGTCTGCGTCATACCGGACATCCTCGCCTGACGCCTCGCTCCGCCGCCCACGACCCCCTTGCGTCCGCCCCTCTGCCCACCCGGCCCGCACCCGAGCCGACGCATGGACTGCTCGGCATGCGAGGCACGGACCTGCGGGGCAGAGCTCACACTCTCTGCCACACCCCCACGACGTAGCCGACCCCGTAGGGCGCGGCGGCGTAGTGCACACGCCCCTCCCACTCGCCGGCCCCGGCAGCCCCGGCTGCCACCTGCCATGCGCGCAGACCCCCCACCCAGAGGTCCGCGGCGAGCCCCGGGTCGAGCGCCAGCAGCCTCCGGGGATCCCCCGCGGCCAGCGCCTCCTCGACGTCCCGGTCGAACGGCTCCGCCCGCGGGTCGAGGTGGCCAGGTGCCTTCTCGGTGCGCTTGGCGGTGCCGTCACCGACGACGAGCAAGGAGTCGGCAACCAGCCCCGCTCCGACCGCCACCGGGTCCACCCCCGGTCCGATCCCGAAGAGCGCGGCCCGGCCGGCCAGCGAGGCCCCGACCGCGAGCGCGAGGGGCAGCGCGTTCGGGGAGGGCTCACCGGCCACCCCGAAGCCGGTGGCGTCGACGACACCGCTCAGCAGCCCGGTGACCGGGGCCTCCCCGACGGCGACCACCCGTCCGGTGAGCTCGCCGACCGCCACGTCCACGGCCTGTCGCAGCTCGGCCGGGCCGCCTCCGAGCGACGGCAGCAGCAGCGGCGCCGAGGGCACGAACGCGATGGTGCGCAGCATCAGGCCAGGCCCCGGACGTTGACGACCGGCGGCACGATCCCGCGGATCGCATCGACCGTACGCAGCACGCGCAGCGTCGCGGGGACGTCGTGCGCCCGGAACACCCGGGCCCCCTGGAACGCGCAGACAGCCGTCGCGGCGAGCGTCCCCTCGAGCCGCTCGTCCGGCGGCAGGTCCAGCACCTCACCGACGAAGTCCTTGCGCGACAGCGCCATGAGCACCGGCCAGCCGGTGCCCACCAGGTCACTGGTGCGCGCCGTCAGCTGCAGCGAGTGGCGGGTGTTCTTGCCGAAGTCGTGGCCAGGGTCGATGAGCACCGACTCGCGGGGCACCCCGGCGGCCACCGCCGTCGTCGCCAGCCTGGTCAGGGTCGTCACCACGTCCGCCACGACGTCCGGGTAGACGATCCGGTGCGGTCGGGTGCGCGGGGGGAGGTGGCCGGCATGGGTGCAGACGATGCCGGCGCCGTGCCGCGCGGCGACCTCGAAGGTCTCCGGCTCCGGCGCCTCCCAGGCGTCGTTCACGATGTCGGCACCCGCCTTCAGCACGAGGTCCGCGACCGAGGCCCGGTAGGTGTCGACGCTGATGACCAGCGACGGGTGCCGGTCGCGCACCCGCTCCACGACCTCCACGACCCGCCTGGCCTCCTCCTCGGCGGTGACCTCCTCACCGGGAGCGGCCTTCACGCCGCCGATGTCGACGATGTGCGCGCCCTCGTCCACGACCTGGTCGACGCGGTCCAGCGCGGCCCCGAGCGCGTAGGTCGCACCCTTGTCGTAGAAGGAGTCGGGCGTGCGGTTGACGATCGCCATGACCAGCGACGTGCCCGGCAGGGACTTGCCACGGAAGACCAGCACGTCAGGACGCCCGCTCCTGCGCGAGCGAGACCACGGGCGGCAGGGACGCGACCTCCACCCGGGACAGGTGCGGCTCGAAGCCGCTCTCCGACCGGGTGAACTGCACCAGCCGGTCACCGTGCGAGGAGGGGGGTCGACGGTCGAGCGCGGCGGCGAGGACCTCCGCCGACATCCGCCCCAGCGCGGCATCGCTCTGGTGCCGGTGGTGGCGCTCGCCGATGTCGGCCTGCGCCATCGCGTCCAAGCCCACGAGCGCGAGCACGTCGACCAGCATGGCGATCTCGAGCGCGTACCCGGTCGCGAACGGCAGCCGGAAGAGCAGCTCGCGGGTCGCGGCGAGCTCGCCGGCAAGGGGCTGGACGAAGCCCGCCAGCGGGGGCCACCACGCGTTGAGCAGGGGCCGGGCCAGCATCTCGGTGACCCGGCCGCCGCTGCCCCGGTGCAGCACCCCGTCGACCGTCAGCGGACGGTCGAAGGCGGCCTTCACGAACTGCACCTCGGGCTCCACGAGCAGCGGGGTGAGCAGCCGTACGGCCGTCTCCGACCGCGACGGCAGCACGTCGGCGTCCAGGAAGACCAGCAGGTCCCCGAGGGCCTGCTGCTGGGCCCACCACAGCGCGCCGCCCTTGCCGCGCAGGTGGTGACCGGCGGCGCTGGCGGGCAGTGCGAGCACCCGCGCCCCGGCAGCAGCGGCCAGGTCCGCCGTACCGTCGGTGGATCCTCCGTCGACGACGAGCACCTCGTCGACCAGGCCCGCCGGCTGCAGGTCCTGCACCAGCGGCGAGACGACGCCCGCGACGGTCGCCGCCTCGTTCAGGGCCGGTACGACGACGGAGACGCGCCGATCCCCCTTGCGCGCCACCAGGTCGGCCACCGGGAGCACGGGCCAGGTGGAGCGCTGGCGCCACCAGGTGGCGAGGGGATCGGGCACGGGCCAACGGTAACCGGCTGCTAGCGTCCGCAGCCCGGGGAGCGCTGGAGGGCACGCGTGGGCGAGGTCGACACCGAGGCGGCAGCGCGCGCTGTCCACGACCTGCTCGTGGCCCTCGGGGAGGACCCCGACAGCGAGCACCTGCGTCGGACGCCGCGGCGCGTGGCCCATGCCTTCCAGGAGCTGCTGACGCCGTACGAGGTGAACGCGACCACGTTCCCCAACGACGAGGGCTACGACGAGCTGGTCGTCGTCAAGGACATCCCGTTCCACAGCCTGTGCGAGCACCACCTGCTGCCGTTCGTGGGGCACGCGCACGTCGCCTACCTGCCGAAGGACCGCATCCTGGGGCTGTCGAAGCTGGCCCGGGTCGTCGAGCACTTCAGCCGGGCGCTGCAGGTGCAGGAGCGCATGACGCAGCAGATCGCCACCTGGCTCGAGGACCAGCTCGCACCGCGCGGCGTGGGCGTGGTGCTCGAGGCCGAGCACATGTGCATGCGCCTGCGCGGCGTCCGTGCTCCGGGGACCAGGACCGTCACGTCGGCGCTGCGCGGCGGCCTGCGCGACGACGCCCGCACCCGCACGGAGTTCCTCGACCTGGTCCGCTAGCTACGCGTCGAGGCGGTAGCCCAGGCCGCGCACGGTGAGCAGCCGGGTCGGGTGCGCCGGGTCGTCCTCGAGCTTGGCCCGCAGCCGCTTCACGTGCACGTCCACGGTCGTCGGGTCGCCGCTGCGACCGTGGCCCCACACCAGCTCCAGGGCCTCCTCGCGGCTCACCACGCGGCCCCCGCGACGCAGGAGGAGCTCGAGCAGGCCGAACTCCTTCGGAGGCAGGTGCACCGGTGCGTCACCGCGCAGGAAGACGCGCCGCGCGAGGTCCATCACGAACGGCCCGGCGCGCAGCACCTCGGACGTCGGTCGAGAGCGGCGGCGCAGCACGGCCCGCACCCGCGCCGCCAGCTCGGCGCGCGTCACCCCGGTCGCGACGCAGTCGTCGGCCCCCGCCTCGAGGAGCCGGTCCAGGGACGCGCGCTCGCGGAGGGCTACCACCACGGGGACCTGCGAGCCGCGACGCAGCAGGTCCAGGTCCTGCAGCGCGGCCTC
>JBAVRG010000265.1:0-6330 GCA_049694795.1 Mycobacteriales bacterium
CGTCGGTGCGGGTGAGAGGAGCGCCCGGGCTCAGGTCGTGAGCCGCCGCCACCACCTCGACCGTCGGCGCCGGCGTCGGCGCGAGGGTGGGCAGCGCCGCGGCGACCGCGGCCGCTGTCAGGCCACCGGCGAGCAGCGCCCGGTGCCGGCGGACGGCCCGTGCCAGGTCCCGCAGCGTCGCCCGCACGTCACTGCTCATGGCAGGACCAGGTCGTGGTCGATCCCGTCCAGCGCCGCGGGGCAGGGGCAGGTCCGCTCGGTGGGAAGGTCGGCGACCACGTCGTGGAGCAGCCCGCGCAGCCGTGCGGTGTTGTCGCCGAACACCCGGAAGACCTCCTCCTGGGTGACGGCCGCACCGCCCTCGACCCCCGCGTCGAGGTCGGTCACGAGCGCGACCGCGGTGTAGCAGAGCGCCAGCTCGCGGGCCAGGACGGCCTCGGGGTGCCCGGTCATGTTGATGACCGACCAGCCCTGCTGGGAGTACCAGCGCGACTCCGCGCGGGTCGAGAAGCGCGGCCCCTCGACGACGACCATCGTGCCGCCGTCGGTGACCGGCCAGCCGTCGCGCCGCGCCGCCGCGAGAACCGTCGTGCGGCCGGCCGGGCAGTAGGGGTCGGCGAAGGAGACGTGCACCGCGCCGGTCTCGTGGAACGTCTGCGCCCTGCCGCTGGTGCGGTCGACGAGCTGGTCGGGCACGACCAGTGCCCCGGGGCCGAGCTCGGGGCGCAGGCCGCCGACTGCGCACGGCGCGAGGACCTGACGGACGCCCAGGGACCGCAGCGCCCACAGGTTGGCGCGGTAGGGGATGCGGTGCGGGGGGAACCGGTGGTCGGCGCCGTGCCGGGGGACGAACGCCACCGCCCGGCCGGCGATCTCCCCGACCACGAGCGGGTCGGAGGGGTCGCCGTACGGGGTCTGCACGGGGACCTCGTGGGCGTCGTCGAGGAAGGCGTAGAGCCCCGAGCCGCCGATCACACCGATCGTGGGGGTCGTCATCAGCGCAACCTAGAGGCAGCGCGGGTGGACGGCACGGCGCCGTCCACAGCCTCAGGCGGCGGGGGTGCTCGTGCTGCTCGTGCTCGTGCTGCTGCTGGTCGACTCGGTCTTGGCCGCGGGCGCGCTGTCGGCCTTCTTGGCCGTGTCACCGGCCGTGCCGCTCGACCGGCTGTCGGTCTTGTAGAAGCCCGAGCCCTTGAAGACGACGCCGACCGCGGAGAAGACCTTGCGGAGCTGACCCCCGCAGGCCGGGCACTCGGTGAGGGACGGGTCGCTGAAGGACTGGACCGCCTCGAGCTGCTCACCGCACGCCGTGCACGCGTACTGGTAGGTCGGCACTGTCGATCCTCCTGGCTGGCACTCGCAACTGACGAGTGCCAATGATGCCGGATCGGGCGCTCGGGTGTCCAGGTGAGGGGACTCAGCCGGCCGGGCTCCGGCCGCTGCCGGTCACGACGGCGGCCTGACACAGCGGGCAGCGCACCTCCGCCGGTTCGGAGGTGAACTCCGAGCGCACGAGCACGCAGGCGGGCACGTAGCCGCAGAGCCCGGCCAGGGAGCCCAGCGGCACCGCGTGCCTGAGACCGACGGGGACGGCCGCGCCGCCGACGGCTGTCCCGTCGGCGGCCGGCACGTCGTGGCTCCGGTCGCACCCGACCACCAGGCGTGGGGAGCTGATCACGGCCCTAGGCCTCGTGGTCGTCGCTGAGCGTCCGGTACAGGTCCCGGCGCACGGCTGCCAGGTCCTCCTCCGCTCGCCGCAACCGCTCCAGCGCCTCTCGCTGCAGCGGGGACAGCCGGTCGGCCTCGGGCACCCCACCGGCGGGGTAGTGGTCGAACACGAGGCGGCGCGCTTCGGCGTAGGCCATCTCGACCAGGTCGAGCGCTTGCCGGACCGTGAGCTGCATCCTCGCTGGCCTCCATGCCCGCTGCAGGTACGAAAGAACGAGAGACCGAACGCGTGGTCCGGCCCCTCCCGCAGGAGGTTAGCGGCTTGCGAAAAGCAAGATCATGAACGGTCGGCGCGTGTCGACGTGGCCAGGGAGGAGCTGACCGGCACGCCCTCAGGCGACCTGTGACCTGCTCACGCGTGCGTGACCTCGCAGCCGCCCTGGCCGCTGTTGAAGTCGTTCGCCCAGGTGGACTGCACCGGGAAGGACCCGGTGCTCAGCGTGATGTTCTGCGACGCGCCCTGGCCGGAGGAGATCCAGGCGCACTTGTCGCCGTTCTCCTGGCCCTGGATGTCGGTCCAGCCGCCCGCGGGGAACTGGTCGGTGATCGTCTCGGCGTACTCGTGGCCCTCGACGATGGTCACGCCGTCGGTGAGCCCCGCGGTGCCGGAGTTCACGAAGTTCGCGCCGCAGCTGCTGCCGGTGTCGGGGATGTAGGGCTCGTTGGTGAAGGCCAGCGGCCCGTACGGCGACGACACGCTCACGTCACCGGTCCAGTCGTGCCAGGCGCACCAGGTGCTCGTCGAGGTGTTGTAGCCGTCCGGGTGCGTGCCGGTGGGGGACAGGACGACGTACTGGGCGTTGCGGTTCGCCGACGAGGTCGTGTTGCCGAAGTGGCCCGCAGCGTCGACGGCCTCCTGGCCCAGCTGGGTCTGCGTCGCCTGCGAGGGCGCTGCGGCGCGCTGGTCCACCCAGACGCCGGCGAGGGCGCCGCCGGTCGGGTAGCCGACGTGCGGCGCGGTCGACGGGCAGGTCTGGGTGCCGGAGGAGACGCCCTCGCAGTACTGCGTCATGACCTTCGACCAGCCCTCGTTGTTGACCCCGAGGCCCTTGAAGAACTTCTGCAGGATCGGGGCCGTGCCGCGCGGGTCGCCCGCGAGCGTCGTGTTGCCGCCGCTGTCCGTGCCCGCCGTGCCCCACTGGGTGCCCCAGAAGACCAGGTAGACCTTCGGCGCGCCGGTCGTGACGCCGACGCCCGAGTTGCCCCCGCCGTAGCTGAGGTTGTTGAGGTTGCCGAGCACGGGCAGGCCAGGCGTGCTCAGGTACGGCACGAGGCCGTGCCGGTAGGGGTGGGCCTGGTCGAGGACGGACCCGACGACGGCGGCGGGGGAGGGGGAGGGCGCGGCTGCCTGCGCGGCGACGGGGGCCAGTACGGCGGCCGCGCTCAGGCCGACGGCAGCGGCACGGCGCAGGAGGGGGGAGGCCAGGGGCGAGCGACGCATGAGCACCTCTTCGGAAAGGGGGGACTTTCCCGGAACCCTCCCAGGAGATGCCCGGTATGACAACGTTTGTCCGAATGGCTCGCGTCTCGGGTCGCCTGTCCACAGCCCGGGGGCCGACAGGTTGCCGTCAGGAAGACCAGGGACAATTGTGCCCAAAGGTGTCCACGCAGCGTGTCCGGACGGCGAGTCCGGAGACGTCCCCCCGATCCCCCGCCCCTGGAGCTGCCATGACCATGACCACGACCACTTCCGCACGCCCCGACGTCGAGACGCCTGCGCAGAGCGCGGGGTCCAGCACCCTGTTCACCTCGCTGGTCGGGCTCACCGCCCTCGCGGTGCTGCTGCAGGGCTTGTTCGCCGGTGTCTTCCTCGAGCACGACGGGGAGCGCGACGCCAGCGGCAGCTGGATCGACGCGCACGCCAACGGTGCCCACGCGGCGACCCTGCTGGCCATCGCCGCCGCCGTGGTCGCGTTCGTCAAGCTCCGCGACCGCCGGTCGCTCGTCGTCGGCAGCGCGCTGCTCGCCCTGCTGCTGCTCGTCGAGTCCTTCATCGGCGGCCTGATCCGCGACCAGAGCAAGGACACCCTCACGGTCGTCCACGTGCCGCTCGCGATGGCCGTCATGGGCGTCACGGTCTGGCTCTCCGCCAAGGCCGCGCACCTGCGCCGCTCCGCGTAGCGGGACCGGGCCAGGGCGTAGGTTCCGGGCCATGGCCTGGGACCTTCTCGTCGACCGCTCCGACCTGCGCCGAACCTCGATCGTCGAGGTGCCGGCCCCGCAGGTCGGGGCCGGTCAGGCGCTGCTGCGCGTCGACCGCGTGGGGATGACCGCCAACAACGTCACCTACGCGGTGTTCGGCGATGCCATGCACTACTGGGACTTCTTCCCCGCGCCGAGCGGGTGGGGTCGGGTGCCCCTGTGGGGCTTCGCCGAGGTCGTGGCCTCCGAGGCGCCCGGGGTCGAGGTCGGTTCCCGCGTCTACGGCTACCTGCCGACGAGCAGCCACCTGCTCGTCCAGCCGGACAAGGCGGACGACCGGGGGTTCCGGGACGCCTCGCCGCACCGGCAGCACCTGCCCGCGCCGTACAACGGGCTGACGACGACCACCGCAGACCCCGCCTACGACCGCGCCCGCGAGGACCTGCAGGTCCTGTACCGGCCGCTGTTCATGACCAGCTTCGTGCTGGCCGACTTCCTCGCGGACAACGCGTTCTTCGGCGCCGGGTCGGTCGTCCTCACCAGCGCCTCCAGCAAGACCGCCTACGGCACGGCCTTCCTGCTCCAGGGCGCGGTCCGCACCGTCGGCCTGACCAGCCCCGGCAACGTCGCCTTCACGCAGTCGCTCGGCTGCTACGACGAGGTTCTGACGTACGACGACGCGGGTGCGCTTCCGGCGCTGCCCACCGTGCTGGTCGACGTGGCGGGCAACGGCGCCGTCCGCCGTGCGGTCCACGAGAGGCTCGCCGAGGCGCTGGTGCACTCCGCCGTGGTGGGCGCGGCGCACCACGACGCGCAGCCCGACCTGGGCGGCGCCCCGCTGCCGGGCGCCCGACCGACGTTCTTCTTCGCGCCGGACCAGATGCGCAAGCGCTACGCCGACTGGGGACCGGACGGCGTCGAGCTCCGGCACGCCGAGGCCTGGAGCAGGTTCGCCCCGGTCGTGCAGGGGTGGGTCGACATCGTGCTCGGCGTCGGGCCCGAGGCGCTGCAGGCCGACTGGCTCGACGCCCTCGCCGGTGCGATCGGTCCCCGCACGGGGCACGTCGTCCAGCTCTGAGCGCTCCGCTCAGACGAGCTCGCTCAGCCGGCCGGTCTTGACGTCGTACAGGAAGCCCGCCACCCGGACGCCCTTCGCGAGGTAGGGCGAGCTGCGCACCCGCTGCACGTCGCGGGTCAGGGTGGCCAGCTGGTCCTGCATCGTGTGGAACTCCAGGCTGCGGGTGTCGAGCCCGGCCCGCCGCTCGATCTCGGCGTGCACCTCGTCGTCGGTCGCCGAGGCCATCTTGCAGTCGGTGTGCTCGACGACCAGGACGCGGTCGACGCCCAGCAGGTGGGTGGCCAGCACGAGGGTGCGCAGCACGTCCCCGGTGACGCGGCCGCCGGCGTTGCGAAGGATCTTGGCATCGCCCTTCTGCAGCCCGAGCATCGACAGCGGGTCGATGCGCGAGTCCATGCACGTGACCACGGCGAGGCCGCGTTGGGCCTGGCCCGGACGGCCGTCGTGGACGTAGGACGCGGCGTAGCTCTCGTTGGCCTGCAGGACGTCGTCGAAGTCACCCATGGACGACATCTTCACAAAAGCGTTACCAGGCCGAGCGAGGGGGTGGCTGCTGCGCCCACCCGGACGTCGTGCGGTCGCACCGGTACGGCGTCGACCAGCTCACCGTCGTGCAGCAGCGCGACGGTGAGGCCGGTGGCCCGCGCCAGCGCGCGGTCGTAGGAGCCGCCCCCCTTGCCCAGCCGGTTGCCGTGGCGGTCGACCAGCAGCGCCGGCACGAGGACCAGGTCGCAGGTCGCGACCGCCTCGACCCCGAGCCGCGGGCCGACCGGCTCCTGCAGGCCCCGCCGTCCCGGCGCGAGGGTGCCGTCGTAGACCGCCCAGTCGAGGTCGTCGTCCTCGCGCAGCACCGGGAGCAGCCACCCTGGCCTCGGCGCGATCCCGGGCTCCGACCCGTGGGGCAGGTACGACGCCACCCGCTCGGCCTGCTCGAGCAGCGGGCCCAGCGCCCGCTCGAGGGACGCTGTGAGAGCGTCTGGTGCAGTAACGGCTGCTCGTCGCGCATACACCATTTGGCGCAGTGCCTGCTTGTCGTCCACGGTGGGAGGATCGCAGCAGCCGGTCGAGGGGCGGAGGGGAACGGTGACGCTGCGCTGGCGGCTGACGGCTGCCTTCGTCCTCGTCGTGCTCGTGCCGCTGCTCGTGGGGGCGGTCCTGGTGTCGCGCGCCATCCCCGGTGCGGTGCAGGAGCAGCAGCGGGCCGGGGTCGGGTCCGCCACCAGGCTGGTGGGTCAGGTCCTGCGCGACTACTGCGACCGTGCCAAGGCGGTGGCCGAGGCAGCGGGGCGGGCCGCCGGCTCGGGAGACCGTGCCGAGCTGCGCACCGCGACCCGGTCGCTGGTGGCCCGCGGGCTCGCCGGCGGCATCCGGGTGCTCGGCCC
>JBAVRG010000266.1:0-9879 GCA_049694795.1 Mycobacteriales bacterium
GGCCGAGCGGCGGGCGGCCACCCGCCGCGCGCTGCTGGACGCGACCCTCGAGGTGCTCGCCGAGGTGGGCTACGCCGGCCTGACGACCTCCCAGGTGGTGGCGCGCGCCGGGGTGACCCGCGGGGCGCAGGCGCACTACTTCGCGACGAAGGCCGAGCTGGTGGTCCAGGCGCTCCGGCACCTCACTGACCGCCTCATCGAGGAGATGGTGTCCCAGCCCGCCCGCAGCGTGGCCGGCGAGCGCGAGCAGTACGAGCTGCTGCTCAACCGCCTGTGGGAGATCAACGCCGGTCCGGCGTCGACCGCGCTCGTCGAGCTGTTCGTGGCCTCGCGCACCGACCCCGAGCTGCGGGAGCACCTCAACCGCTTCGAGCGGGAGGTCTCGCGCAGCCTGGTGACGACCGCCGAGACCGTCGCACCGGCCTTCTCCGCGCGAGCCGACTCGCACCCTCTGATGGTGACCGCCATGGCCACGATCCGTGGGTTGTGGCTGCTGCGGGCCGTGGCCAGCGACCGCCAGATCCGGCGGCTCTGGCCGCAGGCGCGCGAGCAGCTCGTCGCCGGCGCAGGCTTCCACTAGGCGCTCGCCGCCCGCCCCTGAACTTACCTGCGATTCAGCACGCAACTGTGGTGACAGGTGACTTCCTGGCCTCTATGGTGGCAGCCTGGATGTGAGGCGAATCACCCGGTTCGTCCCTGGGGCAGCACGGGAGAAGGGACTTCGGTGACCACCTTCCTCGCCCTGAGCATGGTCGGCCTGGTGACCGGCTGCATCTACGCGCTCACGGCGACCGGGCTCGTCGTCACCTACACGACCGCCGGGGTCTTCAACTTCGCGCAGGGCGCGATGGGCATGGTCGCGGCCTTCAGCTTCTGGCAGCTCTGGCAGGGCTGGGGCGTGCCGCTGTGGCTGGCCCTGGTGCTCGTGCTGGGGGTGCTGGCGCCCGGCTTCGGGATCGTGGTCGAGCGGGTGCTGTTCCGCCGCGCCGCGGGCGCACCCGCCGACCAGACCCTCGCGATCACCCTGGCGCTGCTGCTGGTGCTGCTCGGCGTGGCCAACGCCGTCTGGCCGCCGAGCGAGCCGCGCATCCTGCCGCGCTTCGCCGGCGACGGGTCGATCACCCTCGGCATCCTCAAGGTCAGCGCGAGTCAGCTGGTCATCATCGCCACCGCGGTCGCCATCGCGGTCGCGCTGCGGCTGCTGTTCTCCCGCACCCGGATCGGCCTGGCCATGCGCGCGGTCGTGGACGACCCCGACCTGCTGGCGATGAACGGCCTCGAGCCGGCCCGCGTGCAGCAGCTGGCCTGGGCGCTGAGCTCGTCGCTGGCCGCCCTGTCGGGCGTGCTGCTCGCCCCCCTGGTGCAGCTCAACATCCTCAACCTGACGCTGCTGGTCGTGAACGGCTACGCCGCCGCGATGGTCGGGCGGCTCCGGAGCCTGCCGCTCACAGCGGCCGGGGCCCTCGGGCTGGGGCTCGCGTCGTCGTACTCGATCGGCTACCTGCCGGACCTCGGCCTGGCGCGGTTCCAGGGGCTGCAGTCGACGCTGCAGCAGGGGCTGCCCATGCTGCTGCTGTTCGCGGTCCTCGTGCTCCTGCCACCGGACCGGCTGCGCACCAGCGCGCCCACCCAGCAGCGCGCCCCCGGCGTCCCCGGCGCGCGGCGCTCGCTGGTCGGCGCGGGCGGCTTCGTCGCGCTCGCGCTGCTGCTGTCGACGCTGCTGTCGGCGAGCGCCCTCGAGACCGGGGCGCGCGCGCTCGTGCTGTCGTTCGTCGGGCTGTCCCTCGTCCTGCTCACCGGGTACGGCGGTCAGGTCTCCCTGTGCACGCTCACGTTCGTCGGCCTCGGCGCCTACGCGATGGGCAAGGCGGGTGCGGGTGGCAGCGTGCTGGGGGTCGTCGTGGCGGTGGCGCTGAGCGCCGCGGTCGGTGGGCTGGTGGCGCTGCCGACCCTCCGGCTGCGCGGGCTCTACCTCGCGCTGGCCACCTTCGCGTTCGGCGAGGTCATGGACATCGGCTTCTTCGGCCAGCGCTTCGGTCCCTCGGGGACCCTGCACGTGGACCGGCTGACGCTGCCCGGGATCCCCCTGGGCACCTCGGCGGCCTACTTCGTGCTCTGCGCGGTGGTCTTCGCCGCCGGTGCCGTGGCCCTGCTCGCGGTGCGCCGCAGCAGGTTCGGGCGCCGGCTCTCCGCGCTCAACGACTCGCCGGCGGCGTGCGCGACCCTGGGCATGCGCATCGACCGGGTCAAGCTCGGGGTCTTCGCGGCCGCGGCGGGCGCAGCGGGTCTGGGCGGGGCGCTGTTCGGCGGTCTCGGGGCCGGCCTCGTGAGCGGCTTCGACTTCGTCACCCTGCAGAGCTGCGTGCTGCTCCTGCTGCTGAGGATCGGCGGCATCAAGACGGTCACCGGCGCCTTCGTCGCCGGCACGGTCACCGCGGTGCTGCCGGTGCTGCAGCAGCAGGTCCCGTCGCTCGGTGGCCTCGCCTACTTCGTCACCGGCATCGGTGCCCTGTCCGTCGGGCTGGCGCCCGGTGGGGTCGGGGGCGTCGTCTCCGACCTGGGGTACCGCCTGGGCGCAGCCCGGCTGCTGCGCGTCCCGGCGCTCGTGCTGCCGGATGCCGGGAGCAAGGAGCTGGTCGGTGCCGGTCGCTGACCTCGCCCCGTCCCCGCAGCCGCGCGCACCGCAGCGGCCCCCGGCCCTCGAGCTGCGCCGGGTGCGGGCCGGCTACGGGCGCATCAACGTCCTCCAGGACGTCGATCTCGTCGTACCGGCCGGCAGTGTCGTGGCGCTGCTGGGGCCGAACGGCGGCGGCAAGAGCACGACGCTGGCCGTCGCCTCCGGCAAGATCCGGCCGACCGCCGGGCACCTGCACGTGGCGGGGCAGCACGTCAACGGCGCGAGCCCCGCGGCCCTGGCGCGTGCCGGGGTGTGCCGGATCCCGGAGGGACGCGGCATCTTCCCCAACCTCACGGTGGCCGAGAACCTCCGGCTGGTCACCTTCGTGGGGTCGCAGTCGTTCGCCGACGTCACGGCGCAGGTCTACGACCGGTTCCCCAAGCTGTTCCAGCGGCGCGGCCAGGTCGCCGGGACCCTCTCCGGCGGCGAGCAGCAGATGCTGGCGATGGCCCGCGCGCTCGTCACCCAGCCAGGGCTGCTGCTGCTCGACGAGATCTCGATGGGGCTCGCTCCGCTCGTGGTCGGCGAGCTGTACGACGTCGTCGAGCAGCTCGCAGCGGACGGGATCAGCGTCCTGCTCGTCGAGCAGTTCGCGCAGACCGCGCTCGCCGTGGCCGACTACGCCGCGCTGATGGTGGCCGGCCGGGTGGTGCGCGTCGGCCAGCCCGCCGACGTCGCGGACTTCGTCAACGAGACCTACCTCGGGGGTGGCGCATGACGCTGTACCGCAGGCTCGCCGTCGCAGCGACGGTGGTGGCCCTCGCGATGGTGGCGGTCGGTGCGACCGCCGGTGCGGAGACCGAGCCCGGGTCGGACCTCGCGTCGTACGGGCTGCACGCCAACGCGCCGGGCCTCGGGCTGGAGGGGCTGTACAAGGACGTCGCGCTGACCGTGCCGGAGACCAGCTCCACGCTCACCACCGGTGGGGTGGGGGCGGGGCTGGCCTCGCTCGCCTGGCCCGGTCCGGTCGTCGGCAACCTCGGCACGACCATCCTGGTGCTGGAGCCCGCCGCGCCCTCCCAGGTCACGGCGCTCAACAGCCCGGTGCGGGCCGAGGCGCACAGCGCCGGTCCGCAGAAGGCCGGCAACGACAGCGTCCCAGGCACCGTGATGGCCTCCACGGCGACACCGGACGAGGTCACCGCCACCTCCCGCACCGGCAGCACCGCGCTGCCGGTCGGGACCTTCGGCGTCGTGTCCGGGGCCAGCAGGGTCGCCCTCACCACCGCGACCTCCGCGGTGGCCACGGCCGAGAGCACGGTGCAGGACCTGACCCTCGCCGGCGGTCAGGTCCACATCGGTGCGGTGCGCTCCAGCGCCACGGCCACCAGCGACGGCCAGCAGGCCGGCGCCCACGGCAGCACCACTGTCTCGGGCATGACCGTCGCCGGCGTGCCCGTCACCGTCGACGGCAGCGGGCTGCACGTCGCCGGCCAGAACGTCCCCAACCCGGTCCCGCAGCAGACCGTCGACAGCGCGGTCAAGGCGCTCGGGCTGACCGTGCTGCTCACCGCACCCCGGCTGACCAGGCAGGGCGGGTCGGTGAGCTACGACGCCGGCGCACTCGTCCTGGTCTACACGCAGTCCGGCAAGCAGTACGCCCTGACGCTCGGCCGGGCAGCGGTCGGCATCGACGCCTCGCGCGCCGGCGTCCTCCCGGGGCTGCAGGTCGACCTCCCGGTGACCGCTCCCGCGGACGGCCCTGTCGCGGCCGGGTCCGGCGCACCCGCGGTGTCGGGCGTCGCCCCCCTCACGGCCGAGCCGCCCACGGTCCCGGCTCCCCGGACCGTGTCGCCCGTGGCCCTGGGCGTCGCTGCCGCCCTGGCGCCGGTGGCGCTCGCGCTGGCCGGCGGAGCGCCACCGTTGCTCACCCTCGGGTTGCTGCTGCTCGCGGGCCTGCTGACGGTCGGCCTGCGGGCCCTGCCCGACCGTGTCCTCACGCTCCCTGCCGTCGACTGCGACGAGAGGCCGTCATGACCGTCACCCCACCCGAGCGCGTGGACGCGCGGCTCGAGGAGCTCTCCGAGCGGGCCGGCGGCCTGCGCGCACGCCGTGGCCGCGGCCGCACCGACGACCGGTGGCTGCTGGTCGTCGGAGGCGCCGCCCTGCCGCTCGGCCTGGTGCTGATCGTCCTCGGCTGGTATGGCAGCGCGCAGACCCCGATGCCGTTCGAGCAGACGCCGTACCTCATCTCCGGCGGCATCCTCGGGCTGGCGCTGGTCGTCGCCGGGGGCCTGCTGTACTTCAGCTACTGGCTCACCCGGCTGGTCCGGGAGGGCCGGGAGGAGCGGCAGCACACGGCCGCCCACCAGGAGCGGCTCGAACAGGCCCTGGTCACGCTGACCGAGCGGCTGCAGGGCCTCGGCGCCCCTGCCGCGCAGGAGGACGCAGGTCTGGTGGTCACCGTCGCCGGGACCATGCTGCACCGACCGGACTGCGCGGCGACCGCGGGGCAGCAGGTCAGGAGGGCGAGCGCGGACCGCAAGGGCCTCACGCTCTGCGGCCTGTGCCGTCCCGAGCCACCGCAGCCGACCAGGGCAGGCGCGCGCACCCGGCGCGCCCCCGCCGCATGACCTCCAGCCCGCTGCTCGAGGTCGTCGCGATCAGCGTCCGCTTCGGGGGACTGGTCGCCGTCGACCAGGCGTCGCTGTCCCTCGACGCCGGGCGCGTGACCGGACTCATCGGCCCCAACGGCGCGGGGAAGACCACGCTGTTCAACGTCGTCACCGGCCTGCAGGCGCCCACCTCCGGACGGGTGCTGCTCGACGGCGAGGACATCACCACCTGGCAGGCGCAGCGCCGGGCGCGACAGGGCATCGCGCGCACGTTCCAGCGGCTGGAGGTCTTCGGGTCGCTGTCGGTGTTCGACAACGTCCTCACCGCGGCCGAGCTGCGGCGCAGCTGGTCGAAGGACCCGCGGCCGGTCCGTGAGGTCGCCGCCGACGCCCTCGAACGGGCGGGGGTCGCGGCCTACGCCGCAGCGATGGCCGACGCCGTCCCCACCGGCGTCGCCCGCCTCGTGGAGCTCGCACGGGCGCTCGCGCTCCAGCCCCGGCTGCTGCTGCTCGACGAGCCCTCCTCGGGCCTGTCGCAGACCGAGACCGAGGCCTTCGCGGAGCTGCTGCGGGACGTCGCGGCAGCAGGCACCGGTGTGCTGCTCGTGGAGCACGACGTGGACCTCGTCATGGGCGTCTGCGACACCCTCCACGTCCTCGACTTCGGCCAGGTCATCTGCAGCGGCACCCCCGCCGACGTCCAGGCCGACCCCCGCGTGCAGCAGGCCTACCTCGGCGTCGCCGCCGCGTCATGACCACCACCGGAGAGAGGAACACCGTGACGACCACCGCTGGGATCGAGGGCATCGACCTCACCGACGAGGAGTTCTGGGGCAAGCCGCCCGCCGAGCGGGAGGCGGCGTTCGCGGCCCTCCGGCAGCACGAGCCGTTCGCGTTCTTCGCCGAGCCCGACGTGCCGTTCATCGAGGCCGGCGCGGGCTACTACGCCGTCGTCCGGCACGCCGACGTCGAGGCCGTCAGCAGCCAGCCGGCGCTGTTCTGCTCCGGCAAGGGGGCGGTCTCGATCCTCGACATGCCGGTGGAGCTGCAGGAGTTCTACGGCTCGCTCATCTCGATGGACGACCCGCGGCACGCCAAGATCCGACGGATCGTCTCGCTGGCCTTCACCCCGCGCCGGCTCGAGCAGCTGGTCGACAGCGTCGAGGAGCTGGCGCTGGAGATCGTGGCGAAGGCGCGCGCCACCGCGGCGGCGGGAGACGGCACCTTCGACTTCGTCAGCGAGGTCGCCGCGCCGCTGCCGCTGCAGGTCATCTGCCGGATGATGGGCATCCCCGCGAGCGAGCACGCGCTGGTGCTGGAGCAGTCCAACATCATCCTGTCGGGCGGCGACCCCGAGCTGATCAGCAGCCCCGAGGAGGGGCTGGCGCTGTTCCTCCAGGCGGGCGAGACGCTGGCCGGGCTGATGCAGCGGCTCGCCGCCGAGCGCCAGGAGAACCCGACCGACGACCTCACCTCTGCGCTGGTGAGCCCCGACGACGACGGGGAGAGCTTGACGCACCAGGAGATCGCGTCCTTCTTCATCCTGCTGTGCGTGGCCGGCAACGAGACGACCCGCAACGCCATCAGCCACGGCGTCCTCGCGTTCGACCGGTTCCCGGAGCAGCGGGAGCGCTGGCAGGCCGACCCGTCGCTGACCAAGACGGCGGTCGAGGAGATCGTGCGCTGGGCCTCACCGGTCACGTGGATGCGCCGCACCGCGACCCAGGACGTCGAGGTGGGCGGGCGGCAGTTCCACGAGGGCGACAAGCTGGTGCTGTTCTACAACTCGGCCAACCGCGACGAGTCGGTCTTCCCCGACGGTGACCGGTTCGACATCGGCCGCGCGCACAACCCGCACTTCGGGTTCGGTGCCCCCGGGCCGCACTTCTGCCTCGGAGCCCACCTCGCCCGCCGGGAGATCGCGGTGGCGTTCCGGACCATCTTCGAGCAGCTGCCGGACCTCGAGGTGGTCGGTGAGCCGGACCGCCTCCGGTCGTCGTTCGTCAACGGCATCAAGCGGATGACGGTGCGCCTGCGAGACGTCCGGTGAGCGCAGTGCGCGCCCAGGTCGACCAGGAGCGGTGCATCCTGACCGGGACCTGCGAGTCCGTCGCCCCCGGGCTGTTCGTCCTCGACGACGAGGGGACGGTCCGGGTGCTGCACCGAGAGGTCCCGGACAGCCTGGTCGAGGCGGCCCGCTCCGCTGCTGCTTCCTGCCCGAGCCGGGCGCTCACCCTTCAACAGCCCTGACGGTGCGTGCCGGCTGCGCCGAGTAGCACTCCGCGAACCGGTGTGGTTGCGTGGTGACGGCGGTCACATCACGGACGAGTGAGGGAGCGACATGAAGACCAAGGGCGCGGTCCTGTGGGGCGTCAAGGAGCAGTGGTCGGTCGAGGAGATCGAGCTCGGCGACCCCGTCGCGGGTGAGATCCAGGTCCAGCTGGCGGCGTCGGGCTTGTGCCACTCCGACGAGCACCTCGTCACGGGTGCGACACCGGTCCAGTTCCCGGCCATCGGCGGCCACGAGGGCGCCGGGGTCGTCACGAAGGTGGGCGCCGGCGTCACGGGCCTGGAGGAGGGCGACCACGTGGTCCTGGCCTTCATCCCGGCCTGCGGGCAGTGCCCCCCGTGCTCGACCGGCCACCAGAACCTGTGCGACCTCGGCATGCACCTGCTCGGCGGCGTGGCGATCGCGGACGGCACGCACCGGATCACCGCGAGGGGGCAGGGCGTCTCGCCGATGTGCCTGCTGGGCACCTTCTCGCCGTACGTCACGGTGCACGCCTCGTCCGCCGTGAAGATCGAGAAGGACATCCCGCTCGACAAGGCGGCCCTCGTGGGCTGCGGCGTCACGACGGGCTGGGGCTCCTCGACGCGGGTCGCTGACGTCCGGCCGGGCGAGACCGTCGTGGTCATCGGCATCGGCGGGGTCGGCATCAACGCGGTGCAGGGCGCGGTCGCCGCGGGCGCGAAGCGGGTCATCGCGATCGACCCGGTGCCCTGGAAGCGCGAGCAGGCCAAGGCCTTCGGCGCCACGCACGTCTTCTCGAGCGCGCTGGACGCCGTACAGGGGGTCGGGGAGCTCACCTGGGGCCGCATGGCGGAGAAGGCCGTCATCACGGTCGGGGACATCCAGGGGGAGGACGTCGAGGAGGCCATGAACCTCATCGGCAAGGGCGGCCGCGTCGTCGTGACCGGCATGGGCAATGCCATGAACATGGACGTGAAGCTCAACCTGTTCGCGTTCACGCTGCTGCAGAAGGACCTGCAGGGCGCGATCTTCGGCGGCGCCAACCCCCGGGCCGAGATCCCGTGGCTGCTGTCGATGTACCGCGAGGGCAAGCTCAAGCTCGACGAGCTGGTGACGACGACCTACGCCCTCGAGGACGTCAACCAGGGCTACCAGGACATGAAGGACGGCAAGAACCTGCGCGGGATGATCGTCTACACCGACAGCGACAGGTGACGGTCAGGCCGCCCTGCCGTCGCAGCGGAAGCCCTTGGCCGGGCTGTCGACGCGAACGTAGCCGCCACCCCGGATCTCCCAGATGACGTAGCAGCTGATGGGGACCTTCCCGGCCGGGTTGGACTGCGCGAAGAAGCCGTCCGCGTCGAAGTGCGTGGTCTTGCCGAGCTCTGCCAGCACCTTCTTGCGGGTGAGCTGCGGGCCGGCACTGCGCATCGCCTGGACGAGCAGGGCGGTCTCGGCCCACGCGTCGGCCGCGAAGGTGTCTGCTGCGGCGCCGCCGGACACCTGCGCGTACCACTTCTGGAACAGCGCCACCGAGGGCACGTTGCGCGCGTCGTCGGTGGAGAAGAACAGCGTGCTGGCCGAGCTGCCGTACATGCCCTCGGCCGCGGCGCTGCCGCCGAGCTTCTTGAAGAAGCTCTGGTCGTACAGCAGCGGCGCCATGTACTTCGGGGTGAAGCCCTGCTGGTCGGCCTGCGGCTTGAAGTTCGCCATCTCGTCGGCGTTGAAGAGCGTGAGGAACGTCTTGATGCCCTTCTGGCGCATCTGGATGATGTCGGCCGTGAAGTCGGTCTCGGTCGCGCCGATCGCGCGCTCGTAGTCGAACTTCCAGCCCGCCGACTCGGCGGCGCGCTTCTGCAGCCCGGCGACGTTGGTGACCGCAGGCAGGTTGACGTACATGAAGGCCGCGTGCGCCACGACGTCCGCGCCGAACTTGCCGGCGGCCCAGGCGTAGATGCCGTTGTTCACCTTGTCGCCGATCGGGTTGACGCTGAAGTTGTTGGGCAGCTTGTTGGCCTCGGGCGTGACCGCGAGGTGGGCATCCGGGATGCCGGGGTTGCTGGCGAGGACCGAGGCGCCGCAGGAGTCGAAGAGCGAGAACGAGCCGGCGAAGGCGAAGACCTTGTCAGTGAGCTGCTGGTGGCCGCCGCGGTCGCCCGCGCAGCTGGTCTGCGCGTCCGCGACCGAGATCCTCAGGTGGCGCCCGAACAGGCCGCCTTGGCTGTTGACGTAGGCGATGTAGGCGTTGGTGCCGTTGACCGCGGTCTGGAACAGCCCCGGCTGGGGACCCGACAGGTCGCTCACGTTGCCGAGCGTGATGCTGGTCGCGGTGACCCCGACGTCGGTGGCGCCGCCGTTGCCCCCGGCGGGAGCCGGCGCGGCGACAGGTCCGGTGG
>JBAVRG010000267.1:0-6427 GCA_049694795.1 Mycobacteriales bacterium
GTGCCCCGCGACCGATTCGGAGTCCAGCAGCTCACGCTCATCAAGCGGACGACCCTGCATACGCACATCGTCCCGACCCCAAACATCAGGGACCAGAACGACACGCGTTGTTCAGCAGACTCCTAGAGCTGAGCGCGGCGGCCGTGAGGTAGTGGGTCTCTGCCTGCTCTGCCAGGTGCATGCCCTGGCCGAGGTGGACAGCGGCACCTGGTCGATGTCTGCCGGGGGCAGGACGTCCCCATCGGATCGGTGGGGGTGCGTGAATCCAGCGGCCGGCTCGAGCACGCTCTCCGCTGGGCGGACGCCAGCGGCGGGCATAACAGGCGTTCTCGCAGCTCGCCCGACGAGCGAGAAGAGGCATTAGCAGCGTGCACGCCGTGGAGACTCCCGCTGGACAGCCCAGCAAGGATGAGATCCCTGCCTCAATGTCTGATGCCGTGCGCACAGAGCAACTCGCGACCCAGCTCGGGGCACGCCGCTCAGGACGCGGCTTGGAAGCCAACTCGGCGGCCTTCGGCGACCTTGCCAGTGCCATCGCTCGTCGTCGGCGCGAGTCCTCAGACGGTGTCGACTACAAGGTGATCGTCGTTGCGCTTCTGATCCCGCTCGTGATCATCATCGCTGCGATCATCGCCCACTCATGACACAAGGCTTAGGCCAGATGGACGCCGAGCGGCTCACCACTTCTCCGGTCGGCTAGCTGGGGCTCATGTCGACGAAGCGCGAGTAATGCCCCTGGAACGCGACGGTGATCGTCGCCGTCGGACCGTTCCTGTGCTTGGCCACGATGAAGTCCGCCTCACCGGCCCGCGGGCTCTCCTTCTCGTAGGCGTCCTCGCGGTGCAGCAGCAGCACCATGTCCGCATCCTGCTCGATCGAGTTGTGGACGGCGATCCCGTCCGCGATGAAGTTGTGGTTGCCGACCACGGTCGCGTCGAAGACCTCCTCGACACCGTCCGGCTCGATCGAGACGACTGCGTCCCAGAGCACGTCGTTGGTGGCCTCGAGCTCGAGGTCCTTGTCGTCGAGGAGTGCAGCAACGCGGGCCAGTCGGTCCCGGCTCGGGGAGCGCTTCCACATCGCCGACCCACCGAACGACGTGCCCATGGCCGCCGCGAACTGCCGGTGGGTCATCCCCCTGTCCGCGAGCACCGAGCGCACCTTCTGCCAGACGTCTGCCGGCACGGTGTCGACGTTCGGGTTGGCCTTCGTGTCCTTGATGGCCTCGAGGAGCGCCTCGACCCGTGCGGCGCGAGCGCCGTGCACGCCGATCTCGCCGAGGAAGCGCTTCTGGTCGGCGACGCCGGAGATGTCGAGGGTCCAGCCCTGCCGGTGAGCGCCCTCCAGCGTGGCGGCGCGAACGCGGGACGAGATGCCGAACCGCAGCAGCAGCAGGCTGATGTCGTCCACGAGGCGGCGACTGGTGGAGGCGTAGTGGACGCGGCCCTGCCGACCGTTCCTGCTCACCGTGACCGAGCCGTCCGTCGCCCACAGGTGCCTGAGGAACAGCCGGATCTGCCGCTTCGGGAGGTGGAAGACCTCAGCCGGCACGAACTTCTCGTGCGCGCGAAGACCGAACAGACCCAGGCCGTCCAGCCACGCGGCGACGGGGTTCCGTCGCCCGTGCGTGAGGTGGAAGGGCGCAGGGAGCCGAAGGGACGTGCAGCGAGCAGCCGCGTGCTCGTCCCGGACCGCCGTGATCCCGAAGGCCGTGGCAGCCTCGGTGACGGCCTGCAGGTTCGCCTCGTCGACGCTGGCGTAGCGGATCGGCTGGTGCTGCACGAAGGACCCGTCACCGAGGAGGTGGCCCAGCAGCACGACGTGGGCGTCGGACCACGATGCCTCGAGCTCGGGAGCGGGCACGTGGCGCGGCACGGCCAGGCGGGAGCCGACGGCCAGCTCGGCGAGCGGCTTCCACCCGTCGTACGTGAGGAAGGGGTGGTTCGCGGTCGCGCGCACCGTCTTGCCGGAGGCCAGCCGCAGCCGGAAGACCTCGCGCGTGCCCGTCGAGAACACGTGCGTCAGGTGGCGTCGGACGTACCGCAGCGAGGAGTCGAGCGACCACACCGGCACGTCACGCGCCCCGGCGGCGAACAGCTCGCCCATCGTGGTCTCTGCGCCGGTGTCGGCCCGCAGGACCCGGGTCGACGCCGGCAGGCAACCGGACTCACGGAGGTCGGACAGCATGGGCTTCTTGTCGGTGCGCTGCTCGGCGCCACGGTTGAGCTGGCTCATCGCGATGACCGGGACCTCGAGCTCCTTGGCCAGGAGCTTGAGGGCGCGCGAGATCTCCGAGACCTCCTGCTGGCGCGACTCGGCCTTCTTGTTGCCGGTCATGAGCTGGAGGTAGTCGATGACGACCAGCCGCAGCTCGTTGCGCTGCTTGAGGCGTCGGGCCTTCGCCCGGATCTCCATCATCGTGAGGTTCGGCGAGTCGTCGATGTAGAGCGGCGCCTCGGCGACCTCGCCCATCCGGCGTGCCAGCCGGGCCCAGTCGTCGTCGGTCATCGAGCCCGCGCGCATGTGGTGCAGCGGCACCCGCGCCTCGGCCGAGAGCAGGCGCATGGTGATCTCGGTCTTGCTCATCTCGAGCGAGAAGATGCAGGCGGCCTGGCTGTGCTTGATGGACGCGCTGCGCGCGATGTCGAGGCCCAGCGTGCTCTTCCCCAGACCGGGGCGTCCCGCGATGACGATGAGCTGGCCGGGGTGCAGGCCGTTGGTGAGCTGGTCGAGGTCGGCGAAGCCGGTCGGCACCCCGGACATCAGCCCGTTGCGCCCGCCGATCGCCTCCAGCTCGTCCATCGTGGGCTGCATGAGGTCCTCGAGCAGCGTGTAGTCCTCGGAGGACCGGCGCTCGGTGACGTCGTAGATCGCCTGCTGCGCGCGGTCGACGATGTCGTCGACCTCGGCGCCGTCGCCGGAGTAGCCCAGCTGCACGATCCGGGTGCCGGCCTCGACCAGGCGGCGCAGGATCGCCAGCTCGGCGACGATCTTGGCGTAGTAGCCGGCGTTCGCCGCAGTCGGCACCGTCGAGACGAGCGTGTGCAGGTACGGCAGACCACCGACCCGGCCGGCGTCGCCGTTCTTGGTGAGCTCGGCGCCGACGGTGATGGCGTCTGCCGGCTCGCCCTTGCCGTACAGCTCGAGGATGACGTCGAAGATGAGCTGGTGCGCGGGGCGGTAGAAGTCCTGCGTCTTCACGATCTCGACGACGTCGGCGATCGCGTCCTTGTTGAGCAGCATGCCGCCGAGTACGGACTGCTCGGCTGCGTTGTCCTGCGGCGGGGTGCGCTCGAACTCAGCCGACGGGTGTGACGGTCCCGACTGCTGGGCGGGTGGCCGGTTGAGCTCGACGACCCGCTCGCTCACAGCTGACACCGCTCCCCTCGACGCGGCCAGGTCCCCCGGCCCACAGCCTTTCTAGCCGTACGACGCCCCCGCCGTGGCAGGTTCGGGCCCCCCTGATGCATCACCCTGTGGAGCCAGCTGGGGACAGGGTGTTGACGGTGCGGCGCGTCGTTGTGGACCACCTGTCGGCTCCCTGTGCACGGCAGGACGCAGAGCGTGAGCATCGCGCTCACGGCCTGCCCACAAGCCTGTCCACCACCTGTGGAAAAAAGAAATACGGACCTCATCCTGCCTCCGACAGGTGCGCGCCCCCGGCGGCCAGCAGGTCCACGCACCCGGCGCACAGCCGCACCGCCCGGGTCACGAAGTACGTGCTCTCCTCGCCGCACAGCGCGCAGGCCGGGCGGGTGCGTGTGACGGCCTGCGCCGGCCGGCTGCGGGGCGCGCCGAGCTCCGCGCGGATCTGCGCGATCCACCTGGCCCGCGACGCCTCGCTGGCCGGCTGCTCCAGCGCCGCCGAGCTGCGCAGCGCGTCCCGCTCGGCCTTCTCCTCGCGCCATCGCGCGTCCGGCGGCTGCTGCCTCAGGAACCCCGCCAGCAGAGCGACCACGGCCGCGACCGGGTCGTGCGCGGCCGGCATCGCCGCCACCCGCGCCGCGAGCTGACCACGCCGCCAGCCCGCGTCGAGCAGCTGCAGCACCAGGTCGCCGACCTCAGGGGTGTGCAGGTCGGCCGCCAGCGCGGACGGCAGGTCGCCGAAGACGGCGTCGTGCGTCTCCTGGTCGAGACGCTCTCGAGGGAGGTCGAACAGCTGCATGCACCAAGGGCACCACGTCCCACCGACAGTCCGTGGGAGCGCTGTGGACAACCCTCTACGGTGGGGGCCTCATCCCATGGAGGTCGCGTTGCGCGCAGTGCAGGTCACCACCCTCGGCGGTCCGACGTCGGTGCAGGTCGTCGACCTGCCCGACCCCGCACCCGCGGGCCAGGTCCTCGTCGACGTCCACGTCGCGGGCGTGAACTTCCCCGACGTCCTGATGACGCGCGGCGGGTACCAGATGAAGCCGGAGCTCCCGTTCGTCCCGGGCTCCGAGGTCGCCGGCACCGTGGTGAGCGGGGGCACCCTGCCCCCGGGCACCCGGGTGGCCGGCTTCAGCGTCCTCGGCGGCTACGCCGAGCGCGCCGTGTGCGACCCGGCGACCCTGTTCCCGCTGCCCGACAACGTGTCGTTCGCGTCCGGCGCGGCGCTGCTCATGAACTACCTGACCGTCGACTTCGCCCTGGTGCGCCGGGCCCGGCTGCAGCCCGGCCAGACGGTGCTGGTGCACGGCGCCGCGGGCGGCATCGGGGTGGCGACGATCCAGCTGGCGAAGGTGCTCGGCGCCCGCGTCATCGCGGTCGTGTCGACCGAGGCCAAGGGCGACATCGCCCGCAAGGCCGGGGCCGACGAGGTCGTGATGGCGGACGGCTTCCTCGCCGCGGTCCGCGCGCTCGGGGGCGCGGACGTCGTCATGGACCCGGTCGGGGGCGACCGCTTCACCGACTCGCTGCGGGCGCTGCGACCGGAGGGGCAGGTGCTCGTCGTCGGCTTCACGGCCGGGTCGATCCCCGAGGTGAAGGTGAACCGCCTGCTGCTCAACAACATCAGCGTCGTCGGGGTCGGCTGGGGCGCGTGGTGGATGACGCGACCCGAGTACCTGCAGGAGCAGTGGGACCGGCTGCTGCCGCACCTCGCGTCCGGTGCGCTGGTCCCGCTCCTCGGCAACAGCTACCCGCTCGAGCAGGCCGCCGAGGCGCTGCTGGAGCTCGACGAGCGCCGGGCGCTGGCCAAGGTGCTGCTCACCACCCGCTAGCCCGGGCAGCGCCGACCCAGCCGCCGGTCACGGCTGCCGCTCGTACCACGCGACGTCGACCCAGCGGCCCTTCCAGCCGACCTCGGTGAAGGTGCCGACCGGCGTGAACCCGCACCGGCGGTGCAGCGCGACCGACCCGTCGTTGGGCAGCGCGATGCCGGCCAGCGCCCGGTGCACGCCCTCGGCGTCGACGAGCGGCAGGAGGACGTCGTACAGGGCCGTGCCGAGGCCACGACCGGTCGCGCCGGGGGCGAGGTAGACCGACGTCTCGACGGTCGTGCGGTAGCCGGGCTTGGGCCGGAAGGGGCTGCTGGTCGCATAGCCCAGTACGGCGCCCTCCTCCTCGACGACCAGCAGCCGGTGCGGTCCGGTGAGGGAGTAGTGCCCGAACCACGCCTCCCGCTCCGCGGCCGTGAACGGCACGTCGTCGAAGGTCACGTGGCTGTGGGCGACGTACCCGTTGTAGATCTCGGTGAGCGCCGGCAGGTCGGCGGCTGTCCCAGGGCGGATCACCGGCCCGACTCTAGGGACACGCAGCGGCCCGGCACCTCCGAGGAGGGACCGGGCCGCGAAGGCGTGCAGGACTAGCCGGCGACGACCTGCACCGGCAGGTTGACGTCGACGCCGGTGTGCACGTGCACCTGGACGGTGTGCGTGCCGACCGACTTGATGGCGTTCTTGATGGTGACCGCGCGCTTGTCGAGCTTCGGGCCACCGGCCTTGGCGACCGCACCGACGACGTCGGAGGCGGTGACGGAGCCGAAGAGCTTGCCGCCCTCGCCGGCACGGGCCGGCAGGGTGACGGTGAGGGCCTCGAGGGCCTGCTTGATCTCGTTGGCGTGCCCGAGGTCGCGGACGGTGCGGGCCTCGCGGGCGCGCCTGATGTTCGCGACCTGCTTCTCGGCACCGCGGGTGGCGAGGATCGCCAGGCCCTGCGGGACCAGGAAGTTGCGGCCGTAGCCGTCCTTGACCTCGACGAGGTCGCCGGGCGCGCCCAGGTTCGGGACGTCGCGGGTGAGGATGAGCTTCATCGTCAGATCACCGAGCCGTCGAGGTGTACGGCAGCAGCGCCATCTCGCGGCTGTTCTTCACAGCCACGGCGACGTCGCGCTGGTGCTGGCTGCAGTTGCCGCTGACACGACGGGCGCGGATCTTGCCGCGGTCCGAGATGTACTTGCGGAGCAGACCGGTGTCCTTGTAGTCGACGTAGGTCACCTTGTCCTTGC
>JBAVRG010000268.1:0-2328 GCA_049694795.1 Mycobacteriales bacterium
GGCACGTCGGCCTTCGAGAGGTTCTCGAACCACGCGATCAGGCCGGTCCCCAGAGGAGCCACTGCAGTGCCCGTGCTCTCGACCATCCCCACCACCGGACCTCTCGGCGCGTCTGCCCTCACGCTCAGGTGGGGTGGGCAACGGAGGCAAGAGGCGAAGGTCCCCCTGCGTGGGCGGGGCGCCGTACCGGGGTCAGGCCAGGGAGGCGACCTGCTGGGTGCGGTTGCGCACGAGGTCGTTGTAGGCCTGCCCGGGGCCGATGTGGTCCCACAGCGCCGGCGGGTAGTGCGTGACGTACATCGTGCGACGTCCGCCCGCGCCGGTCGGCCTCGGTGAGGCGTGCATGACGTCCTGCACGTGCACGGTGACGTCGCCGGGCGCGGTGTCGACCGCGACGACGGGCACGCCCTGCAGCCGGCGCTGCCAGTCCACGTGCAGCGTCTGGCCGTGGCTGCCCGGCACCACGTGCAGGTTGCCGGTGGCGGCGCTCGAGCCGGTGAGCTGGATGCCGATGCTCACGGCCGGGCAGAAGACCGCGTGCCCGCCCATGCCGCAGTCCTGGTGCCACGGGATGTTCGACAGCCCCTGGGTGCGTCCGGGCACCTTCAGCAGCACCGCGCTGCCCTCCATGCGATCGGGGGCGATGCGCAACGACGGGTCGAGCAGCGTGCCGAGGCGGGCGACCCGCGGGTCCGACTCCAGAGCGGCCAGCACCTCCGACCGCAGCGTGGCGTAGACGAGCCGGCACAGCACCTGCTCGCCGTCCTCGCCGGTGACCCACCACGACTGGTCGTCACCGGGACGGGCCAGCGCCGCGAGCCGCTCGATGTCGGCGTTCGCCGCGGCCATCTCCGCCTCGCTGAAGACCCCGCGCACGTGCAGGAACCCCATGGTGCTCAGCTGCGCTGCCAGCTCGGCGTCGCTGTCGTCGAGGGTGAGGACCGCCCGGGGGTCGCGGCCGCCGAGATCGGCTCTCTCGGGCCGGTACGGCGGGATGCCGGCGTGCAGGTACTTCAGGGCGGGCTCCCAGTCGGCGAGCTGCTCGAAGCTGCCGCGCTCGATCGCGAGCTCTCCCGACAGGTGCAGGCTGATGAGGGTGCGGACCTGCCCGACGAGGTCGGTCCACGCGGTCTCACCGAGCCGCACGACGGCGGCGCCGTCCGCGGCCCCCTCGTCCACCGCGAGCCGGTCGCCGTCGGCCCGGTAGGTGACCGCCCGCTCACCCATCAGGAAGGTGAGGGCACCGGTCGCCGCCAAGTCGGCGGCCGCTGCCGTGAGGAGCGCGTCGTCGAGCGTGACCGGGGCAGCGGGGGTCAGCGTCATGGCGGGAAGTGTGCAAGACATGTCTTGCGTTCCGCAAGAGCTATCTTGCACGGCGTGGCCCCCGACACCCGCACCCGCATCCTCGACACCGCGCTCGCGCAGTTCGTCGCGCGCGGGGTCGACGGGGTGACGGTCACCGACATCGAGCAGGGTGCCGGGCTGTCGCCGGGGAGCGGCAGCTTCTACCGGCACTTCCGCAGCAAGCACGACGTCCTGGCAGCGGTCGTGGCCCGGGAGATCGACCGTGCCGAGGCGCGCCGCGACGCGGCAGCAGGCGGCACCGACCTCGCGGGGGAGTACGCCGCGGCGCTCGAGGCCCTGGACACCATGCGACCGCTGATCGCGCTGCTGGTGCGGGACGGCGCACGGCTGCCGCACGTGGACCGCATCCGCGCCGTGCTCGCCGAGGGCGGCGCGCGGCTCGACGCCTCGCACCTGCGGCAGCAGATGGCGGCCGGCACCCTCCCTGCCCGCGATGCCGAGGGGGTGGCGACGGTCGTGCTCTTCGCGCTGGTGGGTCACCACCTCGCCGAGCAGTTCTTCGGCAGCCCGGTGGGGGTCGACCGGGGCCGGTTCGCGGCTGCGCTGGCCTCTCTCGTCGAGAGCTGATCTCGGCAGGAGATGGAGATCTCGGTGGGGCACCTGGCTGCGGGGGGTTTCCGAGGGAAGATCATCGTGTGCATGGGTGAGCGGGCGACCGTCCTCCGGCGGACACGATGATCTCTACTGTGACGCGCGCGCTCGGCTCACCAAGATCATCGTGTGCAGGGGTGAGCGGGCGACCGTCCCCCGGCGGACACGATGATCACCGCCCACCGAGGGCAGCGACGAGGTGCCGCTCCCGCATCGGGGCCCGACTTCCCGTGAGCCCCTAGTTGACGAGCTCGTTGAGCTTCGCGCCGGTGACCCACTCGCCGAGGACGTCGGTGAAGGCGCCGTCCCGGTACTGCAGCAGGCGGATGTTGCTGTTGCAGACGGTGTTCAGCAGCGGCAGCTGCAGGCCGT
>JBAVRG010000269.1:0-4647 GCA_049694795.1 Mycobacteriales bacterium
GCGTCGGGGTGCGGCTGCTCGACGCCCCGACGGCGCGCGCCGACGACCCGCGCGCGCGGGTCTACATCGTCGACCAGGTCAAGCCGGGCGCCCGCTTCACCCGGCACGTCGAGGTCGCCAACGGCGACCCCGAGCCGATGGACGTCCTCGTCTACCCGGCGGCGGCGCACATCGCCGACGGTGACTTCAGCATCGACGACCGCTCGGCGCCCGGCCCGATCCCGCAGTGGGTGACGGTCAGCCCCACCCACCTGCACCTGGCCCCGGGCGAGCGCGCCCCCGTCACGGTGGACGTCGCGGTCCCGTCCGACGCACCGGCCGGCGAGGTGTACGGCGGGATCGTGGCCGAGCGGCCGGCGGCGGCCACCGGGCAGGGCGTGCGGGTCAACCTGCGGGCCGCGATCCGGGTCTACCTCTCGGTCGGCCCCGGCGGGGAGCCGGCCAGCGACTTCGTCATCAACAGCCTCACGGCCGCGCGCGACCGGACCGGCCGGCCGTACGTCCTGGCCCAGGTCCACAACACCGGCGGCCGGGCGCTCGACCTGTCCGGCACCCTGCGGCTCACCGACGGGCCGGGCGGGCTGTCAGCCGGCCCGTTCGACGCGCGGCTCGGCACCACGCTGGGGATCGGCCAGACCGAGCCGGTGACCGTGGTGCTCGACAAGGCGCTGCCACCCGGGCCGTGGCTGGCCACCCTCGACCTGCGCAGCGGCCTGCTGCGCCGCCGGGCGAAGGCCACGATCACCTTCCCGGTGCAGGTCGGCAGCCAGGCCGCGCCCGTGAAGGCGACGGCGGTGCCGCTCTACAAGGACCGCGGGGTCGTGAGCACGGTCGCGGCCTTCCTCATCCTGCTGGTGCTGGCGGCGCTGCTGGTGCTGTGGCTGATCGCCTGGCGGCGCCGGCGTGAGGAGCGCGAGGAGCGCCCGGTAGGCTCGAGGACGTGAAGCTCGAGTACTTCTACACCGGTCTGCTCGCCGCGTCGTTCGTGTTCATCACGTGGTTCTCCGTCTACGTGGTCTACCGGCTGTTCCAGGGCCAGCGCTGACCGCACCCCTGCTCGGGTGACGTCACGTAGGCCCCCTGCTGTGGCCCGTTCGGGTCATCTTCAGGCGACCTGCCACGGCGCCCTCCGGCCGGCCGCATCCTGAGGGCGTGATCGTCCTCGGTGCGGTGCTCGCGTGGTGTGCGCTGTCGTGCCTGGCCGTGGTCCTGGTCGCCGCCCTGTGTCGCGGTGGCCGCGCCGAGGACGAGGTGCACGTGGCCCGCGCGGCGGTCACCCTCCCCGCCCCCCGTACGGCGCCGGCCCCCGCGCAGGAGGGCGTGCTCCGCTCCTAGTCTGGGCGGGTGAGCACTCCTGAACTGCACCCGTCGCTCGAGCACCTCGCCTTCCTCGTCGGGGAGTGGGAGGGCGTCGGCGTCATGGGCTACCCGACCGTGGAGTCGTCGCGGTACGCGCAGGAGATCTCCTTCTCGCACGACGGCCGGCCGTTCCTCGCCTACATCTCCAAGACCTGGCTCATCGACGAGGACGGCAACCGGGTCCGGCCCTCGGGGGTGGAGACCGGCTTCTGGCGCGCGGGCAAGAACCCGCGGGACGTCGAGGTGCTGCTGGCGCACCCCACCGGCTTCGTCGAGATCTCCGTCGGCGAGGTGGTCTTCCACAAGATCGAGCTGGTCACGGACCTGCTCGCCCGCACCGAGACGGCGAAGGAGGTCTCCGGGCTGAAGCGGCTCTACGGCCTCGTGGAGGGCGACCTCGCCTACGCCATCGACATGGCCGCCGTCGGTGAGCCGCTGCAGGCGCACCTGTCGGCTCGCCTCAAGAAGATCGTCTGAGTCCCGACTAGCCTTTGCTGCAGTGTGCAGCTTTCCGTGTCACCATAACGGGACATACCTGTGCATATCCCTGTCTCGTGATTCGGAGTGCCTGTGAACAAGCGTGTCGCCACCAGCCTGCTGGCCGTCCTGACGACCCTTTCCGTGGTGGGAGGCGTCGCTCCGGCTGCGCTGGCCACCTCGACGGCGTGCGCGCCGTACCCGCCCGGCCAGCCGTTCCACGTGCACGCCTACCCCTCGCGCGCGACGGTGCACGCAGGCAGCCAGCTCGTCGTGGAGTCCGTCGTCACCCGCGGAGCGGCTGAGGAGCGCTGCTACGGGCAGCTCGTCTCGTTCCGCTACTACGCGCACCCCTGGTACGACGTCGCCAGCAAGCGCACCGACGCCCAGGGCCGGGCCTTCTTCGTGACCCGCCGCATCTTCAGCCGCACGCCGTACCTGTTCTCGCTGCGCTTCAACAACGGCGAGCAGCAGTTCAGCAACACGGGCATCATCTACACCCGCAGCAGCTGAGCCTCGTCCGGGTCGACGTGCTGCCCCGACGTCGCCTGCTGCAGGTCTGCCTGCTGCTGCTCGTCGTCGCCGGGCTCTGGACCGGCGTCCGGCTGCTCGCGGCACGGCACCAGCTGCAGCAGGCGCGCTCCACGCTGCAGGTCGCGCGCACCGCTCTGCTCGACCGCCGCTTCGACGCGGCCCGCACGGCGCTGGAGGCTGCCTCCAGGTCCACCCGTCGGGCCCGCGCCCTGACGGGGGACCCGGTCACGGCGGCCTGGGGGCAGCTGCCGGTGCTCGGGAACAACGTCGCCGTCGCCCGCGGTCTCGCTCGTGCTGCGGACGACGCCTCGCGGCGCGTCCTCGCGCCGGCGCTGGTCGCGGTCGAGGGTCTTGACCCGCGCCGGCTCCGGCGCCCCGACGGCTCGATCGACCTCGCCCTGCTGCACCACCTCACGCCGCCGCTGGAGCGGGCTGCTGCGGCGGCAAGCGATGTGCGCACGCAGGCGCACCGGCTGCCGGGCTCGCTGCTGCTCGGGTCGGTGGGCACGGCGCGGCGGCAGCTCCTGCAGCAGGTCGATGCCCTTGCGACCGACCTGACCGACACCGCGGAGGCCGTCCGGCTCGCCCCCGCGTTCCTCGGCGAGGGTCGGGCTCGGCACTGGTTCGTGCTCGTCCAGCAGACGGGGGAGAGCCGCGGCACGGGCGGGATCCCGGGCGGGTTCGCGGTGCTCGAGGCGCGCGACGGCCGGCTGCGGGTCACCAGCCAGGGGAGCGACGCCCAGCTCCGCAACGAGCCGGTGGCGGCGCCGGCCTCGGTGTCGAGGGACGTGGTCAACCGCTACGCCCAGGACGGCGTGCTCGACCTGTGGCAGAACGTCACCCTCCCGCCGGACGTGCCGAGCGTCGCGCACCTGGTCGAGGCCCGCTGGCGGGCGCAGGGAGGGGGCCCGCTCGACGGCGTCGTGATGCTCGACGGCGTCGCCCTGAGCGACCTGCTGAGGGGCGGCCCGGCGATCGACCTCGGTGGCGGTCGCGTCGTGCAGCCCGACGCCCTGGAGGACTACCTCGCGCTCGGGCAGTACCGCGATGTCGCGGACCCCCTGCGGCGCAAGGACAAGCTCGTCGCGGTGGCCCGCGCCGTGCTCACGCGCGTGAGCAGCGGCGGTGGTGACAGCACGGCGCTGCTGAAGGGCATGGTCCGTGCGGTGTCCTCCGGCCACCTGCACCTGGCCTCCGACGACCCGGCGCTGGAGCCGGTGCTCGCGCGCACCGGCCTCGACGGCGCGCTGCCGCACGGGCCGGCTCCCCTGGCCTACGCCGTGGTGGACAACGCCTCAGGCGACAAGCTCGAGTACTTCCTCGACCGCTCGGTGACCTACGAGGGCGGCGGCTGCGACGGGGCGCGACGGCGCACGACCGTGACCGTGCGGCTGCGCAACCGGGCGCCCGCGGTGGGGGCGCTCCCGGCGTACGTCACGCTGCGGCTGGTCGACCCGCAGGTGCACAACAGCGCGACGGGTCGGGTGCTGCTGGAGGTCTACGGCACCCGCGGGGCCCGCCTGGTGTCCGCAACGCTGGACGGCAAGGCGGTGTCGACGTACCCCGGCCGCACGCAGACCCCGCTCGAGGCCGGCACGCTGCTCGGCCTGCCGGTGTGGCGGGTCACCACCGACACGCCCCCCGGCCGCGACGTGACGTTCGTGCTGCACCTGGACGAGCCCACCGCCAAGGGGGCGCCCAGGGTGCCGGAGCAGCCGCTCGGCAGCCGCCCGTTCGCGCGGCGCGTCACGCTGCCGCGCTGCTGAGCTGCCGCGGACCTCGCGCAGGAGAGCGCTGGTCGCGGCGACCTGTGGCTGGTCGACCGACAGACGAGGAGCGGCGCTCTCCGACTTCGGCCGAGGAAGATCGCCGAGGAAGATCGCCGAGGAAGATCATCGTGTCCCCGAGCAAGCGCGCGAACCGTCCCCCGGCGGACACGATGATCTCCGTCGCGACACGCCTGGTCGGCACATCAAGGTCATCGTGTCCAGGAGCCCGCTCGCAGGGGTTCCCTGGCGGACACGATGATCACCACCGGGATTCACCCACCAGCGCCCAACGCTCCCTGCCGAGATCGGCTGCTGCTGAGCTACTGCGGTGGCAGCGCTGACACGGCGGCCAGCCAGCGCACCGGGCCGTGCGCCGTGACCGTCACGACGTAGCCGGTGTCGGCCTTCTCGGCCGTGCTGGAGAGCACGCCGAGCTGGCTCGGGACCCCGGCACCGTCGCAGCTGATGTCCTGCTCGGCATCGGACGTCGGGCTGGTCCGCACCGACA
>JBAVRG010000270.1:0-9854 GCA_049694795.1 Mycobacteriales bacterium
GGTGCCGGTGCTGCCCGGCACCCCCGAGGGGCCGCTCGTCCCGTGGGTGAGCCCGCACCCGCGCGCGGTGCTCCTGACCCACCAGCTGCACGTCCCGAGGAGCACCCGCCGGCTGCTGCGGCACAGCGATTGGGAGACGACGGTCGACCAGCAGTTCGAGCAGGTGGTCGCGCACTGCGCAGACCGGCCGGACGGCACCTGGATCAGCCCGGCGATGCAGCGGGCCTACACGGCCCTGCACCGCGAGGGCGGGGCGCACAGCGTCGAGGTGTGGGAGGGCGACCGGCTGGTCGGAGGCCTGTACGGCGTCCTGTCCGGTCGGGTCTTCTCGGGCGAGTCGATGTTCCACCTGGAGAGCGGCGCGTCGAAGGCCGCCGTGGTGGACCTGTGCCGGCGGCTCGTCGAGGCCGACGTGCCGCTGCTGGACACCCAGCAGGAGTCCGAGCACCTGAGGGCCATGGGGCAGGTCCTGGTGGCACGCAGCGAGTACGTCGAGGTGGTCCGGTCGCTGCAGGACGGGCAGGCGCAGGTGCCCACGGAGCGCCGCACCCTCTAGTGGGGCCGCCAGATGAGCACCAGCCCGCGGTCGTCGCTGCTGCCCGCCGCCACCCGGTTGACGAGGGCCTCGCTGCCGCCGGCGAAGCCCCGCGGCACGAGGCGCTCGGCCTCCCCCAGGAGCTTGTCGATGCCGACCGAGATGTCCCGGCCGGGGACCTCGACCAGGCCGTCGGTGTACAGCAGCAGGGCGTCCCCCGGGCGCAGCTGTCCCGTCGTACCGCGGAAGTGGGCGTCGGGGAGCAGGCCGAGGGCGGGGCCGTCCGCCTGGACCAGACCCCACCGGCCGCTGCCGGCGTCGAAGTGGGCGACCGGCGGGTGCCCCGCGGAGCCGATGGCGTAGTCGCCCGAGACCATGTCGAGAGTGAGGTGGACCGCGGTGGCGAAGCCCTCCTCCCAGTCCTGGCGCACGAGGTAGGCGTTGGCAGCGGGCAGGAAGTCCTGGGGCTCCTTCGCACCGAGCAGCCCACCGAGCGCGCCGGAGAGCAGCAGCGCCCGGGTGCCTGCGTCGACGCCCTTGCCCGAGACGTCGACGAGCGCCACCTCGAGCCGGCGCTCGCCGGTGAGGGCGGAGACCACGAAGTCGCCGGCGAAGGGACCGCCACCGGCCGGCCGGACGACCTTCTCGGCGCGGTAGGCCGCAGGCAGCTCGGGCAGGTCGCCCTGCAGCTCGAGGCGGCGCCGGAGCTCCACCAGGACGCTGTCGCCGCGCAGGCCGCCGAGCCCGGTCTCCTCCCGTGAGCGCGCGAACTCGTGCGCGATCAGCCCGGTGACGAGCACCACGACCAGCGAGCCCGGCCGGGCCGCCGCCCAGCCCAGCTCCAGCACGTCGAAGACCAGGCAGACCGCGACGAACGCCGCGAGCTGCCGGAGCGCCGTGCGCTCGAGCAGCAGCCCGCCCAGCAGCAGCGGCAGCGCGAGGAACACCGGCGGCAGCGCCGCGGTGGACCAGGCGACGCCGCCCACGGTGGCGGCCGCGGCCAGGGCGACGAGCAGGGCGAGCGCGACCTGCTCGGCCGGAGGCTCGCGGCGCAGCCTGGCGACGAACGCGGGCACCGCTCCCACCACGGCCCGGAACAACCGGACCGGGCCGCTGGGGTGCACGTCCTCGGCGAAGGTCATCGCGGCGGAGCGTACCCGTGTGTCCGCTTCCTGCCCGTTCCCACGCTCAGCCGGGCTGGCAGCGCGGGCACCAGAACAGGTTGCGCGCCGCGAGCAGCTCGATGCGGACCTCGGTGCCGCAGCGCCGGCAGGGCAGCCCCGCCCGGCGGTAGACGTAGTGCGCGTCGGAGCGCTGCGCGGCACCGGTCCGGCGCTCCCGGTCGGCCGGTGCCGTGGTGACGATCCGGCCCGCCCGCACACCCGCGCGCATCAGCGCCCGGGTGTCCTCCCACAGCGCGGCCCAGCGCTCAGCGGCCAGCTCGCGGCCCGGCAGGAACGGGGACAGCCCGGCGCGGAACAGCACCTCCGCCCGGTACACGTTGCCCACGCCGGCCAGCACCGCCTGGTCCATGAGCAGCTGTCCGAGGGGCGCGCGGCTGCGCCCGATCCGGGCCCAGGCCCGGGCAGGGTCGGCGTCGTTGCGCAGCGGGTCGGGACCCAGCCGGTCCTCGACCGCGCGCTTGTCGGCCGGCGTGTGCACCTCGCACGCGGTCGGGCCGCGCAGGTCCAGCCAGTGCTCACCGCGCACCATCCGCAGGCGCAGCGCCCCGCGCGGGGCGGGCGGCGCTCCGGTGCCGGAGGTCCACTTCCCGTACAGCCCGAGGTGGACGTGCAGCAGCAGGTCGCCCTCGAAGGCGTACCAGAGGTGCTTGCCGACAGGCTCGAGCCGCTCGCAGACCCGGCCGGTCAGCAGCCCGGCGCCCTCGACGAACCGGCCCTGCGGGCTGGCGAGAGCGACCTGGTGGCCGGCGAGGAGCGCGCCGTGGTCCCGGGCGAGCCGGTGGATCGTGTGTCCCTCAGGCACGGGCGGTTTCGTAGTCGGTGAGCATCTGGATCCGGCGCACGTGCCGCGGGTCGTCGCTGAACGGCTCGGCGAGGAACGCCTCGACCAGCGCGACCGCGGTCGCCTCGTCGTGCATGCGGGCGCCGACGCTGACCAGGTTGGCGTCGTTGTGCTGCCGGGCGAGCTGCGCGGTCTCGATGCTGTGAGCGAGCGCGCAGCGGGCGCCGCGGACCTTGTTGGCGGCGATCTGCTCGCCGTTGCCGCTGCCGCCGATGACGACGCCGAGGCTGCCGGGATCCGCGACGACCCCCTCCGCGGCCGCGAAGCAGAACGGCGGGTAGTCGTCGGTCGCGAAATACTCTGCCGGGCCGTGGTCGACGGGCTCGTGCCCGAGCTCGAGGAGCCGGGCCTTCAGCGCCTCCTTCAGCTCGAAGCCGGCATGGTCAGAACCGAGGTGGACGCGCATGGACCTGCATGATGCCGTCCTCGGCGTGGACGGGTGCCCAGGGGGTTGGGTCGGTGCCCTCGTCACCCCGGCCGGCGTGTCCTGGTACGCCGGGTCGCTGACCGATCTCGCGGCCCTGCCCGCCGCGGTCGTGGCCGTGGACATCCCCCTGGCCCTGCCACCGGCGGGGGTGCGGCGGGCCTGCGAGGTGGCCGCGAAGGAGCGGCTCGGCGCTCAGCGGTCGAGTGTCTTCTTCGCCCCGCCGCTGCCGGTGCTGGCGGCGACGTCGCACGCCGAGGCCTGCGTGCTGTCGCGGTCGGCCGGGTCCGTCGGCGTCTCGCTGCAGACGTGGAACATCGTCCCGAAGATCGCCGAGGCGGTGCGGGTGGACGACCCGCGGCTGCTCGAGGTGCACCCGGAGCTGTCCTTCCGCGCGCTGGCCGGGGGTCCGTACCCGCCGAAGCGGACGGCCGCCGGACGCGAGGCACGGCTGGCGGCGCTGCGCACCTGGCTGCCGGGGGTGGCACTGCCCTCCCCGCGACCGGGGCGGGCAGCGGCCGACGACTGCCTGGACGCCCTCGCCTGCGCGTGGACCGCAGCGCGCTGGCTCCGCGGCGAGGCGGAGGTGCTCGGCGAGGAGCTCCTCGCCGGCCGGCTGTCCCGCATCGTCATCTGACCGCCGTACCCCTGCCTCCCTCTCCACTTCGCTGAGCAGGTGCTCGCTCCGGAGGGGTCTGCGAGCGGCTCGTGAGCGTGCGCGGGGGTCCGGCGGCGGCCACCTGCTCAGCGAAGTCGGGAGCGGGGGTCAGAGCTGCAGCGACTTGATCTCGAGGAACTCCTCGAGCCCGTGCACGCCCAGCTCGCGGCCGTTGCCGCTCTGCTTGTAGCCCCCGAACGGCGCGACCGGGTTGAAGCGGCCGCCGTTGATGTCGACCATCCCGGTGCGCAGCCGCCGGGCGACGCCCAGCGCGCGCTCCGGGTCGCCGGAGAAGACGCCGCCGGACAGCCCGTAAGGCGTGCCGTTGGCGATCTCGACGGCCTGGTCCTCGTCCTGGTAGGGCACGATCGCCAGCACCGGCCCGAAGACCTCCTCCTGCTCCAGCTGCGACCCGGGCCGCACGTCGGCGAAGACGGTCGGGGCGACGTAGTAGCCGGTGTCGCGGACCTGCTCGGCACCGCCGGTCACCAGTCGGGCTCCGTCGGCGAGGGCCTGCTCGATGTAGCCCCGCACCCGCTTGAGCTGGTTCGCGTTCGCCAGCGGCCCGATCCGGGTGCCCTCCTCGAACGGCCCGCCCACGCGGTACCTCGCCACCCCGGCGCGGACCAGCTCGACCGCCTCCTCCTGCCGGTCCGCCGGCACCAGCATGCGGGTCCAGGCGGTGCAGGTCTGGCCGGCGTTGAGCAAGCAGTTGGCCAGCCCGACCTTGACCGCCTTGTCCAGGTCCGCGTCGTCGAGCACCACGAACGCGCTCTTGCCGCCCAGCTCGAGGGCGACCTTCTTCACGGTGGCGGCGGCCACCTGCGACACCCTCCTGCCGGCGGCGGTCGACCCGGTGAACGACACCATGTCGACGTCCGGATGGGCCGTGATCGCCTCCCCGACGACCGAGCCGACGCCGGTGACCAGGTTCACGACACCGGCCGGCAGACCGGCCTGCTCGAGGACCTCCATGAAGGCGTACGCCGACAGCGGCGCCACCTCCGACGGCTTCAGGACCACCGTGCAGCCGGCCGCCAGCGCGGCCGCGAGCTTCGTCACCACCTGGTGCAGCGGGTAGTTCCACGGGGTGATCGCGCCGACGACCCCGATCGGCTCGCGCACCACGAGGGAGTTCGCGACCTGCTCCTCGAAGCGGTAGCCGAGCAGCAGGTCGGCGAAGGACCGCAGCACCGTCACCGGGTTGCCGACCTGCACCGCCAGCGAGAAGCCGTACGGCGTCCCCATCTCCGTGGAGATAAGCCGCGCGACCTCGTCCTTGCGCGCCTCCAGCGCGTCGGCGGCCGCGGCGAGCAGAGCGGCACGGTCGGCCACCGGCGTCTGCGACCACGCAGGGAAGGCCGCGCGGGCGGCGGCCACCGCGGCGTCGACGTCGACCGGCTCCCCGGCGGGCACCGACCCGACCTGCTGCTCGGTGGCCGGGTCGACCACCGGGATCGGGGCCCGGCCGGCCGCCTGCACCCACCGGCCTCCGACGAAGAACGCGTCCTTGACGTGCACCACAGCCTCCGGGAGCTCGGTCCTGCTCCCGACCCTACGCGCGCCGGAGGGCCGGCTCAGCCCGCGACCGGCTGCGCCGAGGCGTCCTCGCGCTGGGTGGGCAGCTCGAGCTCAGCCGCCTCGCCGTCGTCCACCTCGGCAGCCACGCAGTCCAGCCAGCAGCACTCCTCGTGCGACCAGTAGCGCCCCACGGATCCGCTCATGCCGGCATGGTGCACCCGATCGGGGGCCCGCGTCAGCAGGTCGCTCAGTCGAACTGGGGGCCTTCGGCGCGGGTGCGCTTGAGCTCGAAGAAGTGCGGGAACCCGGCGAGCAGCCGGGCGCCGTCCCACACCCTGCCGGCCTCCTCGCCGCGCGGGATCCGGCTGAGCACCGGACCGAAGAAGGCCGTGCCGTCCACGTGCAGGACCGGGGTCCCCACGTCCATGCCCACCGGGTCCATGCCGCGGTGGTGCTCCGCCTTGAGCGCCTCGTCCCAGCCGCTGTCGGTGGCGGCCGCCGCCAGGTCCGCGGGGAGGCCGGCCTCGGCCAGGGCGTCGGTGAGCAGCGCCGGGTCGTCGAGCGGCAGCTTCTCGTGGTGGATGCGGCTGCCGAGGGCCGTGTAGAGCGGGAGCAGGTCGTCGGTGTGCTCACGAGCCGCGATGCACACGCGCACCGGACCCCAGGCCTTCGCCATCATCTCGGCGTAGGCCTCGGGCAGGTCCCGGCCCTCGTTGAGCACCGCCAGGCTCATGACGTTCCACGTCACCTCGACGTCCCGGACCTGCTCCACCTCCAGCACCCAGCGGGAGGTGATCCAGGCCCAGGGGCAGAGGGGGTCGAACCAGAAGTCCACGCGCGTCATGCCCATACCTTTGCACACGCAAGTAACAGTCCAAACCTGGTGCGGCGCGTCACCGGCCCTCTCACGCACCAGTCAGGTCGGTCTGGAAGGGTCTGCCCCGTGGACACCCGGACAGCGCGGCGGCTCGCCCTGCTGGTGGGCGTCACGCTCGCCTGCGAGCGGCTGACCTCGTGGCTGGCCATCGACCACCACGCCTTCGACATCCGGGTCTACGACGGCGCCGTGACGTCGTGGAGCCGCGGCCGCGACCTCTACTCCTACTCCCTCGGCCACCGCCACCTCGGCTTCACCTACCCACCGTTCGCGGCGCTGCTCATGCTGCCGATGGCCCTGCTCCCCCCGTACGCCGTGATCGCCCTCAACGCCGTCGCGATCGCCGTGGGCATCGCCCTGCTCAGCCGCGTCGTGGTCGGCAGCACGTTCCTCGCCGGCCGCCACGGGCTCTGGTTCACCACCGCCGTCGTCGTGCCGCTGGCAGCGCTCTCCCAGCCGGTGCGCGACACCCTCAGCTTCGGCCAGGTGAACGTCTACCTCGCGCTGCTGGTCCTGGCCGACCTGGTAGCGCTGCGCCGAGGCGCGCGCTGGGCCGGCGTCGGCGCCGGCCTCGCGACCGCGATCAAGCTCACGCCGGGGCTGTTCGTCGTGTTCTACCTCCTCACCGGCCAGCACCGCGCGGCCCGCAACGCCGTCGCGGCCGCCGGGGGCGCGACCCTTCTGGCGGCCCTGGTGGCACCGACCGCGTCGCTGCGCTTCTGGACGCAGGCCCTCATGGACCCGTCCCGGGTCGGCCGCTACGACGACGCGGCCAACCAGTCGCTCGCCGGGGTGCTCACGCGGGTGACCGACAGCAGCCACCTGCCCACGGCGCTGTGGCTGGCCTGCGCGGTCGCCGTCCTGCTCGTCGGCCTGGCGCGGGCGCAGCAGGCGGTGCAGCGACAGGACCTGATGACGGCGTTCACGCTCGTGGGGCTGACCGCGGGGCTGGTGAGCCCGTTCACCTGGGTGCACCACCTGGTGTGGCTGGTCCCGGCGGTGCTGCTGCTGTGGGACGTGGGCGCGCAGCGGCGCTCGACGCCCCTGCTCCTGCTGGCCGTCGCGACCGTCGTGCTGTTCGCCTCGGGCGTCAACGACCTGGCCGGGCAGCACACCGGGCACCACACCGACCACGGCATCTGGGTGCTCCTCGGGGAGAACGCCTACGCCCTGTGGTGCCTCGGCCTGCTGCTGGCGCTGCCGACCGACCGAGTCGTTGTGACGTGCCCGCGCGCGGTGCGTGGAAGGATGACCGTCGAGCACTCGAGGGAAGGCACGGCACGTGAGCGAGAACAACCTGCACCGCGACGAGGCCCGTGACAGGGCTCGCCTGGTCACGGTGTCCTCGTACGACGTCGAGCTCGACCTCACGGACGGCTCCGGCGAGAAGCCGGGCGAGACGACCTTCCGGTCGCGCACCACGGTGCGCTTCTCGTCCTCCGAGCCGGGCGCCTCGACGTACCTGGACCTGACAGCGACCCGCCTGGTGAGCGCGACGCTCAACGGCACGCCGGTGGACGACTTCGACGGCAACCGCCTGCAGCTGGCCGACCTGGCCGCGGACAACGAGCTGGTCGTCGAGGCCGACGGCAGCTACATGCGTACCGGGGAGGGCCTGCACCGCTTCGTCGACCCGGTCGACGGGTCGGTCTACCTCTACTCGCAGTTCCAGACCTTCGACGCGCACCGCATGTTCGGCTGCTTCGACCAGCCCGACCTCAAGGCGGTGTTCCGGTTCACGGTCCGCGCGCCCCGCGACTGGGTCGTGGTGTCCAACGCGGCGCCCGTCGAGCAGCCCGCGGAGGGCGAGCCGGGGGTGTGGCGCTTCGCCGAGACGCCGCGGATGTCGACCTACATCACGGCCCTGGTGGCCGGCCCCTACGCCCACGTGCACGACGAGCACGACGGCATCCCGCTGGGCATCTACTGCCGGGCCTCGCTGGCGGAGTTCCTCAAGCCCGAGGACCTGTTCACCGTCACCAAGCAGGGCTTCGACTTCTTCCACCGGGTCTTCGACTACCGCTACCCGTTCGGAAAGTACGACCAGCTGTTCGTGCCGGAGTTCAACGCCGGAGCGATGGAGAACGCCGGCGCCGTGACCTTCCTCGAGGACTACGTCTTCCGCTCCAAGGTCACCGACGCCGCCTACGAGCGGCGCGCCGAGACGGTCCTGCACGAGATGGCCCACATGTGGTTCGGCGACCTCGTCACGATGCGCTGGTGGGACGACCTGTGGCTCAACGAGTCGTTCGCCACCTACATGTCGGTGCTGTGCCAGGTGGAGGCCACCCGCTACAAGGGCGGCTGGACCACCTTCGCCAACACCGAGAAGACGTGGGCCTACCGGCAGGACCAGCTGCCGAGCACGCACCCGATCGCCGCGGACATCCGCGACATCGAGGACGTGAAGGTCAACTTCGACGGCATCACCTACGCCAAGGGCGCCTCGGTGCTCAAGCAGCTGGTCGCCTGGGTGGGCCAGGACGCGTTCCTGGCCGGGCTGCGCAGCTACTTCCGCAAGCACGAGTTCGGCAACACCGTGCTCGGCGACCTGCTGGTGGAGCTCGAGGCCGCGAGCGGCCGTGACCTGTCCGGCTGGTCGGCGGAGTGGCTCGAGACCGCCGGCTGCAACACCCTGCGGGCCTCGTTCGAGACCGGTGCCGACGGCCGCTTCACGGCCTTCTCGATCCTGCAGGAGGCGGCCGCTGACCACCCCACGCTGCGCTCGCACCGGGTCGCGGTGGGCCTCTACGAGCTCGTCGACGGCAAGCTGGTGCGCACCCACCGCGAGGAGCTGGACGTCGTCGGCGCCAAGACCGACGTGCCCGGCCTGCTCGGGCGCCCGCAGCCGGCGCTGGTGCTCGTCAACGACGACGACCTGACCTTCGCGAAGATCCGCCTCGACGAGCGCTCGCTCGCCACGCTGGTCGAGCACGTCGGCGACTTCTCGGAGTCGCTCCCGCGCGCGCTGTGCTGGGCGGCGGCGTGGGACATGACCCGCGACGCCGAGATGCCCGCCCGCGACTACGTCGCTCTCGTGCAGCGCGGTGTCGGCGGCGAGACCGACATCGGCGTCGTGCAGTCCCTGCTGCGTCAGGCCCAGTCGGCAGTCACCCTGTTCGCCGACCCCGCGTGGGCACCCACCGGCCGCGCCGCCCTGGCCGCCTCGGCCTTCGACGCGGTCCGCAGCGCCGAGCCCGGCAGCGACCTGCAGCTCACCTGGGCACGGGCCCTCGGCTCGCTCGCGTCGACCGACGAGCAGCTGGCGCTGGTCGCCGGCCTGCTCGACGGGTCGGCCTCGGTGCCGGGCCTGACGGTCGACGCCGAGCTGCGCTGGCACCTGCTGCACCGGCTGGTCGTCGTGGGCCGGGCCGACCTGCCGGAGATCGAGGCCGAGGTCGCGAAGGACCCCACCGCAGCCGGTCAGCGGCACGCGGCGGCCTGCCGTGCCGCGCGTCCGCTGCCCGAGGCCAAGGCCCAGGCGTGGAGCTCGGTCATCGACAGCGACGAGCTGCCCAACGCCGTGCAGGCCGCGGTCATCGGCGGGTTCCAGCAGGCCGAGCAGGTCGCCCTGCTCGAGCCCTACGTCGAGCCGTACTTCGAGGCCCTCGCCGAGGTGTGGGCGACCCGCACCGCCGAGATGGCGCAGAACGTGGTCGTCGGCCTCTACCCCACGCTGCTCGTCTCGCCCGCGGTGGTGGAGCGCACCGACGCCTACCTCGCCTCCGGCGACGTCGCCCCCGCGCTGCAGCGGCTGCTGCTCGAGGGCCGCGACGGCGTGGTGCGTGCCCTGCGCGCCCGCGCGCGGGACGCC
>JBAVRG010000271.1:0-3284 GCA_049694795.1 Mycobacteriales bacterium
CTCGCGGTCCTCGCCACCACGGGGGTGGCGGTCGCCGCCCCCGATCACGCGCACGGCGGCGCGCCGTGCCCCAGCCGCCCGGTGGCCAGCGGCGTGGACCGCGACCACGACGGTGCCGACGACGGCGTGCAGGCCTACTTCGCCTGCCAGCTCCTGCACGAGCACGACCACCACAAGGGGTACGTGCCGCCGAAGCTCTGAGGGCGGAGCCGGCTACTCGGCGGCGCCGCTCTTCACGAACGCGCCGTACGACGGGGCGATGGTCACGGTGGGCACCGACGTGAGCGCGGTGGCCTCGATGGTCTTCAGGCCGTCGCCGGTGTTGTAGAGCACCGTCTCCTTGTCCGGGTCGATCTTCCCGGCCTTGAGCAGCTGGCGCAGCGTCGCGACCGTGACCCCGCCGGCCGTCTCCGCGAACACGCCCTCGGTCTCGGCGAGCAGCGAGATGCCCTCGACCACCTCGGCGTCGCTCACGTGCCCCATGGCGCCACCGGTCCGCCGTACGACGTCAAGGGCGTAGGGACCGTCGGCGGGGTTGCCGATGGCGAGGCTCTTGGCGATGGTGTCCGGCTTGACCGGCTTGACGGTGTCCCAGCCGTTCTCGAAGGCGGTGGCGATCGGCGAGCAGCCGGTGGCCTGCGCCCCGAAGACCTGGTACGGCGTCGCCTCCACCAGACCGAGCTTGCCGAGCTCTCCGAACGCCTTGTCCACCTTGGTCAGCAGCGAGCCGGACGCCATCGGGATGACGACCTGCTCCGGCAGCCGCCAGCCGAGCTGCTCGGCGACCTCGTAGCCGAGGGTCTTGGAGCCCTCCGCGTAGTAGGGCCGCACGTTGACGTTGACGAACGCCCACTCCTCGTTCTCCGCGATCTCGCTGCAGAGCCGGTTGACGTCGTCGTAGGTGCCGTCCACCGCGACCAGGGTCTGGCCGTAGACGGCGGTCTGCACGACCTTGCCCTGCTCGAGGTCGGAGGGGATGAAGACGACCGCCCGCAGCCCGACGTGCGTGGCGTGCGCGGCGACCGAGTTGGCGAGGTTGCCCGTGGAGGCGCAGGAGACGGTCGTGTAGCCGAACGCGCGGGCCGCGCTCAGGGCCACCGACACCACGCGGTCCTTGAAGGAGTGCGTGGGGTTGCCGCTGTCGTCCTTGACGTAGAGCGTGCGCATGCCCAGCGCCCGGGCCAGGTTGGGAGCCTCGCGCAGCCGTGTCATGCCGGCGCCGAGGTCCACCCGCGTCGCGAGGTCCTGACCGGCCGGCAGCAGACCGACGTACCGCCAGATGCTCTGCGGGCCGGCCTCGATGCTCTCGCGCGTGACCAGCTTGAGCTTGTCGGCGTCGTACTCGACCTCGAGCGGTGCGAAGCACTGGTCGCAGACGTGGACCGGCGCGAGGGGGACCTGGTTGCCGCACTCGCGGCAGACGAGGCCGACGGCGGGGCTGCCTGCGAAGGCAGCGGGGACGAGCGTGGTCAAGACTTCTCCTCATCTTTCCCGCGACTGCGGGACGGACTTGGCACCTGGTGCGTCACGCTGTCGCGTGGACTGGTTGCCGGGGCGTCATCGGGCCGTGTCCCTGGTGCCCCTCGGGATGAAGACGTGCATGTGGAGTTGTGGATCACCGCCAGACTACTGGATGGCGACGAGGCGCACGCTCCCGCGCCCGCGCAGCAGGCGCAGCCGGGCGAGGTCCTGCTCGGCGCAGGCCTGGACGGCGAGGGCCTGCGACCGCGCGGCGACCCGAGGTGCGCGGGACGGGAAAGCGGAAGCGGGCAGCAGAGTTGGCAGGGCAGTCGGCAGGGCAGTCGGCAGGGCGGTCGGCAACGCGGTCTCCGGCGACCGGGAGCGGCCGGTCCCTCCGCCGCCACCCGGGAGTGCTCGCGTGGCGTGGTCCGTCGCGCCACCGGTGTCCCGTGCTGTCTCGGCAGTCGCCAGGACCGGGCGGTCACCCGCGCGGGTGGTCGTTAGGGTCAGCCCGTGACCGCCTCGGTGCTCCTCGCCTCCAACCGCGGCCCGGTGAGCTGGGTCGAGGGCCCCACGGGTGAGCTCGTCGCGCGCCGAGGCGGGGGCGGCCTGGTCTCCGCCCTCGGCGGCCTGCAGCTCGGGGAGGACGTCCGCTGGGTGTGCGCGGCGCTGTCCGACCACGACCGGCGCGCGGTGCGGACGGGGGCCGTCGACCTGCCCGGGGTCACGGTCCTCGACATCGACCCGGTCACCTTCGAGCGGGCCTACAACGGCGTGGCCAACGGCCTGCTGTGGTTCACCGCGCACCTGCTGTGGTCGACGCCCACGACCCCGTCCTTCGACGAGCAGACCCGACGCGAGTGGCGGGGCTTCACCGACTACTCGCGGGCCTTCGCGGACGCGCTCGCCGCGCAGGCCGCTCCGGGCGCGACCGTGCTCGTGCAGGACTACCACCTGTCGCTGGTGCCGGCGCTGCTGCGCGCGCGCCGTCCGGACCTGCGGATCGGCCACTTCAGCCACACGCCCTGGGCCCCGCCGGAGTACTTCGGCCTGCTCCCCACCCCGATCGCCGAGGGCGTGCTGCGCGGGCTGCTCGGCGCGGACAGCGTCGGGTTCCACTCGCCCCGCTGGGCGGACGCCTTCGCCCGCTGCTGCGTGGAGCAGCTCGGAGCCTCGTACGACGGCAGCTCCGTCACCCTCGACGGCCACTGCACGTCGGTCGACGTGCACCCGCTCGGCGTGGCTGCCGACGAGCTGAGGGCCAGGGCCGCGCAACCGGACGTGCAGAGCCGCATCGGCCCGCTGCGGGAGCTGGTGGGTGACCGGCAGCTGCTGCTGCGGGTCGACCGCACCGAGTTGTCGAAGAACATCGTGCGCGGCCTCGAGGCCTACCGCGAGCTGCTGCTCCGGTTCCCCCAGCACCGCGAGCGCGTCGTGCACCTCGCGTTCGCCTACCCCTCCCGCCACGACCTGCCCGAGTACCGCGAGTACACCGGCGCCGTGCAGCGCCTGGCCTGGCAGCTCAACGAGGAGTTCGCGACCTCCACCTGGCTGCCGGTGCACCTGGAGGTGGCGGACGACTACGCCCGCTCGCTCGCCGCGATGACCCTGGCCGACGTCGTGCTCGTCAACCCGCTGCGCGACGGCATGAACCTGGTGGCCAAGGAGGTGCCGGTGCTGTCCGGCCGCGGCCTGTCCCTGGTGCTGTCCCGGGAGGCCGGGGCCGCCGACGAGCTGGGGGCGCACGCCCACCTGGTCGGCCCGCTGGACGTGTCGGCCACCGCGGAGGCGCTGCACGCCGCGCTCACCGACACCGACCGGGC
>JBAVRG010000272.1:0-3527 GCA_049694795.1 Mycobacteriales bacterium
GCTTCGTGGCCACGACCGGCTTGACCTCGAGGCCGGTGATGGAGCGGATGTCGTCGAGGGCGAAGACGTTGGCCGGGTCGGCCATCGCCACGACGAGCTTGCCGTCCTCGTAGGAGATCGGCAGCGCGGTGTGCCGCCGGCAGACCGTGTCGGGCACCTTCGCGACCGCGGAGCCGTCGACCGGGAAGTCCGCCAGGTCGACGAACCGCATGCCGATCTGCGTGGCGAGCGCGGCGACCAACTGCGACTCGGTGAGGATGCCGAGGTCGACCAGCACCCGCCCGAGGCTGCGGCCGAGGCGCTGCTGCTCCTCCACGGCGCCGTTGAGCTGCTCCGGCGTGACGAGGCCGCCCTCGAGCAAGATGTCTCCGAGCTGCCTCACGCGCGCACTCCCAGGGTCATGTCGTCGTTAGCCCATCGGCGTGAACCAGCGGCGCCTTGACCTAGTCGCGGCGGGTGAGGACCTGGGCGATCTCGGTCAGGGCGCGCGCCTGCGCCGAATCGGGTGCCAGCGCGGCAGTGGACCCGTCACGGAACCCCAGCTCCACCCGTGGGCCCGGGGCGACCTGGTACGGCGAGACCTCCGGCACCGCTGCGACCGCCGACTGCGACGGCCCGGCGAAGGCGCCGTACGAGGCAGGCTTGAGCACGGGCGCTGGCGCCGCCGTCGGAATCGCGGTGACGGCTGCACCCAGCTCGTGCCGCCCGGCGCGCCGCCGGCGGAACAGGCCCACAGCGTCTGCCCTACGCCCGCGCAGGCTCGGCGGCGTCGATCGAGTCGACGACGGCGTAGAGCAGCGCGAGGAGCACCGACTTGACCGACTCGCGGTCGGTCGCGTCACAGGGCACCACCGCCACCTCGTCCTCGAGCGCGAGCACGTCGCGGACGTGCTGCTCGTCGTCGGGCGAGATCCCGGAGGACCGGTTGAGCGCCACCACGAACGGCACGCGGGCCATCTTGCGGAAGGCCGCGAGGATGCCGACGGCCTCGTCGAGGGAGTCCTGGCGCGAGCTGTCGACGAGCAGGATGTAGCCGAGCATCCCCTCGCCGAGGATCTCCCACATGAAGTCGAAGCGGTCCTGACCCGGGGTGCCGAACAGGTACAGCACCAGGTCGCGGTCGATCGTGATGCGACCGAAGTCCATCGCGACCGTGGTCTCCGCCTTGCGGGACCGGGTGTGGTCGGTGATGTCCTTCTCGGTCGACAGGACCGTGATCTCGCTGATCGTGCGGATCAGCGTGGTCTTGCCTGCCGAGAACGGACCGGTGACGACGATCTTGACCGCCGTGCCGCCGTGCTTGCGACGGCCTGGGGAACGGGTGGCCACCTACAACCCCCTCACACCGGCGATGAGCCGCAGCAGCAAGCTCTTGTTGACGGACGGGTCGCGGTCGATGTGCGGTGACGGCGCAGGCACTGCGTCCGGCTGGAGCGCGTGCGCCCCCTGGACCGCACCGACGCTCGCGGTGGGTGCGGGAGCCGGAGAGCTGGCAGCCGCGGTCGGCGACGCGGTCGCGGCGGCGGTGGGCGCGGTCGCCGACAGGCGGGCGAGGGCGGGCATCGGCGCCTCGGCGTACGCGGGCTGACGCTCGGGCGTGAAGGGCTCGGGGCGCTCCGGGATGACCGGCCTGCGCTCTGACGACGGCTCAGGGACCGAGGGCGCGGTGGCCGCAGCGGAGGGCTGAGCACCGCCCTCCAGCGCGGCGAGCAGCTGCTGGCGCTGCGTCGTCGCGCCGGCGCTGGCGGCACCTATGACGACCAGGCCGCGCTCGGCGAGCCCTGCCAGGGCGCTGACGACGACGAACTCCCCCGTCCCCGACAGCATGACCAAGTCGGCAACGGTGCGGTTGCCGTCGACCAGCGACAGCAAGGACCACTCGTCGCGGTTGAGGACCAGCTCGTCCGAGGGCGCCGGTGCCAGCGCGACCACGGCAGCCGGGGAGGGGACCTTCTCGGCCAGCCCGGCCCACGCCTCCTCACGCCGACGGCCCTCGGCCACGACGTCCTCGACGCTCAGGGCGATGCCGACGTCGTCCGGGTCGAGCTCGTCCATCACGAAGGCGAACGCACCGTCCGGCCAGCGCAGCAGCTCGAAGACGGCGTCGGTGGCCTGCTCGGCAGCAACCCGCGACAGGGCGTCCCGGTCGACCGCACCGGCGTCGGCGAGCACCTTGCCGAGGCCCGCTCCGGGCTGGTCGAGGACGCGCTCCGCGGCGTCGGCGAGCGCCTCGTCGTCCACCAGCCCGGCGCCCACGAGACGGCGACCGAGCGCCTGGCTCGCAGCACTGCTGCGGCCACCGGTCACCGCACCGTCGCGCAGGTGCACGACACCGTGCTGGTCCTCGCGGCGCAGGTGCAGCGTGCCCGTCTTCTTCGTGTAGCTGAGGAGCTGGAAGATGTCGGGGAGGCTGAACGCGTCGAGCGTTCCCTCGAGCTTCACGGCGGTCCCGTCGGGTCAGGGGTGGGCAGGGTCAGGACCAGTGGGGGTTCTCGCCGGGCAGCACGGAGCCGCTCGGGGCGTACGACGTCCAGGCCGGCACCTCAGCGACGACCGGCTGCTCGACCGGCAGCGAGGGAACAGCGGACAGCACGGGCTCGGGGGCGACCTCCGGCTGCGGCAGCTCCGTGACGGGAGCGGGGGCGACCTCCTCGGCGCGCAGCACCTCGGCGACCGCGGCGGCGGTGCGACGCACCTCGTACAGCATCATGCCGACCTTGGCTCCCTGGGCGGCGACCGCGACGAGAACGGCCTCGTCGTCGGCGGACACCAGGAAGACGGTGCCGGCGTCACCCTCGATGTAGACCTGCGAGAGCTCGCCGCGGCCGAGGCCCTGGGCGGCGCGCTCGCCGAGCGAGAGCAGCGCGGCGCTCATGGCGGCGACGCGGTCCTCGTCCATCGACTGCGGCAGCGCGGAGGCCATCGGCAGCCCGTCGAACGAGACGACCGCTGCGGCCTCGATCTCAGGGGTCTGCGCGAGCAGAGCGTGGATCGCCCGGTCCAGCCGGTCCGAACGGCTCCCCGCGTGCAGGTCAGACATGTGCTCGCCCCTTCCGACGGCAAGGCACGTGCGCTCGCGCCTTGTATGTGCCTTCGGCCGGATCGGGCGGGGCCTTGAGTCACGTCCGGAGGAGTGCGGCCCTCATGACCTCGAGGGGAGCTTCCCGTCCTGTCATCAGCCTGACCTGGGCCGCGGCCTGGTGCAGGAGCATCTGCGCTCCCCCGACCACGACCGCCCCCGCCCGGCCGTACACCTCGGCGAGCGGCGTCGGCCACGGCGCGTAGACCACGTCGAGCAGCGCAGGAGCGTCCGGCCCCGGATCGGACTCCGCGGCGAAGGCGTCGAGCGCCCCCGCCGGCACGGTGCTCACGACCACCTGCGGCCAGCGGTCCTCCACCTCGAGCGGGTGCAGCTCGCCCCTCCGCAGCTCGACCCCCAGCGCCTGCGCCACCGGTTGCAGGGCCGCCGCCCGCTCCGGGGAACGGGCGAGCACCCGCACGTGGTGCGCGCCGAGCTCGTGCAGTGC
>JBAVRG010000273.1:0-14910 GCA_049694795.1 Mycobacteriales bacterium
GTGTCCAGCTCGAACAGGACGACGAGCGCCTGGCGCTCGGGACCGGGCAGCGGGAGGGCGGTGGCCCAGAGGGCGCGGGAGGGCGCGAGCAGCGGCTCCCCGAACACGGCGTGGCCCTGCGCGGCCCGCTCCACCGGGGAGCCGGTCTCGCCGTACGCGCCGCCCTGGGTGGGGGTCAGGCCTGCGGCGGCGCTCCAGGCCGAGGCGGCGACCGGCAGCGTCAGCTCGCCGTGGACCAGGTCGAGGGCGGCCGGGTTGGCGTGCACGACCTCGCCACGGTCGAGGTCGACGAGCAGGACCGCCGCCGGCACGTCGTGCAGCACGTGCGGCAGCCGGCGGCCGTGCCCGTGCGATGCGGCGTCGAGGGCCTCACCGACGGCGTCGGCGACCTCGTCGGACGGGCTGGGGGTCACTCGGCGAGCCTAACCGGCGTGCCGGGGCGGCTCCGACGTACGCTCGCACGACGATGAGCGATGCCAGCCCGGTACGGGTGCCCGGAGCCCGGGTCGCGCTGGCCACCGCCTCCGTCTACCCCGAGTCGACCGCGAACGCCTTCGAGATCGCCGCGCGGCTCGGTTACGACGGCGTGGAGGTCATGGTCTGGACCGACCCGGTGTCGCAGGACGCGGACGCGCTGCAGCGGCTGTCGGACTACCACCAGGTGCCGATCCTCGCGATCCACGCGCCGTGCCTGGTGATCACGCAGCGGGTGTGGGGGACCGACCCGTGGGTCAAGCTGGTCAAGGCCAAGGAGGTCGCGGAGCAGGTCGGGGCTGAGACCGTCGTCGTGCACCCGCCGTTCCGCTGGCAGCTCGACTACGTCCGGCAGTTCGTGGGCGGCATCCAGGCCATGGCGTCCGAGACCGACGTGCGCTTCGCGGTCGAGAACATGTTCCCGCTGCGCGCCAGGGGCCAGCAGGTCTCGCCGTACGGGCTGGACTGGGACCCCACCGAGTGGGAGTTCCGTGACTTCACGCTCGACCTGTCGCACACGTCGGTGTCGCAGTCCGACGCGCTGGCGATGCGCCGGGCGATGGGTGACCGGCTGACGCACGTGCACATCGCCGACGGGCGCGGGTCGGCGCGCGACGAGCACCTGGTCCCCGGCCGCGGCGACCAGCCGTGCGCGGAGCTGCTCGAGGGGCTGGCGGGCGACGGGTTCGACGGGCTGGTGGTGGTGGAGGTCAACACCCGCAAGTGCGAGGACCGCTACGAGCGGGAGGCCGACCTCGCGGAGGCACTCGCGTTCACCCGGCTCAACCTCGCGGCGCCGGCGTGGCCGCAGTAGCCCGTCCCGGCTCGCCGACGGCCTTCGAGGAGCTCGTCGACGACTACGACGCGGCCCGGCCGCACTACCCCGCCGCCCTGTACGACGCCCTCCCCGCGCTGGAGGACGTGCTCGAGCTCGGTGCAGGCACCGGCATCGCGTCGGCGGAGCTGGCCACCCGCGCGCGGTCGCTGGTGGTGACCGACCTCGGGCCCAGGATGCTGGCGCGGGGGCTGGCCAAGCACTCCTCGCCCGGCGTGGTCTGCCGGGCCGAGGCGCTGCCCTTCGCGGACGGCAGCTTCGACACCGTGTGCGGCGCGCAGATGTGGCACTGGACGTCCGACCCGGCGGGGGCCGAGGTGCGCCGGGTGCTGCGGCCCGGTGGCGTCCTCGCGCTGTGGTGGAACGAGGTGACCGCCGACGGCACCTGGTGGTTCGACCTGCAGCAGGACCGACTCGAGGCGGGAAACCCCTTGTACCGCAGGGGATATCGCCAGGTGGACTACAGCGCTCAGCTCGCGCCCTGGTTCGACGGGCGGCCGCTGGTCGAGCTCGCGTGGTCCCGCACCCTGTCCGTCGACCTGTACGAGCGGTGGCTGCGCTCGAAGTCCTACGTGCAGGCGCTCCCCGACGTGGACGGCTTCGTCGCGGCGTCCCGGGCCGACCTGTTCGAGGCGTTCCCCGACGGCGAGGTCGTGGAGCCGTTCGTCACCCGACTCTGGACCCTGGAGAAGCGATGAAGGTGCTGCGCACGCCGGACTTCGAGGTGCCCGGCTTCCCCTGGGAGCCGAGGTACGCGCAGACCTCCGACGGGCTGCGGATGGCCTACCTCGACGAGGGCAGCGGTCCGGTCGTGCTGCTGCTGCACGGCGAGCCGTCGTGGTCCTACCTCTACCGCACGATGATCCCGGTGCTGCTGGAGGCCGGCTGCCGGGTGGTGGCCCCCGACCTCATCGGGTTCGGCCGCTCCGACAAGCCCACCGAGCTCGAGGACTACACCTACGCCCGGCACGTGGAGTGGCTGCGCTCGGTGCTCTTCGACGCGCTCGACCTGCAGGACGTGACGCTGGTCTGCCAGGACTGGGGCGGCCTGCTCGGCATCCGGATGGCGATGGAGAACCCCGGCCGCTTCGCGCGGATCTGCGCGGCCAACACAGGGCTGCCCGACGGCCTGCACCGGCTGCCCGAGGAGTGGTGGCGCTTCCGCGACTTCGTGGTGCGCACCGAGGACCTGCCCATCGGCTTCCTGGTGAGCGCCGGCTGCGCCGAGCCGATGGCCCCCGAGGTGCAGGCGGCCTACGACGCGCCCTTCCCGACCGCGGAGCTCAAGGCCGGCGCGCGGGCGTTCCCCGACCTCATCCCGCAGGACGTCGACAACCCCGCGACCCCCGCGAACCAGCGGGCCTGGGAGCTGCTCACGATGTGGGCCAAGCCGTTCCTGTGCGCATACTCCGACAGCGACCCCATCACCCGGGGCGCCGACCGCCCCTTCCTCGAGCGGGTGCCCGGGACGACGGGCCAGCCGCACACCGTGATCGAGGGCGCGGGCCACTTCCTCCAGGAGGACCGAGGACCGCAGCTCGCGGACGTCGTCGTCCGCTGGATGCGCGGTCTCGACGCCCTCTGAGCGACTCCCCTCCCCCTTTTTTCCACAGCTTTTGTCCACATCGGCGGGCCCCGGACACCAACACCCTCCCGAGCCACTGGCCAACTGCGCGCTCTGAGCGTGCAGTTGGCCAGTGGCTCGGACACAGGTGCCGGCTCGGCGGCTGCGCGGCGGAAAAAAATTCTCGGGTGCTGGGGCTAGCCTTCCGGTCGTGCTCAGACAGGTCATCCTCGCCGCCTCCCGCAGCACCATGACGCGTCGGGTCGTCGAGCGCGCGCCGGTGAGCCGCTCCGTCGTCCGCCGCTTCGTGTCGGGCGCGACCGTCGACGACGCGGTGCGGGCCACCACCCAGCTGCTCGCGTCCGGGCGCACCGTCACCCTCGACCACCTCGGCGAGGACACCCTCGACACCGGCCAGGCCGAGGCGACCGTCAAGGCCTACCTCGCGCTGCTGTCCCGCCTCGAGGCCGCCGGCCTCACCCAGGGCGCCAGGGCGGAGGTGAGCGTCAAGCTGTCGGCGGTCGGCCAGGCCCTCGACGAGAAGCTGGCCCTCGACAACGCCGCCCTCATCTGCGACGCGGCCAGGAACGCCGGTACGACGGTGACCCTCGACATGGAGGACCACACCACCACCGACTCGACGCTGGGCATCCTGACCCAGCTGCGCAAGGACTTCCCGGCCACCGGCGCGGTGCTGCAGTCCTACCTGCGCCGCACCGAGGCCGACTGCCGGGACCTCGCAGTCGCGGGCAGCAGGGTGCGCCTGTGCAAGGGCGCCTACAAGGAGCCCGAGTCGGTCGCGTTCCAGGACAAGGGCGAGGTCGACAAGTCCTACGTGCGCTGCCTGCACGTGCTGATGGCCGGCCCGGGCTACCCCATGGTCGCGAGCCACGACCCGCGGATGATCGCGATCGCGGCCGACCTCGCGAAGGACCGCGACAAGGGCAGCTACGAGTTCCAGATGCTCTACGGCATCCGTCCCCAGGAGCAGGAGCGCCTGGCGGCTGAGGGGGAGACCATGCGCGTCTACGTCCCGTACGGCGACGAGTGGTACGGCTACTTCATGCGACGGCTGGCCGAGCGTCCCGCCAACGTCGGGTTCTTCCTGCGCGCGATGGCGACCCGCTCATGACGACGTTCGCCCTGGTCGGCGTCGGCAAGCTCGGTGAGGCGCTGCTGTCCGGCCTGCTCCGGAGCGGTCGCCCCAAGGAGCAGGTCATCGCTGCGGAGCGCTACGAGAGCCGCGCGCGCGAGATCTCCGAGACCTACGGCGTCGAGACCGCGCACCCCGCCGACGCGGTGGCCAGGGCTGACGTCGTACTGCTCGCGGTGAAGCCGCAGGACATGCGCGCCGCACTGCGCGAGATCGCTCCGTCGGTGCGCCCGCAGACGCTCGTCGTGTCGCTGGCGGCCGGCATCACCACGGCGGTGCTCGAGGAGGAGCTGCCCGAGGGCACGCACGTCGTCCGGGTCATGAGCAACACCCCGGTCTTCGTCGACGAGGCCATGTCGGCCATCTCCCCCGGCACCCACGCCACCGAGGAGCACCTCGCCCTGGTCGAGGAGCTGCTGCAGGCGGTGGGCCGGGTCATCCGGGTCCCCGAGCACCAGCAGGACGCGGTCACCGCCCTGTCGGGCTCCGGACCGGCGTACTTCTTCTACCTCGTCGAGGCGATGATCGACGCGGGCATCCTGCTCGGTCTGCCGCGGGCGGTCGCCGCCGAGCTCATCGTCCAGACCGCGGTCGGCTCCGCCAAGATGCTCAAGGAGAGCGACGAGCACCCCGTCGTGCTGCGCGAGGCCGTGATGTCCCCGGCCGGCACCACCATCAGCGCCATCCGCGTCATGGAGGACCACGGGGTGCGGGCGGCGATGCTGGCGGCGCTCGAGGCCGCGCGCGACCGGTCGCGGGAGCTGGCGGGCGGCTGAGCGCGGGTTCTGCTTGCGCAGGTAGGGCACGCTAAGGGTGTGAGTGACAGCACCCTGGTCGTCTGGGACGACGTCTTCGGCGACTACGACTTCGGGCCGACGCATCCGATGCGGCCGATGCGGCTCGAGCTCACCATGGCCCTGGCCGGCCAGCTCGGCGTGCTGCGGGCTCCCGGTGTCGAGGTCCGGGCTCCGGTGCCGGCCACCGACGAGGTCCTCCAGCTCGTGCACGACCCCCTGTACGTCGCCTCGGTGCGCCGCGCCCCCGACGACCTGCTCGGCCGGCTGTCGCTGCGCTGGGGGCTCGGCACCGGCGACAACCCGGTCTTCCCACGCATGCACGAGGTGTCGTCCCTCGTCACCGGCGCCTCTGTCGACGCCGCCCGGGCCGTCTGGGAGGGCACCCATCAGCACGCCGTGAACATCTCCGGCGGCCTGCACCACGCCATGCGTGACCGCGCCTCCGGCTTCTGCGTGTACGACGACCCGGCGGTCGCGATCGCGTGGCTGCTCGCGCAGGGCGCCCAGCGGGTGGCGTACGTCGACGTCGACGTCCACCACGGCGACGGCGTGCAGGCGGCCTTCTACGACGACCCGCGCGTCCTCACGGTGTCGATGCACGAGAGCGGCCGGACGTTGTTCCCCGGCACCGGGTGGGCCGACGAGACGGGCACCGGCGACGCGGCCGGCACCTCGGTCAACCTGGCGCTCCCGGCCGGGACCGGGGACGCGGCCTGGCTGCGGGCCTTCCACGCGGTGGTGCCGCAGGTGCTGCGGGCCTACGGCCCGCAGGTGCTCGTCACCCAGCACGGCTGCGACACGCACGCCCTCGACCCGCTGGCGAACCTGCAGATGTCGGTCGACGGGCAGCGGGTCGCCTACCGCGCGCTGCACGAGCTCGCCCACGAGCTGTGCGGGGGCAAGTGGGTGGCCCTGGGCGGTGGTGGCTACGAGCCGGTGCAGGTCGTGCCCCGTGCCTGGACGCACCTGCTCGCCGAGGCCGCCGGCACGCAGGTCGACGGTGCCACCCCGAACGACTGGCGGGCCGAGGCGGCCGAGCGCGGCCGTGAGCCCGCCCCGACCTCTCTCAGCGACGGGGCCACGCCCAGCTGGCGTCCGTGGGAGGGCGGCTCGCCCCTGGACGCGCCGGTCGAGGGCGACCGGTTGTCGCTCATGGTCGACCAGGCGATCACCGCGACGCGGGACGAGGTGTTCCCGCTGCTGGGGATGGACCCCCTGGCCACAGCTGGCTGACTGGTCAGCGCGGGTGACGCAGCTGTCGTGGGAGACGCACCCGCATTGGGCCGAACGGGTGACTACCTGCGTCCCACCCGTCCCGATAGGATCACCCAGCACGGGCGTGTCCAGTCCGACGGTGGGGAAGCCGCCGGCCGCGCCTCGTGTCCACCGTCAGGTGTGCCCGACAGGTGTGTGCCGTCATGACGTCCAGCAACCTCAGCGAGATCAAGTTCCTCACGGTGGCCGAGGTCGCCGCGGTGATGCGCGTGTCGCGGATGACCGTCTACCGGCTCGTGCACGCGGGCGAGCTCGCCAGCGTCCGGGTCGGTCGCTCGTTCCGGGTGCCGGAGCACGCGGTGCACGAGTACCTGCGCGGCGCCTTCACCGAAGCGGGCTGACGGGCCGCTCCGGCCCGTCCCCTAGACTGACCGCTTCCGACCGAGACTGAGCAGAGGTTTTCGACGTGGGTTCCGTCATCAAGAAGCGCCGCAAGCGGATGGCCAAGAAGAAGCACCGCAAGCTGCTGAAGAAGACCCGCGTCCAGCGCCGCAACAAGAAGTAGCCTCCTGCGCGGACCACAACGGCGTGGTCCACGACGGAGGTACGGCGTGTTCCTGACGTTCCTGTCCGATCTCGGCTACGAGGACGCGTTCCTCGGCGTGTGCAAGGGCGTCATCGCCCGGATCGCACCCGAGGTGACCGTCATCGACGTCCTGCACCTGGTGCAGGTCCAGGACGTCGACCAAGGCGCCGGGGTGCTCGCGAGCGCGGTGCCGTACCTGCCGGCCCCGGCCGTGCACCTGGCGATCATCGACCCGTTCCGCACCGTCCCGTCCCGTGGCATCGCGGTCCGCACTGCGGACGGCTCCACCTTCGTCGCGCCGGACAACGGGCTCACCAGCCAGGCGTGGGACGCCGCCGGCGGTGCCGTCGAGGCGCACGCGCTCGACGACCCGTCTCTGTGGCTGCCCGACGCCGCGCGCACCTTCCGCGCCCGCGACGTCTTCTCGCCGGTCGCGGCCCGGCTGGCCGCGGGCCTTCCCATCGAGATGGTCGGCAGCCCGGTGCCCGTCGAGGAGCTCGAGCGGCTGCAGGTGCGACCGCCGTCCGTCGACGACGACCACGTGCACGCCGAGGTCGCCGCGGTCGACCACTTCGGCAACCTCACGCTGAACGTCTCGCGCTCGCACCTGGAGGCGGCCGGGATCCAGCTCGGGGACGAGGTCGAGCTGCGCTGCGGGGGCAAGAGCCAGACGGTCCGCTTCACCCTCACCTACGGGGAGGTCCCGCGCGGCCGGGTCGCGCTGTGCGAGGACTCGTTCCGCACCATCACGGTGGCCGTCAACCAGGGCAGCGCGGCGGCCACGCTGCGGGCCCGGCGGGCCGACCCGCTGGTCATCTCCCGGCTTCAGCAGGCCTCCCCGCCGCCGGGTCCGGTGCGGGTCTACGACCAGGCGCCCTCCACCGTCACTGCATGATCGCGGACGTGACGTGGGCCACGGCTGCTGGCTGCTGCACCTGGGCTACTGCCCGGTAGACTGAGCGGCCCCGCGACCCCGAGGAGCCCGCACGTGAAGCCGCGCGTCGTCCTCGTCACGGGTGTGAGCCGGTACCTGGGCACTCGTCTGGCGAGCACGCTCGCTGCCGACCCCAGCATCGAGCGCGTCATCGGCGTCGACACGGTGCCGCCTCGCCCAGAGGTCTCCCAGCAGCTCGGCCGCACCGAGTTCGTGCGCGCCGACATCCGCAACCCCCTCATCGCCAAGGTCATCGCGCAGGCCGAGGTCGACACCGTGGTGCACATGAACGTCATCGCGACGCCTCTGGGTGCCGGTGGCCGCACGGCGATGAAGGAGATCAACGTCATCGGGACGATGCAGCTGCTGGCCGCGTGCCAAAAGGCACCGTCCATGCGCAAGCTCGTCGTCAAGAGCACCACCGCCGTCTACGGGTCCTCCCCGCGCGACCCTGCGCTGTTCACCGAGGACGCCGAGCCGAAGGCACTGCCGAAGTCGGGCTACGCCAAGGACGCCGTCGAGGTCGAGGGCTACGTCCGCGGCTTCGGCCGCCGTCGCCCCGACGTGACGCTGTCGCTGCTGCGGTTCACCAACTTCATCGGGCCGTCCATCGAGACCCCGCTGACCCGTTACCTGTCGCTGCCGGTCGTGCCGACGGTGCTCGGCTTCGACCCGCGCATCCAGCTCTGCCACGAGGACGACGGCATCGAGGTGCTGCGGCGCTGCACCCTCGAGGACCACCCCGGCATCTTCAACGTCGGAGGTTCCGGCGTACTGCTGCTGTCGCAGGCCGTCCGGCGGGTGGGCCGCCCGTCGTTCCCGGTGCCGTCCCCGGCCGTGACGCTGGTCGCGCAGGCGTTCCGCCGCGCCGGGCTGGTCGACTTCAGCCCTGAGCAGATGCGCTACCTCGAGCACGGCCGGGTCGCCGACGTGTCCCGCCTCGCCAAGGAGCTCGGCTGGGCCCCGCGGCCCACGAGCGAGGCGATGCGCGCGTTCGTCGAGCGCTCGCCGCGCATCCTCAACCCCGAGACCGTGGCCGCCGCCGAGCAGCGGCTGCTGCGGGTGCTCGGTCGCCGCCGACCCGTGACGCCGAAGGAGCCGGTCCGTGCCTGAGGCAAGGGTGATCCCGTTGCGTGGCGAAGAGCAGCAGCCCAAGCGCAAGCGCACGACGGCGTCCGACAGCGCGCCGCCGGCGCCGCCGTTGCCGCAGGCCGCCGAGCCGTCCTCCTGGGAGCGCAAGCTCGCCGGTGGGCTCGCGTTCCTGCGCCGCCGCATCACCGGTGACTACGACGTCGACGACTTCGGCTTCGACCCCGACCTCACCGACCACGTGCTGCTGCCGCCGCTGCGGCCGCTGTACGACAAGTGGTTCCGCGTGGAGACCCGGGGTCTCGACAACGTGCCCGACACCGGGGGCGCGCTGATCGTCGCCAACCACTCCGGCACCATCCCGGTGGACGCGCTCATGACCACCCTCGCGCTGCACGACCACCACCCGGCGCACCGGGCCCTGCGGCTGCTCGGCGCCGACCTGGTGTTCACGCTGCCCGTGGTCGCCCCGGTCGCGCGCAAGAGCGGCAACACGCTCGCCTGCAACGCCGACGCGGAGCGGCTGCTGTCCTCCGGTGAGCTGGTCGGGGTCTTCCCCGAGGGCTTCAAGGGCATCGGCAAGCCATTCTCGGAGCGCTACAAGCTGCAGCGCTTCGGCCGCGGCGGCTTCGTGTCGGCGGCGCTGCGCACCGGGACGCCGATCATCCCGGTGTCCATCGTGGGTGCCGAGGAGATCTACCCGATCATCGGCAACAGCAAGACCCTGGCCCGGCTGCTGGGGCTGCCGTACGTCCCGATCACGCCGCTGTTCCCGTGGCTCGGTCCGCTGGGCGCCGTACCGCTGCCCTCGAAGTGGATCATCGAGTTCGGCGAGCCCATCGAGACCGCTCACCTCGGTGGCGCGGCCGCGGCCGACGACCCGATGCTCGTCTTCAACCTCACCGACCAGGTGCGCGAGACGATCCAGAGCACGCTCTACACGCTGCTCATGCAGCGCCGCTCGATCTTCTTCTGACCGCCGCCCGCGTCGGTGGGTGAACGTGTCCGTCGGTGGGCGTGCGACCGTCCTGGGCCGGACACGATGACCTTGGTACGGCGTCGCTGGGCGGGTGTCGGGGGTGAGTGTGTCCGTCGGTGGGCGTGGGACCGTGCTGGGCCGGACACGATGACCTTGGTGCGGCGTCGCTGGGCGGGTGGCCGGGGGTGAGTGTGTCCGTCGGTGGGCGTGGGACCGTGCTGGGCCGGACACGATGACCTTGACCTGACCCGCACCGACCCCGCGCCGACCCGGCACCGACCCCGCACCGACCCCGCACCGACCCGGCACCGACCCGCGTGGGTCAGCGCAGGGCGCGCCGGGCCCGGGCGAACGGGCGGTTGCGCGCCACCTGGCGTCGACGCAGCGCCGCACCGGCCAGGATGCCGCCGACCAGCAGCCCGGTGCCGGCGGTCGCGGGGACGCCGACCTTGGCCGCCTTGCGACCGGTGCGGAAGTCCCGGATCTCCCAGCCGTTCTCGCGCGCGGCCTGCCGCAGCCCGGTGTCGGGGTTGATGGCGACCGCGACCCCGACGGCCGACAGCATCGGGATGTCGTTGGAGGAGTCGCTGTAGGCCGTGCAGCGGGACAGGTCCAGCCCCTCGCGCTCGGCGAGCGCCTTGACGGCCTCCGCCTTCGACGGTCCGTGGAGGGGCTCGCCCACCAGCCGGCCGGTGTAGAGGCCGTCCTCGATCTCGGCCACCGTGCCGAGGGCACCGGTCAGGCCCAGCCGCTTGGCGATGATGCGGGCCAGCTCGACGGGGGTGGCGGTGACGAGGAACACCCGCTGCCCGGCGTCGAGGTGGGACTGCGCCAGCGCACGGGTGCCGGACCAGATCCGCTGCGCCATCAGCTCGTCGTAGATCTCCTCGCCGTACGCGACGATGTCGGCGACGCTCTTGCCGGCCACCAGGGACAGCGCCTTCTCGCGTGCCTCGGCGACGGCGGCGAGGTCCTCCTTGCCGCGGATCCGGAACCGCAGCTGCTGCCAGCCGAACCGCAGCAGGTCGCCGGTGGTCACCAGGCCGCGGCCGGCCATGCCCTTGCCGAAGAAGTAGATCGACGCGCCGCGGATCATGGTGTTGTCGACGTCGAAGAAGGCCGCCGCTCCCGGGTCGGCGGCTACGGCGAGCGAGGCCTCGACCTCCGCCGCGGCCGCCGACGCCGCGCCGGCCAGGACGGCGCTGACACCGTCACCCTCGGACCGCCTGCGTAGCCGCATGGTCGTCACCCTATGAGGTCGGCCCGCACAGCACGAAGCCCCCGCTCCGGAAGGAGCGAGGGCCTCGTGGGAGTGCAGGGGTCAGTCGGCCAGGTGCGCCAGGCGGCGACGGCGCGCCACCAGGGCCAGACCGATCAGGCCGGTCGCGACGGCGCCCGTCAGCGGCAGGTTGGCGCCGGTGTGCGGCAGTTCCTGCAGGGTGTTCGGCGGGGTGAGGTGCGCCTTGGCCGGCGGGGTGACGAGCTGGGCGCCGACGGCGGCCTGGGCGGCGACGAAGTCGATCGACACCAGCTTCTCCGGCTGGCCCTTGGCGTCCTTGGGCATGAGCGACGCGAGGGCCGGCGGCAGCAGCGAGAGCTTCGCGGCGCTGACCGTGGTGGCGGCGCTGCTGCCGTCCTTGGCGACGCTCTCGACGAAGGTGCCGGGCTCGAAGTTGAGGCCGAGCTGGGTGCGGAGCAGGTCGAGGACCTGGGCGACCGCGCCGTTCACGGTGGTCTTGAGGTCGGCCGGCAGGGCGTCACCGATGGTGCCGCCGAGCTCGATCGTCTGGCCGATCTTCAGGGTGAGCGCGTCGGCGACCTTGACCGTCAGCACACCGGGGGTGTGGGTGACGGCCGCGGTGCCGGCCTTGCCGCCTGCAGTGGCGGACGCCTCGGAGGCGAGGGCGTCGACGCTGATCAGGCCGCCGAGGAGGCTGGCGCCGAGCAGGGAGTTCTTGACGTCGGAGGTGACCTGGTGGCCGGTGCGGCTGATGGTCTGCGTCGACTTCATGACGCCGAGGTCGATCAGCGAGGTGTTGGCGTCCAGGGCGCTGACGCGCGTCTGGATGGTGTTGAGCAGCGCCTTCAGCTGGCTGGTGGTCTGGTCGACGGCGACCTTGACCGGGTCCGTGGCCGCCGCGCCCTGCGGCACGGCCGCCTGGATCTGCGAGATGGCGGAGTCGACGACGCCGGTGACCGTCGCGGCCGCGGCGCCGGAGTTGTCCTGCGCGGTGCCGACGACGTTCGTGACGGCGTCGACGACCGGGGCGGTCGCGGCGTTGAGGGCCGGCAGGCCGAGGCCGTTGAGCTTGACGGCGGCGACGGTGCTCTCGGAGTGGCTCAGGACGCCGTCCTTGACCGGGGTCGCGACGTTGCTCTTGGCGGCGAGCGCCTTGAGCGACAGGCCGAGCTGCGTCACGTCCTGGTCGACGAGCGACACCGAGTCGCTCTGCTTGCCGTTGAGGGCGGAGCTGGCGGAGCCGGAGAGCAGGTCGGAGAGGACGGGGACGGAGCCCTTCCCGAGCTGGCCGATGCTGGTCGCGCCGAGGTTGTTCACCGTGGTCACGGTGCCGTCGGTCAGCGAGATGTACTGGTCGATGACCTGGCCGACCTGCGGGAGCGCCACCGGCAGGGCGATGCGCACGTGCACCACGGAGCCGTTGCCCAGCGCCTGGATGCGGTCGGTGGTGCTGCTCGTGGCAGCTGCCGCGCTGCCTGCACCGGCGGCGACGAGCGTCCCGGTGGCGAGGGCGAGGGCGGAAAGCCGCGCGACCCGTCCGTTGCTGGTCATGTCAGTCCCCTTGATCACGATGTCTCTGGATGTGCACGATCTCGTCGTTGCGGACGTCTTGCTCGAACCGGACACCTGGTCCTCGCTCGCCGTCTTGCACCCACCAACGACGCCGTCACGGCATGGTGACGCCTTGCACACGAAAAAGATATGTGGGGCGCGGGGAAGAATCGGACACTGAGCGCGCAACCAGGCGTTCGGTGTGACTCGAAGTGACTACGCGACGCTCGCTGGCGGGGTCCGAACGGCTCAGATCGGGTCCTGGGGCAGGTCCGGTACGGCGACCCCCCCGGCCGCGGCGGGGCCGTTGCCCCGTCCGTCGGTGCGGGCTACGGCGTCAGCAGGCCGGGCAGCAGGGTGGGCAGCGCCGTCGGCAGGATCGTCAGCGACGTCGGCAGGATGGTCAGCGACGTCGGCAGGGTCGTCGGCAGGATCGTCGGCAACGGCGTCGGCAGCAGCGACGGGAGCGGGGTGGGCAGCAGCGACGGCAGCAGACCCGGGCTGGGCGAGGCGCTCGGGGTCGGCGAGGACGCCGGCCGGCTGGTGCCGGACGGCCCCGGTGACGGGGTCGGGTCCGGCGACGGCGCGACGTCGGGGGTGGGCTCGGGGGAGCCGGACGGCTGGGCGCAGGTGCAGGCCGGCACGTTGTTGGTGCTGTCGGGGGTGACCGTCGCACCCGGCGAGGGCGAGGGCTCGGTCGGCAGCGTGGGGCCGCCGTTGCCCGGGTAGCACTCGCCGCCGCAGGTGCCGAGCGCGAGCAGCTGGGTGGCGTCGGTGCCGACGCCGGTGACCAGGGTGAGGGAGGCCTGGGCGTCGTCGCGCACCGTGGGCGGCAGCGTCGGGAGCAGCGCGCTTAGGCGCGCCTGCTGCTGGTGGGCGAACGCCTTGATGATCCGCAGCGGCTCGGGCTTGCCGGTCTTGCGGTAGGCCGCCTCGAGCAACGCGCTGCCGCTTCGGGTCTCGCGGTCGAAGTCCGACAGCGCGCCGTCGATCCTGCTCGTGAGCGAGGCGCCGAACGCCTGACCGGACGCCAGCGGCATGCTGCCCACGGCCCCGAGCGAGAGCTCGCCCTCGCCCTCGGCGAGCGCCCGCACCTCGCGCAGCCGGGTGGCGGCGAACTCCAGGTGCTTGGTGCCCTTGGCCGTGTCGCCGCTCGCGAGCTGCAGCTGCACGTCCTCGGCGCCGCGCTTGAGGGCGTAGAACGGCTGGCCGGGCAGCGAGCGCGAGGAGGCGATGCCGACGCCGGTCACGGCGATGACCCCGGCCATGGCGCCCGCGGTGACGCCGAGGCGCCGCTGCGCCTTGCGGCTCTGCGTCCAGGCTCCTGCTGCCTCGAGGGCCGTCTCGAGCGCCTTGGGCCGACCAGCCGGCGCCGGGACGCCGACGGCGCCCTGCACGGTGGCGACGGCGACGAGGCGCTGCCGCAGCGCGGCCCGGAACTCCGGCCGCGGCTCGACCAGAGGCGCGACCGCCCGCAGGCGGGTGGCGAGCGTGGCGTAGCCGGCCGTCGCGACGCCCGGTCCGGCGACGGCGCCGTCCAGCAGGCGGGCGAGCTCCTCGATGCGGGCGCGGGTGCCCAGCGGGTTCATGACCGGGCTCCTCTCGTCCGTGCGCGACCGACCGCGGTGGTCGTCGTCACCGGGGCCAACGAAGGGGGCGCGGCAACGGTGACGGGTACAGGTGCGAAACCCCCCGGAATGACTACTGCGACCCTGGTCACAGCTCAACCCCCTCGGGGAGCAGCCGGCCGAGGGTCCGGATCGCGCGGTACTGCAGCGCCTTGATCGCCCCGTCGTTCTTGCCCATGACCTGGGCCGTCTCCGCGACCGACAGGCCCTGCAGGAAGCGCAGCACGATGCACTCCTGCTGCTCGGCGTTCAGCTGCTTCACGGCCTCGAGCAGCACCTTGTTCTGCATCGCCTCGAGGACCTCGCCCTCGGGGCCGGCCTGCACGGGAGCCGAGCCCGACTCGGTCACGTCGTCGGTGGTGAGCTCGAGGCGGTAGCGCCCGCTCTTGTAGTGATCGGCGATGAGGTTGCGCGCGATGGTCACGAACCACGCGCCCACGTCGCGGCCCTGCCAGGTGAACGAGCCGATCCGGCGCAGCGCGCGCAGGAACGTCTCCGACGTCAGGTCCTCGGCCAGCTGGACGCTCCCGACGCGGTAGGCGACGTAGCGGTAGACCTGGTCGACGTAGCGGTCGTACAGCTCGCCGAACGCCTCGGCGTCGCCCGCCTGGGCCCGCTGCACGAGGCCGATCGCCACGGCGGTCTCGCCCTCGGGCGCCGCGTGCTCGGTGGGCCCCTCGGCAGCGTCGTGCCCGGACGGCGCGGGCGCCGGCAAGGCAGCTCCGGGTGCGCTTCCCGCCGCGGCCACCCGCGCGGGGGACGCGAGGTTGAACGCGGGCAGCGGTCCGCCGTCCAGCAGGTCGCGGGCGGTGAGAGCAGCTCGCGCGCTGCGGTCGCGCTCCTCGCGCCTCGACTCGGCCACGGC
>JBAVRG010000274.1:0-1723 GCA_049694795.1 Mycobacteriales bacterium
GCCGCGACCCGGATCGCCGCACCCGCGTTGCCGGGGTGCCGGGGGTCGTCGAGCAGCACCAGCGGAGCGGCGCGGCGGAGGAGGACCGTGCGGTCCTCCGCCGGCCGGAGGGCAAGGCCCTTCACCCCGGTCGGGTGGTCCACCGGCCCCTCCACCGCCAGCTGCGCGAGCAGGTCCTGCACGTCAGGGGCCAGCTGGTCGCACAGCGCGAACGCCTCCGGCAGGGAGGCGACGGTGACCTCGCACACCAGGGAGGGGGCGAAGCGCAGGGCGTGCTTGACCGCGTGGAAGCCCTCCAGCACGACGGTCACGCGCCCAGCCTGCCGTACGCGTGGGGAAGGACACGTCGTCGAACGGTGTTGGGACGGGTGCAGGCCTGTCACACTGTGATGTGCACAGGACGGAATCCGTCTCCTGCACCGGATGATGCCCGCCGCTTCGCGGCGCCTGGCCCCGGACCCACGACGTTGAGGAACCACCCTTCATGAGCACGGCCACCCCCACCTTCGCCTCCCTCGGCGTGCCTGCAGCCCTGTGCGCAGCGCTCGCCGAGCAGGGCATCGCAAGCCCCTTCCCGATCCAGACCGCCACCCTCCCCGACACCCTCGCCGGCCGGGACGTCCTCGGCCGCGGCCGCACCGGCAGCGGCAAGACCTTGGCGTTCAGCCTGCCGCTGGTCGCCCGCCTCGCCGGCGGTCGCCGGCAGCCCCGCAAGGCCCGCAGCCTCGTGCTGGTCCCGACCCGCGAGCTCGCCAACCAGGTGCTCGCCGTCATGCAGCCGCTCGCGGCTGCCTCCGGGCTCACCACCGCCGTGGTCTTCGGTGGCGTCGGGCAGAACCCGCAGGTCAAGGCGCTCGCTCCCGGGATCGACGTCCTCATCGCCTGCCCCGGCCGGCTCGAGGACCTCATCAACCAGGGGTTCGCCGACCTGTCGGCGGTCGAGATCACCGTCCTGGACGAGGCCGACCACATGGCCGACCTCGGCTTCCTGCCGGCCGTGAAGCGGCTGCTCGACAAGACGCCGAAGAAGGGCCAGCGGATGCTGTTCTCCGCCACCCTCGACAACGGGGTCGACGTGCTGGTGAAGCGCTACCTGGACGCGCCCACCACGCACTCGGTCGACCCGGCCGTGGCGCCGGTGAGCACCATGACCCACCACGTCTTCACGGTCAGCGCGACCGACAAGCCGGCCGTCGTGCGCGAGCTGGCCTCCGGCACCGGCCGCAGCGTGCTGTTCCTGCGCACCAAGCACACCGCCAAGAAGCTCGCCAAGCAGCTCACCGCGGCCGGCGTGCCCGCCGTCGAGCTGCACGGCAACCTCAGCCAGGGCGCGCGCGAGCGCAACCTGTCCGCCTTCACCGAGGGCAGCACCAGGGTCCTGGTGGCGACCGACATCGCGGCCCGCGGCATCCACGTCGACGACGTCGCGCTGGTCGTGCACGTCGACCCGCCCACCGAGCACAAGGCCTACCTGCACCGCTCCGGCCGCACGGCCCGCGCCGGTGCCGGTGGCACCGTCGTCACGATGGCGACCCCGGACCAGGCCCGGGAGGTGCGGGCCCTCACCAAGCAGGCCGGCATCAACCCGACCACCCGCACCGTCCGGCCCGGCGACGCCGCCATCACCGAGCTGACGGGCCCGCCCGCGCCCTACGTCGCGCCGGCGCCTGCGGCAGAGCCCGAGCAGCGCCGTACGGCGAAGCCGGCCCGCACGCGCCAGGGC
>JBAVRG010000275.1:0-4013 GCA_049694795.1 Mycobacteriales bacterium
CGTCAACTCCATGGCCGGCAACCTCACCAGCCAGGTGCGCAACATCGCGCAGATCGTCACCGCTGTCGCCAAGGGCGACCTCACGCAGAAGATCACCGTCGACGCCGCCGGTGAGGTCGCAGCCCTGGCCGAGACCATCAACTCGCTGACCGACACCCTGCAGCTGTTCGCCGAGCAGGTGACGACGGTGGCGCGCGAGGTGGGCACCGAGGGCAAGCTCGGCGGTCAGGCCGAGGTGCCCGGTGTCGCGGGCACGTGGAAGGACCTCACCGACAACGTCAACGGCATGGCTGCCAACCTCACCGCGCAGGTGCGCAACATCGCCCAGGTCACCACCGCGGTGGCGCAGGGCGACCTGTCCCAGAAGGTCTCCGTGGACGTCAAGGGCGAGACGCTCGAGCTGAAGTCCACGATCAACACCATGGTCGACCAGCTGTCGTCGTTCGCCGACGAGGTGACGCGGGTGGCGCGCGAGGTCGGCACCGAGGGCAAGCTCGGCGGACAGGCCCAGGTGCGAGGCGTGTCCGGCACCTGGAAGGACCTCACCGACAACGTCAACTTCATGGCCGGCAACCTCACCAGCCAGGTGCGCAACATCGCCCAGGTCGCCACCGCCGTCGCCAAGGGCGACCTCAGCCAGAAGATCACCGTCGATGCGCAGGGCGAGATCCTCGAGCTGAAGAGCACCGTCAACACGATGGTGGACCAGCTGTCGTCGTTCGCCGACGAGGTGACGCGCGTGGCGCGCGAGGTCGGCACCGAGGGCAACCTCGGCGGTCAGGCCCAGGTGAAGGGCGTGTCCGGCACCTGGCGCGACCTCACCGACAACGTCAACTACATGGCGGCCAACCTCACCGGCCAGGTGCGCAACATCGCCCAGGTCACCACGGCGGTGGCGCAGGGCGACCTGAGCCAGAAGATCACGGTCGAGGCCAAGGGCGAGGTCGCGGCCCTCGCCCAGACCATCAACACGATGGTCGACCAGCTGTCGTCGTTCGCCGACGAGGTGACGCGGGTGGCGCGCGAGGTGGGCACCGAGGGCCGGCTGGGTGGTCAGGCCCAGGTGCGGGGGGTGTCCGGCACCTGGCGCGACCTCACCGACAACGTGAACTTCATGGCGGCCAACCTCACCGGCCAGGTGCGCAACATCGCCCAGGTCGCCACCGCGGTGGCGCAGGGCGACCTGAGCCAGAAGATCACCGTGGACGCCCGGGGCGAGATCCTCGAGCTGAAGAGCACCGTCAACACGATGGTCGACCAGCTGTCGTCGTTCGCAGACGAGGTGACGCGCGTGGCGCGTGAGGTCGGCACCGAGGGCCGGCTGGGTGGTCAGGCCCAGGTGAAGGGCGTGTCCGGCACCTGGCGCGACCTCACCGACTCGGTGAACTTCATGGCCTCCAACCTCACCAGCCAGGTGCGCAACATCGCCCTGGTCACGACGGCGGTGGCGCAGGGCGACCTGAGCCAGAAGATCACCGTCGACGCGCAGGGCGAGATCCTCGAGCTGAAGAGCACCGTCAACACGATGGTCGACCAGCTGTCGGCCTTCGCGGCCGAGGTGACGCGCGTGGCGCGCGAGGTCGGCACCGAGGGCCGGCTCGGCGGTCAGGCGGAGGTGGCGGGGGTCTCCGGCACGTGGCGGCACCTCACCGAGAACGTCAACCAGCTCGCCGGCAACCTCACCACGCAGGTGCGCGCCATCGCCGAGGTGTCCACCGCGGTGACCCGCGGCGACCTCACCCGGTCCATCACCGTCGGAGCGCAGGGGGAGGTGGCCGAGCTCAAGGACAACATCAACCAGATGATCGCCAACCTGCGCACCACCACCGAGATCAACGCGCAGCAGGACTGGCTCAAGTCCAACCTCGCGCGCATCGGCGGCCGGCTGCAGGGCCAGCGCGACCTCCAGGCCGTCACCCAGATGATCATGAGCGAGGTCACGCCTGTCATCGAGGCGCAGCAGGGCGCCTTCTTCCTGGCCGAGGCCGATGACGACCGGCTGGTGCTGCGGAGGGCGGCCAGCTACGGCCTGGCCCACGGGACCGACGACGACGTGGTCTTCCGCGTGGGCGAGGGCCTGGTCGGGCAGACCGCGCTCGACAAGCGGCCGCTCCGGGTCCACGAGGTGCCCGGCGACTACCTCACCGTCCGCAGCGGGCTCGGTGCGGCCACCCCTGCCGACCTGTTCGTGCTGCCGGTGCTGTTCGAGGAGCAGGTGCTCGGCGTCATCGAGCTCGCCTCGTTCCAGCGCTTCAGCGAGGTGCACACCGGTTTCCTCGAGCAGCTGGTGGAAACGATCGGCGTCGTGCTCAACACGATCATCGCGAACGTGCGCACCGAGGAGCTGCTGGAGCAGTCGCAGCGCCTCGCGCAGGAGCTGCAGGTGCAGTCCGTCGAGCTGCAGCGCACCAACGCCGAGCTGGAGGACAAGGCCCGGCTGCTCACCGAGCAGTCGAGCGACCTCGAGACCAAGAACCGCGAGATCGAGATGGCCCGTCTCGGCCTGGAGGAGAAGGCCGAGCAGCTCGCGCTCTCCTCGCAGTACAAGTCCGAGTTCCTGGCGAACATGAGCCACGAGCTGCGCACGCCGCTCAACAGCCTGCTCATCCTGGCCACGCTGCTGGCCGAGAACCCGCAGAACAACCTCACCGACAAGCAGATCGAGTTCGCCAAGACCATCCACAGCGCGGGCAGCGACCTGCTGTCGCTGATCAACGACATCCTCGACCTGTCGAAGGTCGAGGCGGGGAAGATGGACGTGCACCCGGCGCCCGTCGTGCTCACCGAGGTCTGCGACTACGTCTCGAGCACGTTCGGCCCGCTCGCCGAGCAGCAGGGCCTGGACCTCTTGGTCGAGCTGGAGCAGGACCTCCCCGCCGCGGTGGAGACCGACGAGCAGCGGCTGCAGCAGGTGCTCAAGAACCTGCTCTCCAATGCCCTGAAGTTCACCGAGACGGGCAGCGTCCGCCTCACCGTGCACCGCGCGCCGGACCACATGCTGTTCGCGACGCCGACCCTCAACGACGCCCGGACCGTGATCGCCTTCAGCGTCACCGACACCGGCATCGGAGTCCCGGCGGAGAAGCTCAAGCTCATCTTCGAGGCGTTCCAGCAGGCGGACGGCACGACCAGCCGCAAGTACGGCGGCACCGGCCTGGGACTGTCGATCTCCCGTGAGATCGCGAGGCTCCTGGGCGGTTCCATCGCGGTGACCAGCCAGGCCGGCGAGGGCAGCACGTTCACGCTCTACGTCCCCGCGGACTACCCGTTCCACGACCGCGACAGCGCCGCCGAGGGCGGCGTCCCGGCGTCCACCCGGAGGACCCAGGTCCCGATGCTCACCGAGACGCCGAGCACGTCCGTCGCCCTGACGGGCGTCGACCCGCTCGCCGGGGCCACGGTCCTGGTGGTCGACGACGACGTACGCAACGTCTTCGCGCTCACCAGTGCGCTCGAGATGCACGGCATGTCCGTGCTCTACAGCGACAACGGCAAGGACGGCATCCGGCTGCTGCACGAGAACGAGTCCGTGGACCTCGTGCTCATGGACGTGATGATGCCGGACATGGACGGCAACGAGACGACGGAGGAGATCCGCCGGATGCCGCAGTTCGCCGACCTGCCGATCCTGTTCCTCACCGCGAAGGCCATGCAGGGCGACCGCGACAAGAGCCTCGCGGCCGGGGCCAGCGACTACATCACCAAGCCGGTGGACCTGGACCGCCTGCTCACCGTCATGCGGTCCTGGCTGGTCAGCCGCTCCGAAGGGCCGGCATGAGCCCCCCCTCCTCGCCTGCCGCACGGCCTGCCGCCAAGGTGCTGATGGTCGACGACCGGCCGGAGAACCTGCTGGCCCTCGAGGCGATCCTGCACGGCCTCGGGCACGAGCTCGTCAAGGCGCAGTCGGGGGAGGAGGCCCTCAAGCGGCTGCTGTCCGACGACTTCGCGCTGATCCTCCTCGACGTGCAGATGCCCGGCATGGACGGCTTCGAGACCGCCGCCCACATCAAGCA
>JBAVRG010000276.1:0-3117 GCA_049694795.1 Mycobacteriales bacterium
GGACCCCGCCCTCCTGGCGCTCGTCCCCGGCCCGCTGGGCGCGGGCGAGGTGGACGCGGCGCTCGGCGCGCGGGTCCTGCCGGCCCTGAGACGGGTGCTGAGGACCGCGGGCTGGCTAGTCCTCGAAGGCGCCAACCCCGCGCTCGTGGACCTGCTCGGCGACCTGCTGCCGGGCCTGCTCCCGCACCCGTGGTCGGCGGTGCGGTGGGCGAACCCCCTGCGAGCGCTCGGCGTGCGCAGGCTGTCGCTGGCGGAGCTGACCGAGGTGCTCGCGGGCGTGGACCGCCCGGCCGACTGGTGGGGAGGGCTGTACGCCGCCCTGCCCCCCGACGTCGAGCAGCTGGGCGCCCTGCCGGTGCCGCTCGCCGACGGCACCCTCGCGGCCTCGCCGCGCGCCCTGCTGGTCGCCGACGCCGGCGTCGACCTGTCACCGCTGGGGTTCCGGGTGGTGGCGCCCGAGGCGGGGCACGACCTGCTGCTGCGGCTCGGGGCCACGCACGCCGAGCCGCGGGCGCTGCTCGCGGACCCGCGGGTCAGAGCAGCGGTCGAGAACGCCGACACGGCGGACGACCCCGTCGAGGTCGACGCCCTGGTGGCGGCGGTCCTTGCCCTGGTCGGTGCGGCCGACCTCCGACCCGGCGAGCTGCCGTGGCTGGCGGCGCTGCCGCTGCCCACCGCGGACGGTGACGTGCGCCCCGCAGGGGAGCTGCTGCTGCCCGGCGGCCCGCTCGCCGGCGTGGTCGACCTCGAGGCCGGCTTCGGGGTCGTGGCCGACGGGGTCGCGCACCCGCGGGTGCTCGCTGCGGTCGGGGTGCTGCGGGACTTCACGACCGTCCCCGTCGAGGAGGCCGACGACGTCGACGGTCTCGACGCCTGGCTCGCCACCCTCGGTCCGGGCGAGGAGCCCGGCCCGGTCGTGCGGGACCTCGACCTGGTGCGCCCGGAGGCGTGGCCACGGGCGCTCGAGCTGCTCGAGCCGGTCTTGACGCCGTACGTGGTGTGGTGGCTGCGCAGGCACCCGGTGCTCGCCGGGCAGCGGCCAGATGCCTTGCGCCGCAAGGGATCCGATCCGCTGCTGGCAGGGCTGCTCGACGAGACCGACCACCCGCTGGCGGAACGGCTCGGCGTGCCTGCGGTCCTCGCCGACGTGGACCCGGCGCTGCTCGTGGAGCGGCTCGCCGACCCCGGCCGCCAGGTCGACCGCGAGCAGGTCCGGGCGCTGCACGCCCACCTCGCCGGCCAGGTGGACGTGCCCCTGCCGGACCGGGTGCGGGCGGTCGTGGACGGCTCTCTGGCCGTGGTGCCGGCGCAGGACGCCGTCGTCGTCGACCGGCCCGACCTGCTGCCGCGCGTTGCGCCGTACGCGGTGGTGCCGGTGCCCCTGGACCGGGCCGTGGCTCTGGCGCACGTCCTGGACCTGGCGCTCGCGTCGGAGGTGCTGCCCGACGCGCAGGTCGAGGGCGGCCCGGAGCACGACCGCCTCGAGGTCACGACGGCCGGTGGCGAGCGGGTCGAGGTCGACTGGGCGGTCGTCGGCGGCGTGGACCACGTGGTCGGTCTCACCGGGCGCGCCAAGGCGCTGGCGTGGCGCGACGGGGACTGGTCGAGGCGGCACGCGCTGCTGGCGCGGCTGCGGGGCGAGGCCGACGCCGCGGAGGCCGACCTCGACCCCCTTCCCTCGAACAAGAACGTGTTCTAGCGTCGGAGCCCGTGAAGGACTACGGGATCATCGACGCCGACAACCACTACTACGAGGCCCTGGACGCCTTCACGCGTCACCTGGACCCGCGGCACGGCGAGCGGGTCGTGCAGTGGTGCCAGATCAACGGCCGCAGCTACCACGTGCTCGGCGGCCGGGTGAACCACGCGGTCGTCAACCCGACGTTCGACCCGGTGAGCCCGCCCGGTGCGATGGCGGAGTACTTCCGGGGCAACCCCTCGGGGCGCAACCCGCTGGAGTTCCTGAAGGAGCGGGAGCCGATCCGGCCGGCGTACCGGGACCGGGACGCGCGCCTCACCGCGATGGACGAGCAGGGGGTCGAGCAGATCTGGCTCTACCCGACGCTCGGGATGCTCTACGAGGAGGCACTGCAGGAGGACCCGGGTGCGGTCGCCCTGCTCTTCCAGGCCTTCAACCGCTGGGTCGAGGAGGACTGGGGCTACGGCTACCAGGGCCGCATCTGGGCAGCGCCCTACATCTCCCTGGCGGACGTCGACGTGGCCTGCGCAGAGCTCGAGCGCGCCGTAGGGCTGGGCGCGCGCTCGGTGGTGATGCGGGCCGCGGCGCCGACGACCGCCGCTGGCCGGCTGCCCGCGAGCGACGAGGCGTTCGACCCCTTCTGGGCGCGGCTGCAGGAGGCCGGGATCCCGCTCGTCGTGCACGCCGGTGACGCGGGGCCGACCGTCATGGCCGGGTACGCCGGAGGCAGCTTCTCGACGTCCTTCAAGGGCGCGGGCCGGCCGCGCATCACCCAGCTGACGATGGAGCGGTCGATCCACGACTTCCTGGCCTCGCTGATGTTCGACCAGCTCTTCGAGCGCTTCCCCGGCCTGCGGGTCGCGTCCGTCGAGAACGGCGCGCAGTTCCTGCCCGGCCTGCTGTCGGGGCTGGCCTCGGCGTCGCGCAAGATGCCCGGCTACTGGAAGGCCGACCCTGTCGAGACCTTCAAGGAGCACGTCTGGATCAACCCGTCCTGGGAGGACGACGTGCACCAGGTGCTCGACGTCATGGGCGCCGAGCGGGTGCTCTTCGGCTCGGACTGGCCGCACATCGAAGGCATGCCGTCGCCGCTGGACTACCTGGTGGAGCTCAAGGACGTCGACGAGGCGGTGCAACGCCGGGTGCTGCGCGACAACGCGCTGGAGCTCATGGCGTCGCCCTGAGGCGGTCCGGAACCTCCCTGTCCGTTTGGCCCCGGTTTCTCTACAGTGATCGCCGTCACACCCCCGGGTGACCCCAGCAGTGCTCCTGAGCCCCCGAAGGTGACCCGTGCGCCCAGCCCGCTCCCGGTCCGCCCGCGCAGCCCTGGCCCTCGGCAGCGCCGCCCTGCTGCTGCTGTCGAGCGGCTGCGCGGCCCGCTTCAGCCGCCCTGCCGACGGCACCCAGGCGCTCACGGC
>JBAVRG010000277.1:0-1581 GCA_049694795.1 Mycobacteriales bacterium
ATGGGGGGGTCGACCGGGCCGGGGGCGGCCTCGTCGCCGTCGTCGTAGGCCTGCTGGAGCACGAAGGCCCGGCCGGCCGGCTTGAGGACCCACTCGGCGGAGGCGGACGGGTCGGCAGCGGCGGTGATCCCGTCCCCGCGCACCTGCGCGACCAGCGGCGCGGTGGCCGTCTCCCCCACCACCATGCCGGTGTCGATCGCCGTCTCGACGGGCGGACGGACCGCGTCCAGGTGCTCGTCGCCGGTGCCCTCGACGTAGCCCTTGGCGAGCAGCGCCGCCTCCTGCGTCGGAGCCGGGTTGGCGGCGGTCGCCAGGAAGTCCGACCTGGAGGCGAACAGCAGGTACTTGCCCAGGTCGAAGGCCTGGAAGCGGAACGGCTCGCCGGCCGTGCCCGTCGCCGCGAAGCCCGAGCCCGAGCGCGTGACGAGCTTGCCGGAGGCTGCCGAGCGCAGCGCGAAGCAGCCGTTCGCCGGGGCGTAGCGGTCCGCGGCGGAGGGGTCGCGCGGCGCAGGGAACGCATCGCTCTTGGCGAGCGCCTGGCGCAGCGCCCAGGGCGTGGCGCCCGTGCGCGTCGCGGCCTGGCTCAGGTTGGTGAACGACCCCGCTGCCACGGCGGCGAGCAGGACAGCGGACAGCAGAGGGCGACGCACGGAGGGCATGGCGAACTCATTCGACAAGGACCCTTGCCGTTCCTGCTCTCAGAGGTGGGCGATCCCGTTGACGCTCCCCTGCCCGTCGTGCTCGTAGCCGTCCGCGGCGTCGTCGTCGAACCACGCCCCCGACTCGGTGACGTACCGGAACGCCAGGGTCTCCCCCGGCGAGCCGCTCACGGTGGCCCGGACGGTGCCGTCCTTGGCCTTCTTGAGCGGGGTGCGGGACCAGTCGTTGAAGGTGCCGGCGACGTAGACCGGCTCCTCCCGCGGGTGCTGCACGAACGTCACCTGGACCTTGCCGAGCCGCTTGCGCTTGACGATCACCCGAACAGCCTCCCTGCTGCGTGTCTCGGCCGGGTTACCGGCCCGTGAAGACCTTCTTCCTCCTGGGCGGCCTGCTCAAGCCCCCCAGCGCGGGCGTCGGTCCAGAGGCGAACGACCCGGCAGCCACGGTGAGAAGGCCCTCACCCCGGCGGCACCGCCCGCCTACCGTGGTGCCCATGGGTGCGGGTCACTGGGACGAGGTCTACGCGACCAGGCCCGCCGACCAGCTCAGCTGGTTCCAGCGCAGCGCTGACACCTCGCTGCGCCTGATCGCGGCGGCAGCCTCGACCGACAGCGCGGTCGTCGACGTCGGGGCGGGCCGCTCACCTCTCGTCGACGCCCTCGTCGACGCCGGCTGGTCCGACCTCACCGTGCTCGACATCTCCGGCGAGGCGCTGGCCGCGGTCCGCGGCCGGCTGCACGACCGGGCTCACGGGGTGTCCTTCGTCCGGGCCGACGTGCTCACCTGGGAGCCCTCGCGCCGGTACGACGTCTGGCACGACCGCGCGGTGCTCCACTTCCTCGTCGAGCCGGCGGACCGGGCCCGCTACGTCGCGACCGCGACCCGGGCTGTCGCGGCAGGCGGTGCCCTCGTGCTCGGCAC
>JBAVRG010000278.1:0-2822 GCA_049694795.1 Mycobacteriales bacterium
CGGGTCAGGTCCTCGGCGGTGAGCGGCCGGACCCGCGGCAGCCGCTGCTCGCGCCCCGGGAGGGTCTTCAGGACGGCACGCAACGTGCTGGGCGGGAGCAGCTCGTCGCGGTCGGTGCGGGCCCAGCCGCTCAGCGGGTCGACGAGCAGCCTCACCTTCACGGCCTTGCCCCCTGCCGGGCGGGTCAGGGCCCGCACCAGCCCGTCCGCGAGCGTCGCCGTCGCCGAAGGCAGCTCCCGCGCCCTGGCCGCAACCGCGACCTTGTCCTGCCAGGCGCGCCACGCGAATCGCTTGGCGCGTCGCCGGTCGACCTCGGTCCACGAGTCCCGGAGCAGCTGCTGCTCGTGCTCCGGCCGCGGCGTCGTGATGTCCAGCCGCGTCGGCAGCTGCGGGTACGGCGGTTCGACGAGGTCATAGGCCTCCGGCGGCACCACCGCCCCGGAGGACGTTTCCGCGGAAGCGTCGGCGGCCAGCTCAGCCGCCAGCGCCGCCAGCAGCCCGTCCCGCTCGGCCTGCTCCTCCCGCTGCGCGGCCTCCAACGACGCCAGCACGCCCGGCGCGTGCTCCGGCGCGACCCGCAGCGTGACGACCAGCGTGCCGTCCTCGTCCCACCACACCCGGGCCCGGTCCTGCCAGGCGACCTGCTCCGGGTCCGTGCGCCGCCGCTCGTCCTTGCGAGCCCGTCCGACCCCACGGACCGCCTTCTCCAGCTGCGCCGCCGTGGTGCGCCGAGCCAGTTCCACCCACCTCGCCTCGTCCGCCAGGGTCGCGACCCGTGTCAGCGCCCTGACCTGGGCGTACGACACCCTGCCCAGCCCAAAGGCCTCCGCCATCAGTGGCAGCCCGCGCAGCGCCCGGGCGACCCGGACCCGCTCCCGCGCGGTCGCGACGGTGAAGCCCAGCCTCCACGAGACCCAGTGCGCGCACGACAGCACCCCTGCCTGCGCCCACGCCTCCCGCGCGTCCAGCTCCCCGATCAGCGTCAGCAGCCGCGCCTCCCCCGCCGCGACCCGCCCCGCCCAGGTCGTCAGCTCCGTGAACAGCTCCTCGTCGGACAGCACCCCGAGATCAGCAGCCATGACCGGACGCTACGACCAAGGTCCGACAGCTTCGGAGCACCAGATCCCTTGTTCCACAGGCAATCTGCCGATCAGGACGACGAGCCCCAGCCAGCCGGCACGTCGGGAGCGAGACGGGTCAGGCCAGAGCGATCAGGTCGGCGAGGGCGTCCGACCACTGGTCCTCGACCCCGTCGGGGAGCAGCAGGACCTTCTCGGGCTCGAGCGCCTTCACTGCGCCCTCGTCGTGGGTGACGAGCACCACGGCGCCCTTGTAGGAGGCGAGCGCCGCGAGCACCTCCTCGCGTGAAGCGGGGTCCAGGTTGTTGGTGGGCTCGTCGAGCAGCAGGACGTTCGCGCCGCTCACGACCAGGGTCGCGAGCGCGAGCCGGGTCTTCTCCCCGCCCGACAGGGTGCCCGCCGGCTGGTGCACCGTGTCGCCGCTGAACAGGAACGACCCGAGCACGCGGCGCGCCTCCGGCTCCGGCAGGTCCGGCGCGGCGCTGCGCATGTTCTCCAGCACCGAGCGGTCGGTGTCGAGCGTGTCGTGCTCCTGGGCGTAGTAGCCCAGCCGCAGCCCGTGCCCCGGCAGCACCTCGCCGGTGTCGGGAAGCTCGGTGCCGGAGAGCAGCTTGAGCAGCGTCGTCTTGCCGGCGCCGTTGAGCCCCAGTACGACGACCCGGGCGCCCCGGTCGATCGCGAGGTCGACGTCGGTGAAGATCTCCAGCGAGCCGTAGGACTTGCTCAGCTCGCGGGCGGTCAACGGGGTCTTGCCGCACGGCGCCGGCTCGGGGAAGCGCAGCTTGGCCACCCGGTCCTGCTGGCGCGCGCCCTCGGTGGACGCGAGGAGCTTCTCGGCGCGCTTGGCCATGCCCTGCGCGGCCTTGGCCTTGGTGGCCTTGGCGCGCATCTTGTCGGCCTGCGACAGCAGGGCCCCGGCCTGCTTCTCGGCGTTGGCCCGCTCCCGCTTGCGGCGCTTCTCGTCGGTCTCGCGCTGCAGCAGGTAGGGCTTCCAGCCGACGTTGTACTGGTCGAGCTCGGCCCGGTTGGCGTCGAGGTGGAAGACCTTGTTGACCACGGCGTCGAGCAGCTCGACGTCGTGGCTGATCACGACCAGCCCACCGGTGTGCTTCTTGAGGAAGTCCCGGAGCCACACGATCGAGTCGGCGTCGAGGTGGTTGGTGGGCTCGTCGAGCAGCAGCGTGGTGGCGCCGCTGAACAGGATGCGCGCCAGCTCCACCCGGCGGCGCTGCCCGCCGCTCAAGGTGCCCAGGCGCTGCTCCAGCGCGCGGGTGGGCAGCCCCAGGTTGCTGCAGATCCGGGCGGCCTCGGCCTCGGCGCCGTACCCGTCGAGCGCGGTGAAGCGCTCCTCCAGCCGGCCGTACCGCGCGAGGACCTCGGGGTCGTCCGGCCGCTCGGCCATCTCCACCTGGGTCTTCTCCATCTTGCGGACCAGCTCGTCCAGGCCACGGGCGCTCAGCACCCGGTCACGGGCGAGCACGTCCAGGTCTCCGGTGCGCGGGTCCTGCGGCAGGTAGCCCACCTCGCCGCTGCGGGTGATCTGCCCGGCCGCCGGCAGCGTCTCTCCGGCCAGGGTCTTCGTGAGCGTGGTCTTGCCGGCGCCGTTGCGGCCGACCAGGCCGATGCGGTCGCCGGGCTGGACGCGGAAGGTGACGCCGGTGAGCAGAGCACGCGCGCCGGCGCGCAGCTCCAGGTCTGTGACGGTGATCATGTGTTCCTCTGAGGACGAGCGGGCGGGCGGGC
>JBAVRG010000279.1:0-5947 GCA_049694795.1 Mycobacteriales bacterium
CCACGGCACCCGCCACGGCACCCGCTGCTGCACCCACGGCTGCCGCCGCGCTCCGCGGCCGGACCGAGCCGCTGAGCCGGCTGCGCAAGGTGATCGCCGCCCGGATGGTCGAGTCGCTGCAGGTGAGCGCCCAGCTCACCACGGTCGTCGAGGCCGACCTCACCGCCGTCGCCCGGCTGCGCGACGCAGCCAAGGCCGACTTCGAAGCCCGTGAGGGCGTGAAGCTCAGCTTCCTGCCGTTCTTCACGCTCGCCGCCATCGAGGCCCTCAAGGCCTACCCGATGGTCAACTCGAGCATCGACGAGGACGCCGGCACGGTCACCTACCACGACGACGTCAACCTCGGCGTCGCCGTCGACACCGACCGCGGCCTGCTCGTGCCGGTCATCCACGGCGCCGGTGACCTCAACCTGTCGGGCGTCGCCCGCAAGATCGCCGACCTGGCGGAGCGCACCCGCACCAACCAGGTGACGCCCGACGAGCTCGGCGGCGGCACCTTCACGATCACCAACACCGGGTCGCGCGGGGCGCTGTTCGACACCCCGATCATCAACCAGCCCCAGGTCGGCATCCTCGGCACCGGCGCGGTCGTCAAGCGGCCGGTCGTCGTCAACGACCCGATGCTCGGCGAGGTCGTGGCGGTCCGCTCCATGGCCTACCTCGCGCTGACCTACGACCACCGCATCGTCGACGGCGCCGACGCGGCCCGCTTCCTCGTGGCGGTCAAGGACCGCCTCGAGGAGGGCGACTTCGCCGCCGAGCTTGGCCTCTAGCGGCCCCGACCACCTCGCCCTCCTCGAGGGCGAGGTGGTCGCCATGTCGGCAGCCCTGCGCGCCGCGGATCCCGCCGCGGCCATCCCGTCCTGCCCCGGCTGGACGGTGCGCGCGCTCGCCGCGCACCTCACCGCAGTGCACCGCTGGGCGCACGCGGCCCTCCTGAGCGAGGACCCACCGCCGTACGACGAGACGCCGATCGAGGGGGACCTCGGGGCCGCCTACGAGAGGGCTGCCCGGGCGCTCGTCACCGCCCTGCACGAGGTGCCGCCCGAGCAGCCCTGCTGGACGTTCGACCGCGGCAACCGGACGGCGTCGTTCTGGCGCCGCCGGCAGCTGCACGAGGTGGCGGTGCACCGCTGGGACGTCGCGCCCTACGCGCTGTCCGACGAGGTGGCCAAGGACGGCATCGACGAGGTGCTCGACTTCTTCCTGCCGCGCCAGATCGCGGGCGGGCGCACCGAGGTGCCGGCGGGGACGCTGCGCCTCGTCGACCTGGACGAGGCCTGGGCCTTCGGCGAGGGCCGGCCGGTGACCACCGCGCACGGCACGTCGAGCGACCTGCTGCTCGGGCTGTGGGGTCGCCTCCCGCTCGACCTGGGCCCCTGGGGCGAGGTCCGGCTCACGCCCTGAGGTGCGCCGACCGCCGCCGGCGGGCAAGGTTCAGGGCATGAAGATCGGCGTCACCGGGTCCTCCGGCTTCCTCGGCTCCGCCCTCGTCCCGGCCCTGCGCGCAGCCGGCCACGACGTCGTGCGCTTCGTGCGGGAGCCGGCGAGCGCCGTCGAGGAGCGGCGCTGGGACGCCGTCTCGCTGCCCCCCGACGCGCTCAGCGACCTCGACGCGGTGGTGCACCTGTCGGGCGCGGGCGTCGGCGACAAGCGGTGGTCCGCGTCGTACAAGCGGACGATCCTCGACAGCCGCGTGCAGAGCACCCGCGCGGTCGCGCTCGCGGTGGCCGGGGCGGGCACCCCGGTGCTGCTGTCCGCCAGCGCGATCGGCTACTACGGCGACGGCGGGGATCGGGAGCTCGACGAGGGCGCGCCCGCGGGCAGCACCTTCCTGGCCGACGTGTGCGTGCAGTGGGAGGCCGCCACCGGCCCGGCCGACGCCACCGCGCGGGTGGTGCACCTGCGCACCGGCATCGTGCAGGCGCGCCACGGCGGCGCGCTCGCCAAGCAGCTGCCGGTCTTCAAGGCCGGGCTGGGCGCGCCGCTGGGCAGCGGCCGGCAGTGGGTGTCGTGGATCGCCCTGCAGGACGAGGTCGCGGCGATCGTGCACCTGCTCACCGCCGACGTGTCCGGACCGGTGAACCTGGTTGCCCCCGCGCCGGTCACCAACCGCGACTACACCAAGGCCCTCGGCCGGGCGCTGCACCGGCCGACGCTGCCGGTACCCGTGCCGGGGCTGGTGCTCAGGGCCGGGCTGGGCGAGTTCGCCGACGAGGTCCTGGGCGGTCAGCGGCTGACGCCTCGGGTGCTGAACGACAGCGGTTTCGCCTTCTCCCACCCGACGCTGGAGTCAGCGCTGGAGGCTGCTCTCGCTGACGAGTGAGGCGGGCCGGCCCACGACGTAGCCCTGGGCCTGGTGCACCCCGAGGTCGCGGAGCAGGTCGAGCGTCGCGCGGTCCTCGACGAACTCCGCGACGGTCTGCTTGCCGAGGGCCTGCGCGATCGTGACCAGCGCGGTGACGACCGCCTGGTCCTCGGCGCTGCCGATCAGGCCCCGCACGAACTGCCCGTCGATCTTGAGCACGTCGAACGGCAGCTGCTTGAGGTAGGCGAACGACCCGTAGCCGCTGCCGAAGTCGTCGAGCGCCAGCCGACAGCCGAGCTCGTGCAGCCGCTCGGCGAACACCCGGGCCCGGTCGAGGTCGACCACCGCGGCGGTCTCGGTGACCTCGAGCAGCAGTGCGCCCTGCGGGTCCGTGAGCGTCGACATCTCGGCCTCGATGAGGGCGAGGATCTCGGGGTCACCGACGGACGGCCCGGCGAGGTTCACGCTGTACTGCGGCCGGCGGCCCTTGGCCTGCTCGCAGCGCAGCATCGCGAAGGTACGGCGCAGCACCCAGCGGTCGATGCTGCCGATGACGCCGGCCCGTTCCGCGAGACCCAGGAAGGCACCCGGAGGCAGCAGCGCACCGTCCTCGGCGACCATCCGCAGCAGCAGCTCGTGCCGCACCACGTCGCCGGTCCGCAGGTCCAGGATGGGCTGCCCGAGCAGCACGAACCGGTCGTGCTCCAGGGCGTCCCGGATCCGCTCCAGCCAGGTGTGCCGCTCGCGGAGCTCGATCTGGTGCGGGTCGCTGCCCGACGACAGCGCGTGCCGGTCCCGGCCGGCCTCCTTCGCGTCGTACATGGCGACGTCGGCGTCCACGAGCAGCTGCGCACCGGACAGCTCGGTGTCGGGGCCGAACACCGCCAGCCCGATGCTGGCCGTGGTGCGGATCGCCCGGCCGCCCTCCACGAGCAGGACCTCGCTGCGCAGCTCCTCGAGCAGCCGGTAGACGACGCGCTCGGCCTCCTCGGCGGACGTGTCGGCCAGCAGCACGGCGAACTCGTCGCCCCCGAGCCGGCCCATGACGTCGCTCGGGCGCAGGGTGCGGCGCAGCAGGTCGGTCACCTGCATGAGGACGACGTCGCCGACGGCGTGGCCACGGCTGTCGTTGACGTACTTGAAGCCGTCGAGGTCGATCACCACGATCGCGCCGTGCTGCCGGCGCACCTTGCAGGTCGCCACCAGCCGGTTGACCGCACCCTCCAGAGCCCGGCGGTTGGGCAGGTCGGTGAGCGGGTCGTGGGTGGCCAGGTGCTCGAGGTGGGTCCGGGACCGGCGCAGCTCGTCGCGGGCCCCGTCGAGCGACTGGGCGGCGCGCGCGACCTCGTCCTGCATGAGGTTGAAGGCCGCCGCCATCGCGCCGACCTCGTCGCGGCTGCGCACCTGCACCGGCTCGATCTCGACGCGGGCCCGCGCCCGGTCGAGGTCCCCCATCCCGAGCGCCTGCATCGCGCGCGTCAGGTCGGCGATGGTGCCGCCGGTGAGCCGCCTGGCCGCGTCCGCGACCTGGGTCGTCGCGTGCGCGATCATGCCGGGGAGCACCAGCCCGACCGTGACGGTGAGGATCGCCACCGCCACGAAGATGTCCTCGAGGACGGCGATGAGCGGCTTGTGGCTCGCCGGGACGTTGGCGACCGCGACGAGGTAGCCGACCCCGTCGAGCGCCATCACGGCGAGCATCGCGCCGGTGAGCTTCAGGTGCAGGCTGCGCCCGCTGCGCGGCTCGCCCCTGGCGATCCGGTCGCTGCGGAGCCGCCAGGCGTAGGCCGCCGACCCCGAGTACGCCAGTGCCAGGCCGAACAGCACCGTGGGCAGCCGGAACTGCTGGAAGCCGAGCAGCGTCGACAGCAGCCACACGCCCGCGGCACAGCCCCCGAGGGCCACCGTGCCCCGCGGCGCCCGCCACGGCCGGTGCCTGTCCGGGGCGTTGCGCCGCAGCAGCCACACGGCGACCGACGGCAGCCCGATGCTGATGAGGTAGGTGAAGTTGGCGGCCGCGATCATCCAGACCGGGTCGCCGGCGACCAGGAAGACGATCGCGAAGCCGGCGGTGAGCAGCGTCGCGACCCAGGGAGCGTCCTGCACGTTGCGGCGCTCGAGCACCCGCGGCAGCAGCCCGTCCTCGGCGCACTGCGACAGCGTGCGGGCGGCACCGGCCAGCGGCTGCACGGTGCCGTGGAACATGTTGAGGACCATGAACCACACGGCCGCGGACTTGCCCGCTGCGCCGAGCAGCGGCGCGAAGGTCGGGCCGAGGTCGCTCGCGAGGTCCGCCCCGAGGTGGTCGTTCAGGCCGCCCGCCCCGAAGACGCCGAGCCACACGACGGGCAGCACCAGGAAGTAGATGCTCGCCATGCCACCGCTGGCGAGCACGGCACGGGGCACGTTGCGCGCCGGGTCCCTCGTCTCCCCCACGTGGCAGGTGGCCGCCTCGAACGCCGGCGCGGCGAAGCCGATGAGGTACAGCCCGGCCATCGCGCTGGTGACGCCGCCGAAGACCCCGCTGAACGGGGTGGTGAGGTCCCAGGTCGTCGCACGGTGCCAGTCGACGCTGCCCGCCACCACCGGGATCAGCGCGGACGCGAACGCGAGGACCGCGGAACCGACCGCGATGACCCGGACCACGTGCGCCGTGCGGGCGACCCCGGACAGGTTGAGCGCGGTGAAGGCCAGCACGATGAGGATGGCCAGGAGCGTCACCGGCACCTGTGGCAGGTACCACGCGTGCAGGGCGTCGGCGGACAGCAACGCGGTCAGCCCGCAGGTCGGCACCCAGCCCCACCAGTAGCAGACACCAGTGAGGTTGGCGAGGACGGGGCTGTAGGGCCGGAACGCCTCGGCGCAGGTGGCGGCGATGCCGCCGACCCGGTCCGGGTACATGCAGACGAGCTCGGTCCACCCGGGCGCTGCGGCCCAGGACAGCAGCAGGCCGACGGCGAGCAGCGGCACAGCGGCGCTGCCCTGCGTCGCGACCAGCGCGGTGAGCAGGAACAGGCTCTGGTTGCTGCCGCCCATGGCCAGCGCAGCGGTGCCGAACCAGCCGAGGGTCCGGGGGTGGGAGCGGCCGGTTGCGGGGGGCCCGACGGGGTCCGACCCCGCGCGCGGCACAGGCACGAGGGCGCCCACGCGGCGCTGCGTGCTCGTCGACGTCACGGGCCCCCCAGTGCGCGGCCACCCTGTCGAGGCCCTCCGAGTGTTCGTCGGCAGCAGAAAGCTTGATCAACATGGCCCGAACGAGTCAGATCCGTGCCTCTACGCGGCGGAACGCACGGACTCGACCCGCCAGCTGCCGGCCACCCGCCGCAGCACCACGCGGTGCCGCTGCGACGGACCTGGGGGGTGGCGCTCCAGCACGTCCCCGGTCGCGCTGCGGACCTGGTAGGCGGCGAGCGCCTCGCGCACCTCGAGCAGCACCTGGTCGGGAGCCGATGCGAGCGCCGTCACCGCACCGAGGGTGTGCCGCACCCCCACCGCCGTACGGCGGGAGCGGGCCAGCGCGGCCAGCGCTGCCCGGTCCTGGGCGAGCGCCGGGCAGCCGGGTGCGTAGACCTCGGCGAGCAACGCCGGGGAGTCGCCGGCGAACGCCGCCGCGCGGAGCGCGTCGAGGTGGTCGAGCGC
>JBAVRG010000280.1:0-8997 GCA_049694795.1 Mycobacteriales bacterium
GAACGCAGGTGGTGGGCGCGCCAGTTCCAGCGCGACGGCGCCGGGGCCGGCTGCTCGACGGCCGCGCCGCCGCGGGAGGTGAGGACCGCGACGACCGCGGCCAGCTCCTCCGGCGACGCCGTACCGCGCACGACCCGCAGCACCGGGGGCGCGGCCTTCTCCTCGTTCACAGCGGGATGTTCCCGTGCTTCTTCGGCGGCAGGCTCTCGCGCTTGCCGCGCAGGATGCGCAGCGCCTTCGCCACCTCGCGGCGGGTCTGCGAGGGCTCGATCACCGCGTCGACGAAGCCGCGCTCGGCCGCGATGTACGGCGTCGCGAAGGTGTCCTCGTACTCGGTGATGAAGGCCTGCCGGACCTCCTCCACCTGGTCGCCGGCGGCGGCGAGGGCCTTGCGCTGGATGATGTTGACGGCGCCCTGGGCGCCCATCACCGCGACCTGGCCCGTCGGCCAGGACAGCTCGATGTCGGAGCGCAGGTGCTTGGAGCCCATGACGACGTAGGCGCCGCCGTAGGCCTTGCGGGTGATGACCGTGACCTTCGGGACGGTGGCCTCGGCGTAGGCGTAGAGCAGCTTCGCGCCGCGCCGGATGATGCCGGCGTGCTCCTGGCTGACGCCCGGCAGGAAGCCCGGCACGTCGACGAAGGTGAGGATCGGGATCCCGAAGGCGTCGCAGGTGCGCACGAAGCGCGCGGCCTTCTCCGAGGAGTCGATGTCGAGGCAGCCGGCGAAGTGCATCGGGTTGTTGCCGACCACGCCGACCGAGCGGCCCTCGACCCGGCCGAAGCCGCAGACGATGTTCTGCGCCCAGAGCGGCTGCACCTCGAGGAAGTCGCCGTCGTCGAGGACGTGCTCGATGACCCGGTGCATGTCGTAGGGCGTGTTGTTGCTGTCCGGGATGAACGTGTCGAGCTCGAGGTCGAGGTCCTCCGCCAGGGCGTCGACCTCGTCGAAGACGGGCGGCTCCTCCATGTTGTTGGAGGGCAGGAACGACAGCAGCGTCTTGGCGAGGTCGAGGCACTCCTGCTCGTCGGCGCTCATGAAGTGCGCCACGCCCGACTTGGAGTTGTGCGCCCGGGCGCCGCCGAGCTCCTCCATGCCGACGTCCTCGCCGGTGACCGTCTTGATGACGTCCGGGCCGGTGATGAACATGTGCGACCCGCCGTCGACCATCAGCGTGAAGTCGGTGATGGCGGGGGAGTAGACCGCGCCGCCTGCGCACGAGCCGAGGATCAGCGACAGCTGCGGGACGACGCCCGAGCCGATGACGTTGCGGTAGAAGATCTCGCCGTACAGGGCGAGACCCATGATCCCCTCCTGGATGCGCGCGCCGCCGCCGTCGTTGAGCCCGACGACGGGGCAGCCCACCTTCAGGGCCAGGTCCATGACCTTGACGATCTTCTCGCCGTAGACCTCGCCGAGCGACCCGCCGAAGACGGTCGCGTCCTGCGAGAAGACGCACACCTGGCGGCCGTCGACCGTGCCGTAGCCGGTGATCACGCCGTCGGAGTAGGGGCGGTTCTTGTCGACGCCGAAGTCGTGGGCGCGGTGCCGGGCGAGCGCGTCGGTCTCGACGAAGCTGCCCTCGTCGAGGAAGTACTCGACGCGCTCGCGGGCAGTCATCTTGCCCTTCGCGTGCTGCGCGTCGACGGCGCGCTGCGACCCGGCGTGCAGCATCTCGTCGTTGCGGCGGCGCAGCTCGGCGAGCTTGCCGGCGGTGGTGTGGACGTCGGGGGCGGGCGTCACGGGCTCAGCAGTCACGCCCGCGAGGGTATCGGGGCACTATCTGAGCATGTACGGCGACCTCGACCGCCCCCCGCTCCGCGCTGCTGCGCTCGACCGCGCCCTGGCGCCCGACGGCTGGCGGCTGGAGGTCCTGCAGGCCGTCGGCTCGACCAACCAGGTGGTCGCCGAGCGGGCCCGGGCCGGTGAACCGCACGGCCTGGTTGTCGTCGCGGAGGAGCAGACCGCCGGGCGCGGGCGGCTCGACCGGCACTGGCTGTCGCCGCCTCGGGCCGGCCTGACCTTCAGTGTGCTGCTGCGCCCGGACGCCGCGCAGCTCGGGTGGGTGCCGCTGCTGGGGGGCCTCGCGGTGGCGCAGGCGCTCCGGGCGCAGGCGGGGGTCGACGCCGACCTGAAGTGGCCCAACGACGTGCTCGTCGACGACCGCAAGGTGGCGGGCCTGCTCGCGGAGGCGGTGGGGTCGGGGGCGGACACCGCCGCGGTGCTCGGCATCGGGCTGAACGTCACCACCCGCCGCGAGGAGCTCCCGGACGACCAGGCCACCTCGCTGCTGCTCGAGGGCGCGACGACCACTGACAGGGACACCCTCCTGCGGGCCGTGCTGCGGGCCCTCGGGGGTGCGCTGGGGGACCGGGCGGTCTCGTCGTACCGGGCGATGTGCGGCACGCTGGGACGGCAGGTGCGCCTCGAGCTGCCGGGCGGGACGTCCGTCGAGGGGACCGCGGAGGCGGTCGACGACCAGGGACGGCTCGTCGTCGACGGGGTCGCCTATGCAGCCGGGGACGTCGTCCACCTGAGATAGTCCGATCGTGGCCTACCCGAAGAAGCTCCTCGCCGACGACGAGACCGTCGTCGTGGACACGCACCCGCACTGGAAGGTGCTGGTGCTGCCGGTGCTCGAGCTGCTCGTCGTCGCCGCGCTGGCAGGGTTCCTGCTCGCGACCGTCGACGACACCGTCGCGCGCTGGGTCATCACCGGGATCGCGGTGCTCGTGGCGGTCGTGCTGTTCGTGGTGCCTGTGCTGCGCTGGCGCAGCACGCTGATCGTCATCACCACCAAGCGCGTCGTCGTGCGCAGCGGGATCGTGTCGCGCACCGGTCGTGACGTGCCCCTGACGCGCATCAACGACGTGACCTTCAGCCACAACCTGCTGGGGCGGCTGCTGCGCTGCGGCACCCTGGTCGTGGAGTCGGCGGGCGAGCGCGGCCAGGTCCAGCTGACCGACGTGCCGCGCGTGGAGCAGGTGCAGCGGACGCTCTACGAGCTCACCGAGAAGGCGGCGCGGGAGGCGTGACCAGCTCGCCCTCGATGACCTTGCCCTCGTCGTAGGGCGGCCAGTCGCCCTGGGGCGCTCTGGACCTGTCCAGGACCGCCTGCTCGACGCGCGCGCCGGCCTGCTCCCCGGGGCCGCCGGCGTTGACCCCGATGCAGCTCAGGATGCCGCCCATGCCGGCGACGAGCGCCCCGATCACCGCCGGGGCACCGCGCGGCAGCACCGTGGCCGACAGGAGGAAGATCCCGGCTGCCGCACCGCGGAAGGCGAAGTACGCCTTCTGCCGCGACGTCATGGTTCGACGGTACGCCTGACCTCAGGGCCTCGCACCCCTAGCCTTCCGGGCGTGGAGGACCTCGACGCGCTGCTGCTCGGCGCACCCCTTTCGCTGACCAGTGAGCAGGTCGTCGAGCGCGCCGGGGTGCCTGAGGAGCTGGCGGACGCGGTCTGGGCCGCGATGGGGTTCCCCGAGCTGCAGCCCGACGACGTGGCCTTCACCGAGGAGGACGTGCGGGCGCTGCAGCGCAGTGCCGAGCTGCTCGACAGCGGGATCATCGACGCCGACACCTGGCTGGTGATGGCCCGCGCGATGGGCCAGGGCCTGTCGCGGCTCGCCGAGGCGCAGATCGACGTCTTCCGCCGGGTCGCCGGTGACGGGTCGGCGCAGGACGCCGCAGATGTCGCGCTCAGGACCGCGCCCGAGGTCGTGCCGCAGCTCGAGGAGCTGGTGCTGTTCATGTGGCGGCGGCAGTTCGCCGCCGCGGTGCAGCGGGCGCTCGCCACGGACCGGGGCGAGGGCGGCCTGTCCTCGCTGGCGATCGGCTTCGTCGACCTCGTGGACTACACCCGGTCCTCGCGCACCTGGGACACCGCTCGCCTCGAGCGCACCCTCGAGCGCTTCGAGCGCGACACCGCGCTGCGCGTGACGGCAGTCGGCGGCCGGGTCGTGAAGACCCTCGGCGACGGCGTGCTCTACACGACGCCGACGCCGCTGACCGCCGTGCAGGTGGCGCTCGACACGGTGGAGGCGCACCGGGCCGACGAGGAGCTGCCGGCGGTGCGCGCCGGGGTGGCGACCGGACCGGTGCTCGTGCGGCTCGGCGACGTGTACGGCGAGCCGGTCAACCTCGCGAGCCGGCTGGCCGACGAGGCCCGGCCGTCGAGCGTGCTCGTGGACAAGGTCACCGCCGGGGAGCTGGACGGGTTGCAGGTGCGCCCCCTCGCCCGCCGGTCGGTGCGCGGCTACCGGGCGCTCACGCCCCACCTGGTGCGGCGCGACGCTCAGACCGGGCAGGCCGGCCCGGGCGGCGCGCTGGGGTAGGGACCGGGGCCGAGGTCGGCGTCCGTGGGCGCCCCCGCCGTCGGCAGCAGGACCCCCTTGGCCAGGCAGGAGGTGAGCACCGGCGCGGCGTGCGAGCTGCCCTTGACGACCAGCTGCAGCGCCATGCCGCCGGGCTCGTTGGGGACGGCGGAGAAGACGTAGGCGATGGTCATCGCGTAGCCGATCGTGCGCGGCACGCCGTCCACCGTGACGTGGTAGCGGACCGCACCGTCCCACGTGACCCGCAGGCCGGTCTCGCCCCCGATGCCCTGGACCTGGTCGCCCTGGTAGCTGCTGCGGACCACCTCGACGAACGGCTTCCCGAGCCGGACCGTGCGGGCGAGCAGCGGCCGGTAGTCGAGGCCGCGCCGGGACGGGGCACCTCCCAGGTCCTTGCCGATCGTGGCGTCCTCGAGCTGGCCGGTGAGCTGCTGGAGGAGCTCGGAGCGGTTGCTGCCGGTGAGCGTGGCCGGCTCGAGCAGCTGCAGGGCGAGCAGCCCGTGCGCCGCCTCGTAGGCGCGGTCGGAGGTCACCTTGTCGAAGCTGCCCACGCCGGGCGAGGTCGGGGGGTCGAGGTCGGTGTAGGGGTCGCTCGTCGGCGTCGCGGAGCTCGTCGGCGCGGCAGGGCTCGGTGCGGCGCTCGGCCTGTCGTTGCAGCCGCTCAGCGCGGCCACCAGCAGCGCGGTCGCGACCAGCGCAGTACGACGTCTCACAGCAGCCACCCTCAGACCAGCGCCGTCCGCTCGGCGAGGGCCGGCTCGGAGGCGAACACGTAGCGGCGGTAGGCCCAGAACCGGAACACCGTGGCGATCGCGGTGCCCACGATGCCGCTCACCGTGAAGGCCACCGGGCTGGTCTCGTCGAGCAGGTAGTGGGCGACGTCCACCGGGACCAGGGTGATCACCAGGCCGACGACGTTGATGACGGCGTAGCGGGTGATGTCCTGGCCGTGGCCGCGGCCGTCGTCGACCCGGTGCGCGAACGACCACAGCCGGTTCCCGACGTACGAGACCGCGGTGGCGATGACCGTCGAGAGCGTCTTGGACGTCGTCGGGCCGAGGCCGATCCCGAACCGGAAGACGTAGGCGAGGACGGTGTCGAGGACGAAGCAGAAACCACCCACCACGACGAACTTCGCGAGCTCCGAGGCGAGCGGCCGCAGCCGGTCGGCAAGGGCGCTGGGCACCGGACAACACTAGCGGGAGCCGGTCTGAATACAGTCTGACCGTGACCTGGCTCGCTCTCGACGGTGCCGTCAACGTCCGTGACCTCGGCGGGCTGCCGACGGTGGACGGACGTGCCACGAAGCCCGGGGTGCTGGTCCGGGCCGACAACCTGCAGGACCTGACTCCCGACGACGTGGTGCAGCTGCTCGAGCACGGCGTCGGCACCGTGCTCGACCTGCGCACCTCCGCCGAGGTGGAGATCACCGGGCCCGGTCCGCTGCGGGCGACCGCCGTCCAGCACCTGCACCTCGACCTCATCCCGTACGGCTTCGAGGGGCGCGACCAGCTCGTCGAGCGCGCCGTCCCGCACGAGGACGCCGAGGAGCACGCGGTCGACCACTTCTACTTCGACTACGTCAGCCACGCGCCGGCGCAGCTGGCGCAGGCGCTCCGGGCCATCGCCGACCCGCGCAGCGGTGCGGTGGTCGTGCACTGCGCGGCCGGCAAGGACCGCACCGGAGTCGTGGTGGCCCTCGCGTTGTCGCTGGTGGGGGTCCGCCGGGACGCGGTCGTCGCCGACTACGCGCTCAGCGACGAGCGGATCGAGGCCATCCGCGACCGGCTGCTCCACACCGACCTCTACGGCCCCGACATGCAGCGCCGCACCCTCGCCTCGATGCGGCCGCACGCGATCAACATGGTGCGGTTCCTGAACCGGGTCGACGCGGCGTACGGCGGCGTGCACGGCCTCGCGATGGCCATCGGCGTCGACGAGGAGACCGTGGCGCGGCTGTCGCGCCGGCTGCTGGCCTGACGGCGTCCACTAGCCTTCCGGGACGTGACGATCAGGGGCGCCATGGACCTGCCGGTCGTCGGGATGGTCGGCGGCGGCCAGCTGTCCCGGATGACGCACCAGGCAGCGATCGCGCTCGGCCTGTCGCTGCGGGTCCTGGCCGACGCCACCCACGACAGCGCCGCCCTGGTCGCGAACGGCGTCGTCGTCGGCTCGCACACCTCGCTGACGGACCTGAGCGCGTTCGCGGACGGGTGCGAGGTCGTGACGTTCGACCACGAGCACGTCCCGGGCGAGCTCATCAAGGCCCTCGAGGCAGCCGGTCACACCGTGCTGCCCGGCTCGGCCGCGCTGCTGCACGCCCAGGACAAGCTGGTCATGCGCACCCGGCTGCACGCCCTCGGCGCTCCCGTCCCGCCCTTCGCTCCTGTGAGCAGCGCGCAGGACCTCGAGGGCTTCGCCGCCGACCACGGCTGGCCGGTCGTCCTGAAGGCCGTCACCGGCGGGTACGACGGGAAGGGCGTCTGGGTCGTGCGCGACCTGTCGGACGCCGAGCCGGTGCTGGCAAGCGGGGTGCGACTGCTCGCCGAGCAGCTCGTCCCGCTGCAGCGCGAGCTCGCTGCCGTCGTCGCGCGCTCGCCGTACGGGCAGGCCGCCGCGTGGCCGGTGGTCGAGACCGTCCAGGAGGACGGCATCTGCGTCGAGGTCGTCGCCCCCGCACCCGGCCTGTCCGAGGAGCGGGCGCTGCACGCCCAGAGCCTTGCCCTCGACCTCGCGAACGAGCTCGACGTCGTCGGCGTGCTGGCGGTCGAGCTGTTCGAGACGGCGGACGGGCTGCTGGTGAACGAGCTCGCGATGCGCCCGCACAACAGCGGCCACTGGACGATCGAGGGCGCCCGCACGTCGCAGTTCGAGCAGCACCTGCGTGCGGTCCTCGACTACCCGCTCGGCGCGACCACGCTCACGGCGCCGCACGTCGTCATGGCGAACCTGCTCGGCAGCGAGGGTGACCCCGAGCTCGACCGCAGGCTGCACATGCTGTTCGCCCGCGACCCCGCGCTGAAGGTGCACCTGTACGGCAAGCAGGTGAGGCCCGGCCGCAAGATCGGGCACGTCACCGCCCTCGGTGAGGACCTCGCCGAGACCCGCGAACGGGCCCGGAACGGCGCCCACTACCTGAGGACGGGCTCGTGGACCCTGTCGTAGGCATCATCATGGGCAGTGACTCCGACTGGCCCACCATGGAGCCGGCGGCGCTGGCGCTGCAGGAGTTCGACGTCCCCCACGAGGTGCGGGTCGTGTCGGCGCACCGCACCCCGGTGGACATGCTCGACTACGCCTCGGCGGCCGCTGACCGCGGGCTGCGCGCCGTCATCGCCGGCGCCGGCGGCGCCGCCCACCTGCCCGGCATGGTGGCCTCGATGACCCCGCTGCCGGTGATCGGGGTGCCGGTGCCGCTCAAGCACCTCGACGGCATGGACTCGCTGCTGTCGATCGTGCAGATGCCGGCAGGGGTGCCGGTCGCGACGGTGTCGGTGGCGGGCGCCCGCAACGCCGGCCTGCTCGCCGTACGCATCCTGGCCTCGTCCGACCCTGCGCTGCTGCAGCGGATGCGCGAGTTCCAGGCCGGGCTGGCAGACCAGGCACGAGCCAAGGACGCCGCCCTGCAGTCGCGCCTGACCTGAGGGGTCAGGCGGCGCGACGGACGTGCGCGAGCAGGGCGGCGACGCTCTCGAGCGCGGCCGGGTTGTGCGGCACCGCCACGTCGCTCGTGGGCGCCCGCAGCTGGTCGAGGTGGTCGCGGTCGCACCGCACCTCGGGCTCCGGCACCGTGATCGGCTCCATGATCAGGATGTCGGCAGGGCCGGGAGAACCTTGACGGTCAGCGCCACTCGATCTTCGGGCAGCGGTCCATGACGACGGTGAGGCCGGCGGCCCGGGCGCGCGCGGCAGCCGCCTCGTCGACCACCTCGAGCTGCATCCAGATGCCCTTGGCGCCGATCGCGACGGCCTCGTCGACCACCGGCCCGACGAGCGCGGACCGCACGAAGCAGTCGACGACGTCGACGGGGAAGGGGATCTGCGCCAGCGAGGAGTAGCCCGGCTCGCCGTGCACGGTCTCGGCGGCAGGGTGCACCGGCACGACCCGGCGGCCCTTGCGCTGCAGGAACAGCGCCACGTCCCAGGCCGCCCGGGCCCGGTTGCCGGACAGTCCGACCACCGCCCAGGTCGGCAGCGCCAGCAGCTCCTCGACGTCGCGGTCCACCGCGTCGTCATACCCAGCGCGCATAGCGCTCCCTCAGCCGCGCGGCGTCGCGGAGCCGCTGCTCGTACGTGGCGCCCAGCAGCACGAGCACGATGCCGGCGGCTGCGAGCAGCACCCAGCGCGGCAGCGCGGCGGCGTAGGGGGCCAGCAGGTGCACGGCGTCGGCCACGACCACCAGGCCCCCGATCACCAGCGGGGCCCGCAGCCGGCCGTGCACGCCGGCGACGACCACGCCGACGGCGACGACGAGCAGCACCAGCGCGCGGGTCGGGGTGTCGTCCCCGAAGGACCTCAGCAGGGACGGCACCAGCGCGAGCGCCAGGCCGGGTCCGTACGCCGCGAACGACGCCAGCTCGGGCTGCCGGCGGCGGCGCAGCCAGCCCACCACGAGCGCGGTGACGGCGAGCGGCCCGACGTAGGGCTCCGGGGCGTGCAC
>JBAVRG010000281.1:0-1828 GCA_049694795.1 Mycobacteriales bacterium
GCCGGGCGCGACCCGGCAGGCACGGTGGCCCGGGTCGCCGACCGGCTCTTCGACGAGCAGCCGCGCGCCAGTCGCGAGGTCGGCCTGGGCGTGCTCCAGGTCTGGCAGGCGCTGGCCGAGCGATCCGGCCGCGGCAGCGGCGACGCCGAGCTCACGCTCCTGTTCACCGACCTCGTGGGGTTCTCCAGCTGGGCCCTCGAGGTGGGTGACGACGCCGCGCTGGAGCTGCTGCGCGCCGTGGCCCGGGCGATCGAGCCGCCGGTGCTCGCCCACCGCGGCAAGGTCGTGAAGCGCCTCGGTGACGGCCTGATGGCGACCTTCCCGACCCCGCAGCTCGGGTTCGAGGCGGTGCAGCAGGCGCGGCTGCGGCTGCGGGAGGTGCGGGTGGCCGGCCACCAGCCCCGGCTGCGCGCGGCGCTCCACACCGGCCGGCCCCGGGCTCTCGGCGGCGACTACCTCGGCGTGGACGTCAACGTCGCCGCACGGCTGGTCGAGAGGGCAGGCGCCGACGAGCTGCTGGTGTCCGACACCGCGCTCGCGGGCCTGGACCCGGAAGCGGTGCAGACCCGGCGCAAGAAGAGCTTCGCCTTCAGCAGCCCGAAGGGCGTGCCGGCGGGCATGGTCGTCTACTCGGCCACCCCGCGGACGCCCTGAGGCTCAGCTCCGGAGCACCGTCTCCAGAGCGGCCAGCGCCGGCAGCCAGGCGTCCTCGAGCTCCTCGTCGTCGGTCGTCCCGGCGGGGCTCTCCTCGACGCGCAGGCGCACCACGGTGCCGCTGCTGCCGCAGCTCGCCCCGCCGACGCGGCGCAGCTCCCAGGTCAGGTAGGTGCAGGCCTGCTGGCTGTCCTCGATGGTGAGCGAGAGCCGGACCGGCGGCTCGCTCCACAGCACCCGCCCGGTGAGCTGCCAGCCCTGCGGGCTCGTCAGGTGCACCGGGCTGTCGGTGACCCAGGTGCTCTCCGCGCTCAGCCCGTGCAGGAACTGCGTGCTGAGGGTCGGGCAGGTGAGCGTCGCCCAGACCTGCTCGGGCCGCGCCTGCGTGAGCAGGTGGAAGGTGCGCGACGACACCGGGTCCCAGCACGGCATGGGTTCACTGTGCTGGCGGGGCAGAACGGGCGGAATGGCCCGGAAGGACTGGCCCGGCCCTCACCACCCGCGCTGGGAGGTGCCGAAGGGGCGCGGCTCTGCCCGAGCCGCGCCCCTTCCGACGTACCGGGTCAGCTGAAGAGCGCGCCGAGGGCCATGATCTCGTCGGTCGTGCTCTGCGGCACGATGTAGCCCTCCTCCTTGGTGATGTCCTCGAAGTGGGAGGCGATGTCCTCGGCGGTGACCGAGGCGCCGGCGCCGGCGAACCAGCCCTGGGCCAGGCCGGTGAAGACCTTGGCGTAGCGGCCGCCGGCGGCGCTGAACGCGCCGTGCGTGGTGGTGCACGCCTCGCTGCACAGGTAGGTCACCATCGGGGTGACGGACTCGGCCGTCAGCACCTTGCCGAAGTCGCCGAGCAGCTCCTCGGTCATGCGGGTGAAGGCCACCGGCATGATGACGTTCGACAGGATGCCGGCGCGGGCGCCCTCGACGGCGAGCACGTTGGACAGGCCGATGAGGCCGGCCTTGGCGGCGCCGTAGTTGGACTGGCCGAAGTTGCCGAACGTCGCGTTCGAGGCGGTGAAGACGAACCGGCCGTAGCCGTTCTCCTTCATGACCGCGAAGGCCGGCTGGCTGACGTAGAAGGCGCCCTTGAGGTGCACGTCGAGGACGGCGTCGAGGTCGGCCCACTCGAGCTTCAGGAAGCTCTTGTCGCGCAGGATGCCGGCGTTGTTGACGACGA
>JBAVRG010000282.1:0-2321 GCA_049694795.1 Mycobacteriales bacterium
TCCAGGTCATGCCGTGCTCCTCGGGGCTCACTCGAACGAAGGTTCGATCGAACATCTGAGCCAATGTCTAACAGAGGGCTCCGACAAAATCCACGACACTTCGAACAGATGTTTGAGAACTCGGCCCGGTCCGTCTACCGTCCGCAGCGATCCCCGGCCGGACCACGACCGGGTGAGGGAGGAGCTGACGGTGACCCGCGAGGACACGCACGAGGGCACGACCGGCCCGACGACCGGCCCGACGGACAGCCCGACGGTGGGTGCCCGGCGCGGCCGCAAGCCCGGGGTGCCGCCGAAGACCGCCTCGGTGCAGAACCTGCCCGACGGCCCGGCCGACGACGCCGGCCTGACGCCGCGCCAGCGCAAGGTCCTCGAGTTCATCCGCGAGTCCGTGGAGCGCCGCGGCTTCCCGCCCACCATCCGCGAGATCGGCGACGCGGTGGGGCTGGCGAGCACCAGCAGCGTGTCCTACCAGCTCATCGCGCTGCAGAAGAAGGGCTTCCTGCGGCGCGACGCCACCAAGCCGCGAGCCGTCGACGTGCGGCTGCCGGCGCAGATGCCCGGCGCCGGGGCCGGCCTCGACAGCGAGAGCGAGCACAGCGCGTTCCCGCAGCCCGCCTTCGTGCCGGTCATCGGCCGGATCGCCGCCGGCGGCCCGATCCTCGCCGAGCAGGCCGTGGAGGAGGTCTTCCCGCTGCCGCGCGAGCTGGTCGGCGAGGGCACTCTGTTCCTGCTCAGGGTGGTCGGCGACTCGATGGTCGACGCGGCCATCGCGGACGGCGACTGGGTCGTGGTGCGCCAGCAGCCGACCGCCGACAACGGCGACATCGTGGCCGCGATGATCGAGGGCGAGGCGACCGTCAAGACCTACAAGCGCCGCGACGGGCACGTCTGGCTCATGCCGCACAACGACGCCTACTCCCCGATCCCGGGCGACGACGCCGCGATCCTCGGCCGGGTGGTCACCGTGCTGCGCAAGGTCTGACCGCCGTACCCTTCAGGGCTGTCGTCCCGCGGACGACACACAACACGACAGCCCTGTCCGTGTCGGCCCTGGGGGGAGCCGGTCACCGCCCCCGAAAGGCACCGTCCCGACGCCGTGTCCGACCAGCTCCTCGACGACGTCCTGCCCGCCGCCCAGGCCGGGGAGGCCTGGGCGCTGCGTGCGGTCTACGACGAGCTCGCCCCCCGGGTGCACGCCTACCTGCGCGCCCGCGGGGCCGCCGAACCGGAGGACCTCACCAGTGAGGTCTTCCTCACCGTCTTCCCGAAGCTCCCGACCCTCACGGGCGGGGCAGCCGGGCTGCGCACCTTCACCTTCTCGGTCGCCCACGCCCGACTGGTCGACGACCTGCGCAAGCGCAGCCGGCGCGAGCCGGCCGTCGAGTACGCCGCGGCCAGCGACCCCCGCACCGCGCCGTCGTCCGAGGACGACGCGCTGGACCACGTCCAGACCGAGCAGGTACGGCGGCTGCTGGCCACGCTGCTCCCCGACCAGCGCGACGTCCTGGTGCTGCGGATCCTGGCCGACCTCACCGTCGAACAGGTCGCGGAGGCCCTCGGGAAGTCCCCGGGTGCCGTCAAGCAGCTGCAGAGACGGGGTCTGATCGCTCTTCGGCAGGCGCTCCAGCCGTCTGAAGCACCGGACGGAGTAACCCTGTGAGCCCTTCCCACGATGACTGGGACGTGACCCCCCGCCGGCACCTCGACGACCGCGCAGCCGACGCGCTGCTGCGCGGTCGACGGCTGGCCGAGGAGCCCCTGCTCAGCGAGGCCGTCGCTGCGCTGCGCTCGCTCGCCGCGATCCCCGCACCGGCCCCGTCGGCAGCGCTCGCGGCGATGCTCGACTCGGGCATCGGAGTCAGCAGTGGAGTCGGCGGCGAGGCGGCCAGCGAAGCCGGGGAGGCCGCGCTCCCGGCCGCCGTCTCCTGGCGCTCCCGCACCCGGCCCCGGGGCTGGGGCCTGGTCATGCCGGCCCTGCTCGGCAGCTGCGGCTGCCTGGCGGTCGTGCTCACTGCCGCGGCCACCGGGTCGCTGCCCGCACCGGCCCAGACCGCGGTGGCCGACGCGGTCGCCGCCGTCAGCCCCGTGCACCTGCCGCGACCGCACCACCACTCGCCCGCGCCCGCGCACGACCCCGTTCCGGCCGTGTCGACGACGCCCGGTACCGCTGCGCCGGCGACGACGCCCTCGCCCGAGCCGGGCAACGGCACTGCCGATCCCCGCGAGGCGCAGGACAGCACCGACGGGCGCGACCTGAGCCGCCCCGGCAACGGCACCCGGCACCCGCACGACGGCGACACCGCGGGCCGGGACAGCGG